>JBPCKO010000203.1:0-6060 GCA_051004215.1 Streptosporangiaceae bacterium | reverse complement strand
TCGCTGCCCCCGGGGGTCAAACACACCCGTCCCTGCCCTGTTTCCCACAAGGGGCCCTTCCCCCCCCCCCTGTGGGGCTCGGCCCCCTGGCCCGTAGCTCAGCCGCGCATCGCGCGCAGCGACTGCTTCAGCGAGCCCATGGTGGCCAGGACCGCCGACGGCTCGTACCCGCAATGCGCCATGCAGTTCGCGCAGCGCGGATCCTTGCCGCGGCCGTAGGCGTCCCAGTCGGTCTCCTCGATCAGCTCCCGGTAGGAGGCGGCGTAGCTGTCCCCCATCAGGTAGCAGGGACGCTGCCAGCCCTTGAGTGAGTAGGACGGGATGCCCCAGGCGGTGCAGGCGTAGTCCGCCTTGCCTTCCAGGAAGTCCAGGAACAGCGGCGAGTGGTTCAGCCGCCAGCGCTTGCGGTTGCCGTCCGCGAAGGCCTTGCGGAACAGTTCCCTGGTCTCGCTCACGCCCAGGAAGTGATCCTGGTCGGGGGCCTTCTCGTACGCGTAGGCCGGCGAGATCATCATCTGGTCGACCTTCAGGTCGTCGTTGAGGTAGTCGAGCACGTCAATGATGGTCTGCGGCGAGTCGGTGTTGAAGAACGTGCTGTTCGTGGTCACCCGGAAGCCGCGCCGCTGGCACTCCCTGATCGCGGCGACGGCCTCGTCGAACACGCCGTCCTTGCAGACCGAGGCGTCATGCCGCTCGGCCAGGCCGTCGATGTGCACGGCGAACGCGAAGTACCGCGAGGGCGTGAACTTGTCCAGCTTCTTCGGTATCAGCAGCGCGTTGGTACACAAGAACACGTACTTCTTGCGCTTGATCAGCTCGCCGACCAGGACCTCGATCTGCGGGTGCATGAGCGGCTCGCCGCCCGCGATCGAGACCATCGGCGCGCCGCACTCCTCGATCGCGGCGAGCGCCTGCTCGACCGGCATCCGCTGCTTCAGCATCGAGGCCGGCTCGGCGATCTTGCCGCAGCCTGCGCACTTCAGGTTGCAGGCGAACAGCGGCTCGAGCTCGACGATGAGCGGGAACTTGTCATTGCGAGCGAGCTTCTGGCGAAACAGGTAGGTCCCGATCCGCAGGCTCTGGCGCAGCGGCATGGACACGTGGGCACCATCTTTCTCTTTAGTAACTTCTGTTCCCGTGTGTTACTATTAGTACTGTTCGTCACCGTTGTTGTTAGTTGTGTGCTGCCGCCCCGGCGGGCGTCAGCCTGGTGCCTGCCGCAGCTCCCTGGGCAAGCCGAACTGAACTTCCTCGGTCGTCGTCACGACCTCGGCGGTCTGGACCTCCCCGAGCCCGGATAGCGCCGTGACGATCTGCCCGACCACGGCCGGCGGGGCCGAGGCGCCCGCGGTGATCCCGACCGTGTCCGCGCCGGCGAGCCAGCCGAGTTCCACCTCCTCGGCGCTGTCGACCAGGTAGGCCGGCGTCCCGGCCCGTTGCACCGTCTCCACCAGGCGGAGCGAGTTCGACGAGTTAACCGAGCCGACCACCAGGACCAGATCGGAATCGGCCGCGATCGCGCGGACCGCCCGCTGCCGGTTCGTAGTGGCGTAGCAGATGTCATCGCTGCCCGGGCCGCGCGCGGCCGGGAAGCGCTCCTTGATCGCGTCGACCAGGCCGGCCGCCTCGTCCGCGGCCAGCGTGGTCTGCATCAGGTAGGCGACCTTGCCGGGATCGGCCGGGGTGAGCCTGGCGACGTCGCCGGGATCCTGCACCAGCACGGTGGCGTCCGGTGCCTCGCCGAGCGTGCCCTCGGTCTCCTCATGGCCGGCGTGCCCGATCAGCGCGACCAGGTAGCCGTCCCCGGCGAAGCGGCGGGCCTCCGCGTGCACCTTGGCCACCAGCGGGCAGGTGGCGTCCACGGTGGCCAGGTCCCGCCGGGCGGCATCGCGCCGCACCTGCGGCGACACGCCGTGAGCGGAGAACACCACGGCCGAGCCTTCCGGTACCTCGCTGAGCTCGTCGACGAAGATCGCGCCCCGCTTCTCCAGATCCGCCACCACCGTGCGGTTGTGCACGATCTGCTTGCGCACGTAGACCGGGGCGCCGTACTTCTTCAGGGCCAGCTCGACGATCTCGATGGCGCGCTCGACGCCGGCGCAGAACGATCGCGGGCTGGCCAGCAGCACCTGCCGCGGCCGGACCGCGGCGGCCCATTTCGCCAGGGCCGGCCCGGCTAGCCGGAGCGATCGCAGCGCCGCGATCCCCCCGGTGACCGTGCGCGGGCTGACCAGCGAGCGCCCGGCCAGGTCCGAGATCGCCCTGACCACGATCGCGGGCCGGCCGTCGGCGGCCGACAGCAGCGGCGCGGACTCCATGTCCACCGCGATCGCGCCCGCCGCGGTCAGCGCGGTGTGGTCGTCCCGGCGCCCGAGCCTGCCGACGGTCGCGATCGGCCCGACCAGGACGGTCAGCCCGGCCCGCCGCAGCTCGCCGGCCAGCAACGGCGCCGACGGGCAGCTCACCGCCGTGCCCCCGCCGCTGACCAGGGAACCGACCACGAGGTCGCCGACGTTCAGGTCGGCGGTCAGCGCCCCGGCCACCCCGCCGACCGCGACCACCCCGGCGCCGGCCAGCTCGGGCCGGGCCGCCGCGCTGGCCGAGCGAGCCGGCCCGTAGCCGGTGCGGAGCACCCCGATCGGGGCGTGGCCGTTGCCGTCGTGGCCGTTAGCCTGCCCGTTCTCCTGCCGGCCGGGCCCGGCGCCATCGCGCAAGCCGCGCCGCAGCGCGCGGGCCTCCACGCGCAGCGGGGCGCAGATGACTGGTCCGCTCATTGGCCTCCGCCCATGCCGCGGGACAGGTACCGGCCGAGCGCGCTGACCGGGAACACCATCCGGTACAGGTGGTAGTTGATATAGAAATCGCCGGGGAACCCGGTGCCGGTGAACTGGGGCTCGTCCCAGCTCCCGTCCGGCCGCTGGGTCGCGGCCAGCCAGGCGACGCCCAGGGCCGCGCTGTCCAGGGCGTCGTCACCGCCCGCGGCGACCAGCGCCTGGATCGCCCAGGCGGTCTGCGAGGCGGTGGAGTCACCCCGGCCTGCCCAGGCCGGATCCTCGTACGAGCGCAGATCCTCGCCCCAGCCGCCGTCGTCGTTCTGGTGGGCGATCAGCCAGTCCACCGCGCGCCTGATCACCAGCTTGCCTGGCCGCACCCCGGCCGCGATCAGGGCCGGCACCACGGCACCGGTCCCGTAGACGTAGTTCGCGCCCCACCGGCCGAACCAGGACCCGTCCGGTTCCTGGTGGCGCAGCAGCCAGGCGACGCCGCGGCGGGCCGCCCTGGTACCGGCCAGGCCGGCCGCGGCCAGCGCTTCCACCGTGTGCGCGGTGACATCGGCCGACGGCGGGTCGATGACCTCGCCGAAGTCGCAGAACGGGAGCTTGGTCACCAGCGTGGCGGTGTTGTCGGCGTCGAACGCGCCCCAGCCGCCGTCCTTGGACTGCATGCCGGTCAGCCAGGCGATCGCGCGCCGCCTGGCCGACTGCGCGTTCTCGCCGGCGCCGGGGCCCGGGCCCGCGGCCAGGGTGATCCGGCCGAGCGCGAGCACCACCTCGGCGGTGTCGTCGATATCCGGGTAGCCGTCGTTGTCGAACTCGAACGCCCAGCCGGAGGGGGCCAGCCCCGGCCGCCGCACCTGCCAGTCGCCTGGCCCGCGGATCTCCTCGGCCAGCACCCACCTGGCCGCCGACGTCAGGGCCGGGTGATCGGCGCCGAGGCCGGCGTCGGCGAGCGCGATCATGGCCAGGACGGTGTCCCAGACCGGCGACTGGCAGGCCTCGAACCGCCGCACCGGCCCGTCGGGACCGTCCTCGATGATCGTGAACCGCTCCATCCCGGCCAGGCCGCGGGCCATCACCGGATGGTCGAGTTCGTAGCCGAGCAGGTGCAGCGCGATCAGCGAGTAGACCCAGGGCGGCTGGATGCCGCCCCAGCAGCCGTCCCGTTCCTGCCGGGCGATAATCCACTCCGCGCACCGTCTCATCGCGGCGGACCTGACCGCGGTGGCCGGCCGGCTGCCTTGCAGGTGCCGCTCGTATCCGTGCAGCCCCTGGTCGAGGCGCTGGAAGGCGACGGTCCACAGGTCAGGCGCCGGGCCCGGCGCGGTGCTCGGCCCGCGCAGCTCGTCCAGCCCGAACGGAAGCGGGCGGCTCGGCCGCAGCGAGCCGACGATGGTGAGCGGCACAATAGTCTGCCTGGCCCAGCAGGCCCAGTCATAAACGTTCAGCGGGAACCAGGCCGGCAGGTAGATCAGCTCGGGCGGCATGACGGGCAGGTCATCCCATGACCACAGACCGAACATGGCCAGCCAGATCCTGGTGAAGACCCGGGTGGCCGCGATCCCGCCGTGCGCGGTGATCCAGGCCGCGGCCCCGGCCATATGCGGCGCCTGCGGCTCGTCGCCGGCCAGCCGCAGCGCCACGTAGGCTTCCACGGTCGTGGACAGGTCCGCGTCGCCACCGCGGAAGTTCGCCCAGGTACCGTCGGGCCGCTGGCTGGAGCGGATCCACCGGGCCGAGGCGGCGGTCTGCTCGGTCGAGGAGATCCCGAGAAACTCCCTGAACAGCAAATCCTCGGCGTCCATGGTGACGTTCGTCTCGAGCTCGCCCTGCCACCAGCCCTCGTCGTGCTGGATCCGCAGCAGGTAGCCGGCCGCCCGGTCCAGCGCGGTCCTGGCCGCGGCCAGTCCGTCAGCGCCCGGCGCACCGGGTGCCGGGGCCGCCTGCGCCGCCGCGCCCGCGACCATCCCGGTCACCGTCGCGGTATCTGGCTTCACCACTGCCTCGCGGTCACGAATTCGGCGATCGCGGCGAACTCGGCGCTGACATCCTCTGGCAGCTCGCCCTCGCCGAGACAGCGCAGCGCCGACGAGAGTGCCGAGTCCGCCTCGGCTTCGACCCACTTCTTGCCCCCGGCCAGCTCGACCAGCCCGGCCGCCTTGAGCAGGTCGTCCTCGCTCAGCTCGCCGGGCGTAGCCAGCAGCGCGGCCAGGTCGCGGCCGGCGTCGCTCTCGCTGGCCAGCGCGGCGACCACGGGCAGCGACTTCTTCCTGGACCGCAGGTCGGACCGGACCGGCTTGCCGGTCACCTCGGGCGCTCCCCAGATACCGAGCAGGTCGTCGGTGAGCTGGAAGGCCAGCCCGATGAACGCGCCGAATGCGGTCAGGCTCATCGCGGTCGCGGCCGGCGCCCCCACGTAGATGGCGCCGATGCTGCACGCGCAGGCCATCAGCGCCGCGGTCTTGTCCGCGGCCATGTCCAGGCACTCGTCGACCGAGACGTCCTCGCGCCGCTCAAACGCGAGGTCGGCGCCCTGGCCGGAGATCAGGCGCTGGACCGCGGCGGCCAGGCAGCGGGAGGCCCAGACCGCCTGCGGGGCCGGCCCTTCCAGCAGCAGGTCATTGGCCAGGGCCTGGAGCGCGTCCCCGGCCAGGATGGCCGGGCCGACGCCGAAGACCGTCCACGCGGTCGGACGGTGCCGCCGCTCGATATCGCCGTCCATGATGTCGTCGTGCAGCAGAGAGAAGTTGTGCACCAGCTCGACGGCGACCGCGGCCGGCACCGCACGCTCGGAGGGCGCACCCGCGGCGCGGGCCGACAGCAACGTGAGCGCCGGGCGGAGCGCCTTGCCTCCGGCCGGCTTGCCGGTCGGCTGCCCGCCGGGGCCGGTCAGCCCGAAGTGGTAGCTGGCCACCGGCCTGATGTCCGGGCTGAGCCTGGCCAGAGCCGCCTCGATGCCCGGCCCGACCAGGTCGCGGGCCGTCTCCACGCCCGCCGGGAGCGTGGCCGTCATGACGCGGCCCCGGTCGTCGCGGCCACGGCGGGCTGGCGGGCCAGCCAGCCGGTCATCTGCTTCGCAGCATCCTGTCCGCTTCGCACGGCACCCTCCATCGTGTCTGGCCAGCCAGTATCGGTCCACGCCCCGGCCAGCACGAGCCCGGGCACCGCGGTGGCGGTCCCGGGCCGGAGGGCGCCGGTGCCCGGCGCCTGCCGGAACGGCGCGCGACATTCCCCGGTGGCGACGAAACCAGGGACCCTGATCACCAGGGCGGGCCGGCAGAGA
>JBPCKO010000202.1:0-29914 GCA_051004215.1 Streptosporangiaceae bacterium | reverse complement strand
TTGTCGACGAACGTCACCGATACCGGCCGGAAGCCGGGCGACGCTGCCTGGCCGTGTCCCGCATCGGCCATGGCCGGGTCGGGAAAGGACCGGTGGCTGGCCGACGGCGTCGGCCGGCTGGTGGCGGAGGGACGCGGCGGGGTGTGCGTGCCCGCGGTCGGCGCACCGGTGCGCACCCTGGCCGGGCCGGTTCCGGCAAACAAGTTGCCGGTGAGCACGGGCACCGAGATGCCCGCGGCGACGATCACGGCCACTCCGGCCGCGGCGCTGGCCGCTTGCATGGCCTTACGCCGGCGGGCCCGGCGGCGGACCCGCTGGAAGGATCCGGGTGGCGGGGCCATCACCTCGACGTCCCGGCTCAGCCAGTCCTCGATCGGATCACGATGATTGGTCATGACGCCTCACTCAGCGCGGCCTTGAGCTTGGCCCTGGCGTGATGCAGGTCGGCCTTCACCGTTCCCTCGGGCTTGCCGAGCAGTGCGGCCACCTCCTTGACCCCGAGGCCCGCGTAGTAATGCAGCAGGAACGCGCTCCGCAGCTTGGGCGGCAGGTCCTCGATCAGCACCCGCACGTCGACGTCCTGCGCGGGCTGCCAGGACGGCTCGCGGGGGACCGTGGCCGTGATGGTGCGGATCGCGCGGCGTTCCCGGCTGGTCTTACGCCAGTGGTCCCTGACCAGATTCGTCGCGATCATGTACAGATAGCTCTGCGGATTTTCCAGGCTCGACCACCGGGCCAGCAGCCTGGTGAACGCCTCGGCGGCGATCTCGTGCGCGGTCTCGTCGTCGTCGACGAGCCGCCTGACCCAGCCGGCGAGGCGCGGGTAGCACGCGTTGAACAGTTCCTCGGCGGCGTCCCGGTCAGCGGTGCGGAGCCTGGCCACAGAGCTCCTTTGCCTTGCCGCGGCTGGTGGCGCTGCCCATGCCTGCAGGGTGATGACGTCGCCGGCTACGGCCAGGCAGCCGGAGTCGCCAGCGAGATTTCGCATTTGTTCTACCACACATTCGGCCTGGGCTGGTCGGACCGTGAGCGTCTGGCTCACTCGTGCACCTGCGGGTACTGAGACGTCGCAGCCCGGCAGATGGTTGGAGCGGGCCGTACACTGAGGCCAGCGAAGATAGTAGGACGTCCTACTATCTCGGGCCCGTCGCGCAGCCGGAGGATGATCAATGAGCACGCAGTCCGCGCAGGACCAGGACGATCACGGCCGGGCTCGCTGGCAGCAGCGGTACGACCGGTCCCGGCGGCGGGACGCGGACTTCACCACGCTGTCCGGTCTGGCCGTGGACCCGGTGTACGGGCCGCCGGCGGGCGCGGTGGTGCCCGGCTTCGAGCGGATCGGCTGGCCGGGGGAATTCCCGTTCACCCGGGGCCTGTACCCGGCCGGCTACCGGGGCCGGACCTGGACGATCCGGCAGTTCTCCGGCTTCGGCAACGCGGTGCAGACCAACCAGCGGTACAAGATGCTGCTGGCCGCGGGGGGCGGCGGCCTGTCGGTCGCGTTCGACATGCCCACGCTGATGGGCCGGGACTCCGACGACCCGCGCTCGCTCGGCGAGGTCGGGCACTGCGGCGTCGCGATCGACTCCGCGGCCGACATGGACGTGCTGTTCGCGGGCATCCCGCTGGCCGACACCACCACATCGATGACCATCAGCGGCCCGGCCGTCCCGGTGTTCTGCATGTACGTGGCGGCGGCGCGGCGCCAGGGCGCCGATCCGCGGGCGCTGAACGGCACGCTGCAGACCGACATCTTCAAGGAGTACATCGCGCAGAAGGAGTGGCTGTTCCCGCCGCAGCCGCACCTGCGCCTGATCGGCGACCTGATGGAGTACTGCGCGGCCGAGATCGTTGACTACAAGCCGCTCTCAGTGTCCGGGTACCACATCAGGGAGGCGGGATCGACGGCCGCCCAGGAGCTCGCGTTCACGCTGGCCGACGGGTTCGCCTACGCCGAACTCGGGCTGTCCAGGGGGCTGGACATCGACCTGTTCGCGCCCGGCCTGTCGTTCTTCTTCGACGCGCACATCGACTTCTTCGAGGAGATCGCCAAGTTCCGGGCCGCCCGCCGGATCTGGGCCCGCTGGATGCGCGACGTCTACGGCGCGAAGACCGAGCGGGCGCAGTGGCTCCGGTTCCACACCCAGACGGCCGGCGTCTCGCTGACCGCCCAGCAGCCGGACAACAACGTGGTCAGGACCGCGGTCGAGGGGCTCGCCGCGGTTCTCGGCGGGACCAACTCGCTGCACACGAACGCGCTGGATGAGGTGCTCGCGCTGCCGAGCGAGAAGGCCGCCGAGATCGCGCTGCGCACCCAGCAGGTGATCATGGAGGAGACCGGCGTCGTCAACGTGGCCGACCCGCTGGGCGGTTCGTGGTACATCGAGGCCCTGACCGACCGGCTGGAGGAGCAGGCCGAGGACATCTTCGCCACGATCCGGCGGATGAGCCAGGACGGGACAATCACCAGCGGCATCCTGCGCGGCATCGAGGAAGGCTGGTTCATGGCCGAGATCGCCGAGGCCTCGTTCGCCTACCAGCGGCAGCTGGAGAAGGGCGACAAGAAGGTGGTCGGGGTCAACTGCCACACCGACACCGTCGAGAAGCCGGTCGAGATCCTGCGGGTCAGTCACGAGGTCGAGCGGGCCCAGGTGCGCGACCTGGCTGAGCGCAAGGCGGCGCGGGACGACGCCCCGGTGAACGCCGCGCTGGCCGCGATGGTGGCGGCGGCCAGGTCCGGCGCCAACACGGTCCCGCCGATGATCGACGCCGCGATGGCCGAGGCGACGCTGGGCGAGATCTGCGGCGCGCTGCGGGCCGAGTGGGGCGGCTACACCGAGGCGCCGGCGTTCTGACCCCGGGGCCGCCCGGGCCGACGCCGGCCAGCAGGCGGCGCATGTCCTGGGTGCCTGACCGATGGACCGGATGCGGCAGGATGGAGTCATGACACAGCCGCGAGACTTCTCCATGGCCGGCGCGATCGACCTCGGGGCCAGGCAGGCGGCCGCCAAGCGCCGCGAACAGGGCCCGCAGCCGCCGGGCGGCGCTGGTTCCGGCTACGTGTTCGAGGCCACCGACGCGACGTTCAACACCGAGGTCGTGGGCCGGTCCCAGGCCGCCCCGGTCATCGTGGACCTGTGGGCGGAATGGTGCGAGCCGTGCAAGCAGCTCGGCCCGGTGCTGGAGAAGCTGGCGGCCGAAGCAGCCGGGGACTGGCTGCTGGCCAAGGTCGACGTAGACGCCAACCCGCAGCTCGCGGCCGCCTTGCAGGTGCAGTCGATCCCGATGGTGGTGGCCGTGATCGGCGGCCAGCTCGTCGACGGCTTCCTCGGCGCGCTGCCCGAGGCTCAGGTGCGCCAGTGGATCGCCCAGATCTTGCAGGTCGCCGAGCAGCTCGGCATGCCGACCAGGGTGCGCGGGGAGGCGGCGACCACCGACGCGGAAGCCGGCCCGGATCAGGCCGACGCCAGGCAGGCGGGACCCGGGCAGGCAGAATCCGGTCAGGCCGGACCCGCACAGGCCGGACCCGCACAGGCCGGCGGTCAGGGGCCGGCCGGACGCCCTGGCCCGGCCGGGCCAGGCGGGTTCGGGGCCGGACCTGGTGGTGCCGGCGGTCCCGGTGGGCCCGGTGACGTCCTGGCCGACCCCCGGTTCGAGTCGGCCCAGAAGGCGATGGACGCCGGCGACCTTGACGCGGCCGCCGAGGCCCTGAGCGGGGTGCTGGCCGACTCGCCGGACCATCCGGTGGCCAGGGCGTGGCTGGCTCAGGTCGACCTGATCCGCCGGGTGAACTCCTACGACCAGGCGAGCGTCGGCAAGGCCGCGCAGAACGCTCCCGACGATGTCGGCGCTCAGCTCAAGGCGGCCGATCTCGATCTGGCCAGCGGCCAGATCGAGGCCAGTTTCGACCGGCTGCTCGGCTTGTTCGGCCGCGTGTCGGGCGATGACCGGAACCAGGTCCGGGTGCACCTGCTCGAGCTTTTCGATGTGCTGCCGCCGCGGGACCCGCGGGTCGGCAAGGCCCGGTCCCGGCTATCCAGCATGCTGTTCTGACCGCGCCGGGGCCGAGCCGAACCGGCGCCGAGGGTCAGGCGCGGGCCAGGGGCTGGTCAAGGCTTCCGGCCGGAGCGAATGGCAGCCGCGCCGGTAGCGCATCATAGAAACATGCCGGAGAAATCCCGCACGGGTCAGCTGCTCGCCGCGACGCCGATGCTCGGTGACGTGAACTTCCGGCGCACCATCGTGCTCATCGTTGAGGACGACCTCGAGGAGGGCACGCTCGGCGTGGTGCTGAACCGGCCGAGTGAGATCCCGGTCCGTCAGGTCCTCGAGCCGTGGACCGACCTGGTCACCGGCCCGTCGGTGTTGTTCCAGGGCGGCCCGGTGTCGCCGGACAGCGCGCTCGCGCTGGCGCTGCCGCGGGGCGAGACCGAGCCGATCGGCTGGCGCTCGCTGTCCGGCTCCCGGATCATGTCCAGGATCGGGCTGGTCGACCTGGGCGCGCCGCCTGAGCTGCTGGCCGACGGGATCGCCTCGCTTCGGGTGTTCGCGGGCTACGCCGGCTGGGGCGCCGGGCAGCTGGCGGCCGAGATCGAGGCCGGTGCCTGGCTGGTGCTCGAGGGGCTGCCCGAGGACGCGTTCGCCGCCGACCCTGACCGCCTGTATCCGGACGTGCTGCGCCGCCAGGGCGGCGAGATGGCGCTGCTGTCCACCTATCCCGATGACCCGGTGCTCAATTGACCCGCTCGGACCCCCCCGGGCCGCCCGCCAGGCCCCCGGCGGCCTTGCGGCCGGCGCGTAAGCTGGGGCAGTGACTGAAGCCTTCCCGGCCGGCGGCACCGCGGTCGACACCGACATCGCTCCCGACCTGTCGACCGGTGACGGTGATCACGAGCGGTTCGCGCACTACGTCCTGAAGGACAAGATCATGGACAGCGCCGTGAACGGCACGCCCATGGTCGCCCTGTGCGGCAAGGTCTGGGTGCCGACCCGCGACCCTAAGCGCTTCCCGGTCTGCCCGGAGTGCAAGGAGATCTTCGAATCGCTGCCCGAGGGCGCCGGCTAGACATCCCAGCGGCTAGGCGCCGACGTCGGCCGGCTCGCCGCCGGTCAGCCTGACCAGCTCGGCGAAGGACGTCGGGAACACCGTGTGCTGGTGCCCGCCCGCGGCCCAGACCACGTCGTAGCTGCCCAGCCGGCGATCGACCAGGGTCCTGACCGGCGCGGGATGCCCGACCGGGGCCACGCCGCCGATTACCTGGCCGGTGGCGGCGCGGACGAAGCCGGGATCGGCCCGCCGGACCGCAGCGAAGCCGTGACCGGCCGCGACCTTGCCCGTATCGACCCGGTGGGCGCCGCTGGTCAGGATCAGCAGCGGAGTCCCGTCGGCGTCGAAGATCAGGCTGTTGGCGATCGCGCCCACCTCGCAGCCGATCTGCGCGGCCGCGGCGGCCGCCGTCGGGGCCGGCTCGGGCAGTTCCCTGACTTCGCCGGTCGCTCCCAGGGACCGCAGCGTCGCCGCGACGTGTTCGGCGCTCGGATGCATGCCCGCAGGTTACCGGTCGGGGGCGGTCTGCGCCGGGCGCTTATTCCTGGCCGATCAGGGTACCGATGACCGGTTCGCCGGGCGACAGCCGCAGCGCCTGGTGCGGCAGCTCGTCCAGCGCGCTCCGGCGCCGGGCCCGGCCGTCCGCGAGCGATTCGCGCCCCGTGACCTGCCCGTCGGTGACGAGCTCGCGCAGCAGCACCCGGTGGGCCGGCCAGGACCCGGTCGCCGGGCTGGTGCTGACCACCTCGGCCAGCGCCGTGCCGTCCTCGTCCAGCGTCCTGACCGCCCATTTCCGGCCGCCGATGGTCGGCTTGCCGACCGAGCGCTTGGCCACCGGCTCGAGCTGGCCGGATGCTCCCTGCCTGGCCACCAGCTTGTAGACCAGGGATGCAGTGGGCACGCCGGAGCCAGTCACCAGGGCCGTGCCGACCCCGTACCCGTCGACCGGGGCCGGCGCCAGCGCGGCGATCGCATGCTCATCCAGGTCGCCGGTGACCACGATCCTGGTCCTGGCCGCGCCCAGCTCGTCCAGCTGGCGCCGGACCGCCCGGGTGATCTCGGCGAAGTCGCCGCTGTCGATCCTGACCGAGCCGAGGCCGGTCCCGGCCACCTGCACCGCCGTGCGTACCGCCCTGGCCACGTCGTAGGTGTCCACCAGCAACGTGGTGCCGGCGCCGAGCGAACCGACCTGGACCTCGAAGGCGTGGCGCTCGTCGTCGTGGACCATCGTGAACGCGTGCGCGCTGGTTCCGGCGGTCGGCACGCCGTAGGCATAGCCGGCCCGCAGATTGGACGTGGCGGCGAATCCAGACAGGTAGGCCGCCCGGGCCGCGGCGACGGCGGCGCGCTCGTGGGTGCGCCGGGAGCCCATCTCGATGATCGGGCGCTGGCCGGCCGCGGTGACCATCCTGGCGGCGGCCGACGCGATCGCGCAGTCGTGGTTGAAGATGGACAGCGCGAGCGTCTCGAGCACGACGGCCTCGGCGAAGGTGCCTTCCACGACCAGGATCGGCGAGCCGGGGAAGTAGCAGTCACCCTCGGCGTAGCCCCAGATGCTGCCGCCGAAGCGGTACGAGGCGAGGAAATCGGCCGCCTCGCTGGTGATGACCCCGGCCTCGCGCAGGAAGCCGACCTCGGCCGGGGAGAACCTGAACTCCTCCAGTGCGTCCAGGAACCGGCCGGTTCCGGCCACGATCCCGTACCGGCGCCGTCCTGGCAGGTGCCGGGCGAACATCTCGAAGACGGTGCGCCGCCTCGCGGCGCCGCTGCGAAGCGCGGCGCTGACCATCGTGAGCTCGTAGTGATCGGTGAGCAGCGCGGTGCCCGCCAGGTCAGTGGCCACGGTGGAAGCTTACGAAGGCGGTGGTTCTGAGCCGCGAGCGGGCAGTGGAACACTAGACCGTGAGGAGGTGGCCCGCAGTGAGCGTCGCACCCGCGGAAGCGATCCGCGCCGAGACGGAGGAAGAGGCGGTCGTCGACCGCCCCTGGCTGACCATCGTCTGGAACGACCCGGTCAACTTGATGGATTACGTGACATACGTGTTCCAGCGGGTCTTCGGGTACTCCAAGCCGAAAGCGGAGAAGCTGATGCTCGACGTCCACCACAAGGGCAAGGCCGTGGTGGCCGCCGGGGCGCGGGAATCGATGGAGCGCAATGCCGAGACCTTGCACGGCTATGGTCTGTGGGCAACGGTCAGCCACGACGCGTGAGCAGTGATGAGGAGCTGATGGCTGGATTCCGCGCGACCTCCGAAGGGGTCACCGCGCGATTCGCCAGGCCCGAAGCCGGCATTATCAGGGACCTGGTGGGCCAGGTACTCGAGCTGGTGGTCGCCGACATCCCGGCCCCCGAAGCCGACGAGCTGGCCGCAATGGTCGGCATCAGCGAGTCGGCGCAGGTGCCCGATGACCCGGTCCTGGCCAGGCTGCTGCCCGACGGCTACCGCGACGACCCGGACGCCGCCCACGAGTTCCGCCGGTTCACCGAGACGGGCCTGCGCTCGGCCAAGGTCGAGTCCGCGCAGATGCTGCTGCAGACGCTGCCGGCCGGAGGCGGCCGGGTGAAGCTCAGCCACGAGCAGGCCGAGGGCTGGCTGCGCTCTCTGAACGACGTGCGGCTGGCCCTCGGCGTGCGGCTTGGGGTCACCGACGACTTCGACGGCCTGAGCGAGAACGTCGCCGCCGACGACCCCAGGTTCGCCTACGTGCAGGTCTACCAGTGGCTGGCTTTCCTGCAGGAAAGCCTCGTGTCAGCCCTGTCGTAGCGGCCGGTTACGATCGCCCCCATGCTCACGATTCCGCGGGCCCTGCTCGACCAGGTGATCGCCCACGCCAGGGCCGACCATCCCGACGAGGCCTGCGGCGTGATCGCCGGCCCGGCGGGCAGCGACCGGCCCGAGCGTTTCGTCGCCATGAGCAACGCCGAGCGGTCCCCGACGTTCTACCGGTTCGACTCGATGGAGCAGCTGGCGGTCTGGCGCGAGATGGACGACCGGGACGAGGAACCGGTGGTCATCTACCACTCGCACACCGCGACCGAGGCCTACCCGTCCCGCACCGACATCTCCTACGCGATGGAGCCGGGTGCCCACTACCTGCTGGTGTCGACCAGGGAACCGGACTCCGCGGAGATCCGCTCGTTCCGCATCGCCGACGGCGTCGTCACCGAGGAGGAGGTTCTCCGCTCCGACGGCCAGGGTGGAATGATCGAGACCTGAGGCGGGTTGTCGCCATCGGCGATGCCCGCGCCGGGTATCTACTGCGACATCTGGAGAATCTGACATGGCCATCGAGGTCCGCATCCCGACGATCCTGCGCACCTTCACCGGCGGCGAGAAGTCGGTGCAGGGATCGGGCGACACGCTCGACGCGCTGATCGCCGACCTGGACGCACGCCACTCCGGGCTGCGCGACCGGCTGGTCGATGACTCCGGCTTGCGCCGGTTCGTGAACGTCTATCTCAACGACGAGGACGTGCGGTTCCTCGGCGGGCTGTCGGCCCCGGTCAAGGACGGCGACAAGGTCACCGTGCTGCCGGCGGTAGCCGGCGGGAGCCGCTGAGCCCGCTGGACCCGGCGCCAGGCGCCGGGCCGGCCAGGCAAGCCGATGCGCTACGACTCGCTGCTTGACGCGATTGGCGGCACCCCCCTGGTGGGGCTGCCGCACTTGTCGCCTGGCCCGGACGCCCGGCTGTGGGCGAAGCTGGAAGACCGGAACCCGACCGGATCGGTCAAGGACCGCGCGGCGCTGTGGATGGTGCTGGCGGCCGAGAAGGACGGCCTGCTCAGGCCGGGATGCACGATCCTGGAGCCGACCTCCGGCAATACCGGCATCTCGCTGGCGATGATCGCCAGCCTGCGCGGCTACCAGGTGGTCTGCGTGATGCCGGAGAACACCTCGGCCGAGCGGACCCAGTTGCTGCAGATGTACGGGGCCTCGATCGTGTACTCCCCGGCCGCCGGCGGGTCGAACGAGGCGGTCAGGGTGGCCAAGCGGATGGCGGCGGAGAACCCGAGCTGGGTGATGCTGTACCAGTACGGGAACGAGGCCAACGCGCGGGCGCACTACGAGACGACCGGACCCGAGATCCTCGCCGACCTGCCCGGGATAACCCACTTCGTGGCTGGCCTGGGTACGACCGGGACGCTCATGGGCACCGGCCGCTTCCTGCGCGAGCACGTTCCCGGCGTGCAGATCGTGGCGGCCGAGCCCCGGTACGGCGAGCTGGTCTACGGGCTGCGCAACATGGACGAGGGTTTCGTGCCCGAACTGTACGACGACACGGTGCTGACCTCGCGGTTCTCCGTCTCGGCGGCGGACGCCCTGCGGCGGACCAGGGAACTGGTGGCCCAGGAAGGGATCTTCGCCGGGATATCGGCGGGCTGCGTAGTGCACGCCGGCCTGGCCCTGGCCGGCCGGGCCCAGGCCGCGGGCGAGCGGGCCGACATCGTCGTCCTGGTCGCCGACGGCGGCTGGAAGTACCTCTCGACCGGGGCCTACAGCGGCACGCTGGACGAGGCGGAGGCCCGCCTGGAAGGCGAGCTGTGGGCCTGAGCCAGCCCCGTCCCCGACGCCGAAGCGAGCGAGCATGACGATCTTCGACGAGGCCACCGCGGTCCGCCGGACCGGCGATGACCGCTATGAGGCGCGCCCTGACCAGCGGTTCGCGCTCGTCGCGCCGGGCGGCTCGACCCCGCCCGCGGTGAACGGCGGGGTGCTGATCGCGACCGTGCTGCGTGCGGTACTCGACTGCTCACCGCTGCCGCACCCGGTCGCGACGAGCGCCCACTTCCTGCAGGTGGCCAGGCTCGCGCCGGCCCAGATCGAGGTCACCTGGCTGAAGAAGGGCCGGACCGCGGCGACGGCCCGCGCGACCCTGCTCCAGGACGGCCAGCCCGTGCTGGAGACCACGGTGACCACCGGCACGGTGCCGGCCAGTCACCGGGAATCCCGTCCCCGGGAATCCAGTCACCGGGTGAACGGCCAGGCCGCGAACGGCGGGACGGGCGACGGGCAGGCCGGCGAGCTGGCCTGGACCGACTCCGCGCCGGTGCTCCCGCCGGCCGGGGAGTGCGTGGAACTCGGGCCCTGGCGCGGCACCGTGGCCGACGACGGCACGGCAGGCTACGCGGCTCAGATCAAGATGCTGTTCGACCCGGCGGTGACCGGCTGGGTCAGCGGCCAGCCGAGCGGCCGGCCGGAGATGCGCGGCTACTTCGCCCTGCGCGAGCCCAGGGCCCCCGACGCCCTGCTGCTCGCGCTGGCCGTCGACGGGCTGCCGCCGGTGGTGTTCGGCCTGGGCGCGACCGGCTGGGCCCCCACCGTCGAGCTCACCATGTACATGCGGATGGTGCCCGCGCCGGGACCGTTGCGGGTGGCGGCCAGATGCCGGCAGGTCAGCGGCGGCTGGTTCGACGAGGAGGCCGAGGTCTGGGACGCGGCCGGGAACCTGGTCGCGCAGAGCCGGCAGATCGCCCGGGTGGGCCGAGGCCCGGTACGGGCCGCGGCCGGCCGTTCCGGCTGACGTGCCGGTAGCTGGCACTGCCCGGTACGGGCCGCCCCCGGCCGTTCCGGGTCTGGTCCGCGAACCGTCGGTCAGGGCACGCTCTTGATCCGCCAGACCAGCGTCGCGCCGATAGCGGCGGCCACGGCCGTGCTCGCGAACAGCGTCGGGTAGCCGCCGACCGTCACGAGCAGGGCGGCCAGCAGGCCGCCGACCGCAGCCGGGCCGGCGATCGCGATGTTGATCAGCCCGAGGTCCTTGCCGCGGTTCGCCGCGCGGGGCAGCACCTGAGTGATCAGGGCCTGGTCGACGGCCAGGTAGGCGCCGAACCCGGTACCGAAGAAGAACGCCGCGACCAGGGCCGCGGGCCAGGTTTCGACGAACGTGAGCAGCAGCGCGGCCAGCCCCATCAGGGCGCCGGAGACGGTGACGATCAGCTTGCGCTTGCCGATCCGGTCCGAGATCCGCCCGCCGACAGTGGCCGTGATCACCACGCAGAGCGTGTAGATGAGGATCAGGATCGTCAGGTGGGCGGTCGCCGCGTCCTTGCCGAAGCCGAGGTGCCGCAGGAAGTAGTACAGGTACAGCGTGCCCATCGAGATCGACAGCGAGGCCAGGAACCTGGTGATCCAGGCCCAGCCGAAGTCCGGGTAGGCCCGCAGGTCCACCTTGAACGCCTCGAACAGCTGCCGGGCCGAGAACGGCTCGCGCTCGCCCGGCGCGAGCGGCGGGTCGCTGGTGGAGAACACGAACGGCAGGACGAACACCACCATGCAGATGGCCAGGAAGCCGTAGCTGACGGTGAACTTGCTGTCGAACACCGAGGCGACCAGCTCGACCCCGACGACCAGGCCGAGCGCCTGGGGCATGCCGACCCAGCCGGCCACGGTGGCGCGCTGGCGGACCGGCACGTGGTCGGGGATGGAGGCGCTCAGGCTCGCGTACTGGCCGTTGTTGAACACGCTGAACAACGCCCACAGCCCGATCACCCCGGCCACCGTGGTCTGCTGCGAGATCAGGGCCAGGCAGATCGCCGCCAGCAGGGCCATGCCTAGCGTCCAGCGGTGCCGCCTGCCGTGCAGCCGGCCCAGCGCCCTGGCGCTCGTGGTGCGGTCCGACAGCGCGCCGATCAGCGGCGTGGCCACGATCGCGGCGACCGCGCCGAACGCGTGCACCAGGCCGATGACCAGGAACTTCTGGTGCGGGGCGATGTCCTGGACCTGCTGGGGGAGCAGGATCTGGAGCGGCGTGAGCGAGGCCATCCACAGTCCCATGCAGGCTAGTCCGAGCTGGAACACCCATCGCTTGCGGACCGGGACGACGGGCTCGGCCAGCGCGCCCGCCGGACCCGGGGCCGCCTCGGTGAGCGGGCCGGTCGCGGGCCCTCCGTCGGTCACGGGACGCTCTTGATCTTCCAGACCAGGACCGAGCCCGCCACGGCGACGACCGCAGTCGCGCCGAACAGGGCGGGGTAGCCGCTCGTGTCGACCAGCACGGCCGCGAACGCGCCGGCCAGGGCGGCGGGGCCGACGATCGCGATGTTGATGATCCCGAGGTCCTTGGCCCGGTCCTTAGCGGCCGGGAGGACCTGGGTGATCAGCGCCTGGTCGACGGCGAGGTAGGCGCCGAAGCCGGTGCCGAACAGCACCGCCGCGCCGATCGCGGCCGGCCAGGTCTCCACGAACGTGAGCAGCAGGGCGGCCACGCCCATCAGCGCCCCGGACAGGGTCACGATCATCCGGCGCTTGCCGATCCGGTCCGAGATCACCCCCCCGACGATGGCGGTCAGGATCACGCAGCCGGTGTAGATCGCGATCAGGATGAACAGGCCCTGGGAGGCGGTCTGGCCAGGGAACAGATGGTGGTAGTGGATCCGGTCGCGCAGGAAGTACAGCAGGTAGAGCGTGCCCATGTTGATCGCTAGCGAGGCCAGGAACCTGGTGACCCAGGCCCAGGCGAAGTCCGGGTGCTGCCGCGGGCTGATCCAGTAGGCCCGCAGCAGGTCGCGTGCGGTCAGCGCCGAGGCGTTCTCGGGCTCCAGCGGATAGTCCGGCGTGGTCAGCACGAACGGCAGCGTGAGCACCACCATCGGGATCGCCAGGGACAGGTAGCCGCCCACGGACGTGGTGAAGACGAAGGCGACCAGGGCCGTGCCGACCACCACGCCGAGTGCCTGCGGCATGCCGATCCAGCCGGCCACGGTGGCCCGCTGGTTGACCGGCACGTGATCGGGGACCGCGGCGCTCAGGCTGGCGTACTCGCCGTTCTGGAAGGCGCTGAACAGCACCCAGAGCAGGCCCACCGTGAACACGCTGTTCTGCCAGCCCATCAGGGCCAGGCAGATCGCGCTCAGCGCGGCCATGCTGAGCGTCCACCGGTGCCGCCGGCCGCGCAGGTGCAAGAACCCGCGGGAGTGCGTCGTGCGGTCGGAGAACGCCCCGGCCAGCGGCGTGGCCAGCAAGGACGAGATCGCGCCGAACGCCGAGATCAGCCCGAGATCGAGGATCTTGCCGTGCGGGTCGATGTCCTGCAGCTGAGCCGGGATGACGACCTGGAGCGGCGTGATCGAGGCCATCCACATCGCCAGGCTGGCCAGCCCGAGAGTGCCGATCCAGCCCTTGGTCACCGGCTCGGTCGGTTCCGCGAGTGCGCGCGGCAGCACGTGCAGGTGTTCCGCCGATTGCCCGGTCGCCTGCTCGGCCATGGGCTCCCTCCCGTTGCCCGGCGTGCCGGGGTACCTACCCTTGTCCGCCCCGCTCCTCGCCAGGCCACTGAGGCTACCGCCCGGTATCGTGGCCGCCTGCCAGGGATCATGCCCTGTTCCGGGCGTTCTGGGTAGATGCTGCGATCATCTGATTCCGGACCGGGACCTGCCGGGCGGCCGCGCGTAGCCTGAGGAGCCATGGACCTCACGATCGCGGGCTGCTCGGGCAGCTTCCCCGGGCCGGACAGTGCGGCGTCCTGCTACCTGATCACCGCCGACGGGTTCCGGCTGGTGATGGACCTGGGCAACGGCGGGTTCGGCGCCCTGCAGCGGTTCGCCGACCCGGCCGGTATCGACGCGGTGCTGATCAGCCATCTGCACGGCGATCACTGCCTGGATCTGTGTTCCTATCAGGTCTTCCGCGACTACGGGGCGCCGGAACCGCTGCCGCCGATCCCGGTCTACGCTCCGGCCGGGGCAGCCGCGCGGCTGGACCGCGCGGCCGCAGTCGACCGCGGACAGCCGGTGAGCGAGGCGTTCCGATTCCGGGAACTAGGCCCCGGCCGGATCGAGATCGGCCCGCTGACCGTGACCGCCGCGCCGATGAACCATCCGGTGCCGACGTTCGGCTTCCGGCTCGAGCACGGCGGCCGGGTGTTCGCCTACTCCGCCGATACGGGGCCGTGCGATGAGCTGGTCAGCCTGGCGGCCGGAGCCGACCTGCTGCTGTGCGAGGCGACGTTCCGCGAGCGGCCGGGGCTGCCCGGGGACCTGCACCTGACGCCGCGCCAGGCCGGCCAGCACGCGGCCAGGGCCGGGGCTGGCCAGCTGGTGCTCACCCATCTCACGCCAGGAACCGACGGGGCCCAGGCCAGGCAGCAGGCCGAAGCGGCGTTCGGCGGGGACGTGTCACTGGCTGTGCCCGGACGGAAACTCTGAGCCGGCCGGGTGCCCGGCGACCGGGCCAGGCGCCGGAATAGACTGCCATGCCATGCGGGTAATCGTCACCGGCGGCGCCGGGTTCATCGGATCGCATCTCACGGACGCCTTCCTGGCTAGGGGCGACGATGTCACCGTGGTCGACGACCTGTCCGCCGGCCGGCCCTCCCGGCTGGACGAGCGGGTCACGCTGCACAAGCTCTCGGTCACCGACGCCGGCGTGCTCAGGGCGCTCTTCGAGGCCGTCCGGCCTGACCTGGTCTGCCACCTGGCGGCCCAGATCGACGTGCGGGCCTCGGTAATCCGCCCGGCCGGGGACGCGGAGACCAACGTGATCGGCACGATTAACCTGCTCGAGGCGGCCAGGCAGTCCGGCGCCCGGGTGCTGTTCTGCTCCACCGGCGGTGCGATCTACGGGCGGGACGCGCCGATCCCGTCCATGGAGGACGTGCTGCCGCTGCCGGAATCGCCCTACGGGATCGCCAAGCACTGCGCCGAGCAGTACCTCGGCCTGTACAACCGGCTGCACGAGACCGCCCACTCGGTGCTCCGGCTGGCCAACGTGTACGGCCCGCGGCAGGACCCGTCCGGCGAGGCCGGGGTCGTGCCGATTTTCTGCTCGGCGATCCTGGCCGGAGGCCGGCCGACCGTGTTCGGCGACGGCACCCAGACCCGCGACCTGGTCTACGTCGGCGACGTCGTGACCTCGTTCCTGGCCGCCGCCGACCAGCGCCGCCCCGGCACCTGGAACATCGGCACCGGCACCGAGGTCAGCGTGCTTGAGCTGGCCGCGATGATCGGCGAAGTGACCGGCCGCCCGGCCGAGCACGTGCTGGCGCCGGCCAGGCCAGGCGAGCTGCAGCGCAGCGCGCTGGCGGTGGACCGGGCCCGCGCGGACCTGGGCTGGTCGGCGAGCATGTCGCTGCCCGACGGGCTACGGGCGGTGTGCGCGTGGATCGAGGCGGGCACGCCCGACCGCGCCCCGTGCTAGGCGAGCACCGGGGGCGGGACCGGTACGCTTGCCTGCATGTCTTCCCGACCTGACGGCCGACGACCGGATCAGCTCCGCGAGGTCAGGATCACCAGGAACTGGCTCGATCACGCCGAGGGCTCGGTGCTGGTGGAATTCGGCGCCACCAGGGTGCTGTGCGCCGCGAGCGTGCTCGAGGACGTGCCGCGCTGGCGCCGGGGCAGCGGGCTCGGCTGGATCACGGCCGAATACGCGATGCTGCCGCGCTCGACCAACACCCGGAGCGACCGGGAATCGGTCAAGGGCCGGGTCGGCGGCCGGACGCACGAGATTTCCCGGCTGGTCGGCCGCTCGCTGCGCGCGTGCGTCGACCTGAAGGCGCTCGGCGAGAACTCGGTCATGCTGGACTGCGACGTGCTGCAGGCCGACGGCGGCACCAGGACCGCGGCCATCACCGGCGGCTACGTCGCGCTCGCCGACGCGGTGACCTGGCTGCAGGGCAGGAAGCGGTGCAAGGGCAACCCGCTGTCCGGATCGGTCGCCGCGGTCAGCGTCGGCGTCATCGGCTCCGAGCCGCGGCTCGACCTGTGCTACGTCGAGGACGTCGCGGCCGAGACCGACATGAACGTGGTCTGCACCGGTGACGGTGAGTTCGTCGAGGTCCAGGGCACGGCCGAGCGCGAGCCGTTCAACCGCAAGCTGCTCGACCAGCTGCTCGACCTGGCCGTGTCCGGCTGCGCCGACCTGACCAGGCTGCAGCGCGACGCGCTGTCGGCGTCCTGACTGCGGCTGGCTGCCTGCCGTGCCGGACACCGGCGGCTCCGCCGGATTCGCCACGGCCGCTGAGCGGCCGCGGCTCGTGCTCGCGACCGCCAACCCGGGCAAGCTGGCCGAACTGAACCGGATCCTCACCGACGGCCACATCGGCGTCGTCCTGGCCGGCCTGGCCGAATTCCCCGGTGCCCCCGACGTGGCCGAGACCGGCGCCACGTTCGCCGAGAACGCCCGGATGAAGGCCAGGGCCCTGACCGCGTTCACCGGCCTGGCGGCGGTCGCTGACGACTCCGGCCTCTGCTGCGACGCGCTGAACGGGATGCCCGGGCTGCTCTCGGCCCGCTGGTCCGGCGGCCACGGCGACGATGCGGCCAACCTCCGGCTGCTCCTGCGGCAGCTGGCCGACGTGCCGGAGGAGCGCCGCCGCGCGCACTTCACCTGCGCGGCCGCTCTCGTCTTGCCGTCCGGGCACGAGCACGTCACCGAGGGCGTGCTTCGGGGCCGGGTGATCCGCGAGCCGCGCGGGACTAACGGGTTCGGTTACGACCCGGTCTTCCTGCCCGACGGATACGACCAGACCACCGCCGAGATGACGGCTGCGCGCAAGGACGCGGTCAGCCATCGCGGCCGGGCGTTCCGTGCCCTGGCCCCGGTGATCGCCTCGCTCGTGCGCTGACGCCGCCTGGCCTGCTGTCACAGGTGCGGCAGCGGCGCGACCTGGCCGGCCGTCGGCAGCGTGACGTGGACGGGCTTGTTGACCGAGGTGACCACGAAGGTCGTGGTCACGGTCTGGCCCCGCACGCTCTCGGTGTAGTCCGCCATCTTGATCAGGTGCTGCGCGTCGATCCAGACGCGGAACCGCACCGGGTGGGTGCCGATCGACCGCAGCATCGGCCCGACCAGCTTGCGCAGCCGCGGCGTCAGCCCGGTGTAGGCCGTCTTCGGCGCGTACGTGCCGGCGTACTCGGTGGTCGGCACCCCGTGCACGGTCTCGGTGCCCACCTGGCGGACGTCCTTGGAGGCGGTGAAGAGCCTCGTCTGGTCTAGCGGGTTGCTGCCTTCCAGGTTCTGCAGCAGCGAGCCGAAGGTCACTCCGCTCTTGCTGGACAGCTGCGAGATCTTCACCATGATCCAGGCCTTGCCCAGCTTGCTTCCGGTCAGGAAGGCGGGATCCTTGATGTAGATCGCCTTGCTGGTCAGGATCTCGTCCATGTGGATGCTCTTGCTGTGACCAGAAGGAATGAGGAACTGGGCCTCGATCAGCGTGGTCGGCTTCATCTGCATCTGGATGGTGCCGGACAGATTCCCGCCGGATTTGCCGACCGAGCGCACGACCAGGCTCGCGGTCAGCGAGCTGACCTGCTGGGAGGTATCCGCGGCCAGCTTGATCTGCTTGAGGGCCCTGGTTGTGGCCGGGGAGGCCGCCTTCGGGGCCTTCGGCGCGGCGCTGCCCGAGCAGCCGGCCATCGTGGCGACGACGGCGGCTGCCGCCGCGCTGGCCGCGATAAACCGGGCTGGGCGGTGCACCCGGTATGTGCGGGGAATGGCCGGAGGATTAGTCGACGAAATCATAGCGGGAGGTTAACAGCGCGCCGCTTGGCTTATATACGTGATTGCATAACGCCCCGGATAGCTCCCATGCGACTATTCTGATAATTGAGCACCCCGGTTGCGCGCTTTTCAATGATCAAGCGGGTTTGCCCGGGTTATCGCTCAGGGCGCCGGCCGGCAGGCCGGCGAGCCGGTACCGTGTCCCGGTACGGTAGGACGCGATCGGAGGGATGCGTGACGTGAGCGACGACGTACGGCTGGCCCCTGGCGACCTGGCGCCGGACTTCACGCTGCCCGACGCTGACGGGAACGAGGTTAGCCTCTCCTCGCTGCGCGGCCAGCACGTGATCATCTACTTCTATCCGGCGGCGATGACGCCGGGCTGCACCAAGCAGGCCTGCGACTTCCGCGACGGCCGGACGGCCCTGTCGGACGCCGGGTACGCCGTGCTCGGGATCTCGCCTGACCCGCCGGCCAGGCTGGCTAAGTTCCGCGACCGGGACGGGCTGACCTTCCCGTTGCTGTCCGACCCCGGCCGGGCCGTGCTGACCGCCTACGGCGCCTACGGCGAGAAGATGCTCTACGGCAAGAAGTCGGTCGGCGTGATCCGGTCCACGTTCATCGTCGGTCCCGACGGCCGGATCGAGCGCGCGTATTACGCGGTCAAGGCCACCGGCTACGTGGCCCGGCTCCGCAAGGACCTCGGCCTGGCGGGCTGAGGGCCACGACCGCAGCGGCAATTCAGGGGGCCGTAGCCCAATGGCAGAGGCACAGGACTTAGGTTCCTGCCAGTGTGGGTTCGAATCCCACCGGCCCCACCGGCCCCACCACCGGCCGGCCCGCGCCGCAATATGGGGAGGTACTCCCTATGGAGTCCAGGGTGGCCCGACCGTAGTGTCGGAGCCCTCAGGGACCGAGGAGGCCCGCATGCCCGACACGCCGTTCTCGCTGGTCACGTCACATGTATGGGAACAGCGCGCCGGCCGGGTGACGCTGCTCGAGCGAAGGGCGGCACTCGACGCACTGGCCGAGATGGCCGGGAGGGCGCGGGCCGGCGAAGGCCAGCTCGTCCTGCTCGAAGGCGAGGCCGGGGTCGGGAAGTCGGCGCTGCTGGAGCAGTTCACGAGCGACCTGCCCGATTCGCGCCTGTTGTCCGGCGCCTGCGACGGCATGTTCACGCCCCGGCCGCTCGGTCCGCTGTTCGACATCGCGCTGCAGGTACACGGGCGCCTGCAGGCGCTGTGCCGGGCGGACGCGTCCCGGGAGCAGCTCTTCGACGCCCTCCTCACCGAGCTGTGCGCTCGCGGGCCGCTGCCCGTCGTCGTCATCGAGGACGTGCACTGGGCCGACGAGGCCACCCTCGATCTGCTGGGCTTTCTCGCCCGGCGGATCCGCGAGATCGCGGTGCTCCTGATCGTGAGCTACCGCAGCGACGAACTGGCTGACACCCATCCGCTTCGCATTGCTCTCGGGCATCTGGCCGTCCAGCGCTGCACGAGGCGGCTTCCGCTCGCTCCGCTCAGCGCCCAGGCGGTGCGCATGCTCTCGGCCGGCCACGGGGTCGACCCGGAGGAGCTGTTCCGCGTCACCGGCGGCAACCCGTTCTATATCGGCGCCGTGCTGGAGGCAGGCCTAGGAGAAATGCCCGGGTCGGCCCGCGATGTGGTGCTGGCCAGGGCCGCCCGCCTCGAACCGAAAGCACGGGAGACCCTGGAGGCCGCGGCCCTGATCGGCGGCAGTATCGACGAACAGCTGTTGCGCCACGTTGTCGCCGGTCCCGCGCTCGCCGAGGTCATCTCATCCGGGCTCGTGACCGGCCATCCGGTGCTGAGCTTCCGGCACGAGATCGCACGTCAGGCGATCGAGCAGTCGGTGATGCCGGCCCGGCGTTCGGAAATCCACGCCCGGATCCTGCGCGGGCTGCGCGATCTCGGCTGCGACGACGATGCCCGGCTGGCCTTTCACGCCGAGGAAGGCGGCGACGGGCCGGCCGCACTCGAGCATGCCGCGCGCGCGGGCCGGCGCGCTCGCACGCTGGCCTCCCATCGCGAAGCCGCCGGGCAGTTCGAGCGCGCACTGCGTTTCGCCGACGGCGAGGGGCCGGCCGGCATCGCGGCCCGCTGGATCGAGCTCGCGACGGAATACTCGATGATCGATCGCTGGCCCGATGCCGAGGCCGCCTACACGCGGGCGCTGAAGAACTGGCGGGCGGCCGGAGACCGGCTCGGCGAAGGCGACACGCTCCGGCGGATGTCGGTGGCCTTGTGGCGGCTGTGCCGCGGGGACCAGGTCTTCACCGCCGCCGAGTCGGCCGTCGCCATCCTGGAGCCGCTCGGCCCGACGCCGGAACTCGCGGCGGCCTACACCGGCCTGGCCGCGTTTCAGATGGATCACCCGGGGAGCCTGGACCGCGTCGTCCTGCTCGCCCGGCGGGCGCAGGACCTTGCGGTCAGGGTCGGCGAGCGGGCCGTGCAGAGCCGGGCGGCGACGACCGAGGCGCAGGCCCTGCGGTTCGGGGGCGGTGACTGGGAGCCCGTGCTGTGCCGCGCGCTGTCGATCGCGCTCGAGAACGGACTCGAGCCGGAGGCGGCCTTCGCGTATACCAACCTACAGGAGCTGCACTGCGCCGACCGGAACTACGCCCGGGCTGACTCCTATTTCCACGATGGCGTGGCCTATTGCGAGGACCACGATCTCGGTACGTTCTACACCTGCTTGCGCGGCGTGCGGACGTCGAGCCTGGAGCGGCTCGGGCGCTGGGACGAGTCGGCCGGACTGGCCGAGGCCATCCTTGCCTCCGTCGCCTCGCCGGTGAATCGCATGATCCCGATGACGAGCCTGGCCAAGATAACCGCGCGGCGCGGCGGCGCCGATGTGTGGCCGCACCTGGATGCCGCCATGACGGCCGCCGACGGATCGACCGAGCAGATATACATCGTCCCCGCGCGGCTGGCCAGGGCCGAGGCCCGCTGGCTGGAGAGGGATCTGACCGCGGCGCGGCAGGAAGCCGAACTCGCGGATGACGCGCTGGACGCCACCGATCCCTGGCTCAGTGGCGAGATCGCGGCGTGGCTGCTCCGTACCGGATCGCCCCGGGCCAGTCAGCGCGAGCTGGCCGAGCCCTACCGGCTGCAGCTGGCCGGCCACCATCGCGGGGCCGCGGAACTGTTCGAGTCGCTGGGCTGTCCCTACGACGCGGCCCTGGCGCTGCTCGATGCGCCGGACGAGCTGGCGCTGCGGCGGGCGCTTGACATCTGCCAAGGGCTCGGCGCCGTCGCGACGGCCCGGGTCATCCGCCAGCGGATGCGCTCGCTCGGGATCCGGTCCGTTCCGGCCGGGCAGCAGGCTGCGACGCGGGAGAATCCGCTTGGCCTGACCCAGCGCGAGCAGGAGGTGCTCGAGTTGCTGTGCGAGGGCCGCACCAACGCCAGCATCGCGGCCAAGCTGGTGATCTCCCCCAAGACGGTCGACCACCACGTCTCGGCGGTGCTGGCCAAGCTCGGTGTATCGAAGCGGACCGAGGTAGCCCCCAAGCGGGCCGCCTCCACTCACTGACAGGGCGGACACTGGGGCCATGCGGTTGCTTGAACGGGAGGCGGCGCCGGCGGCGCTGGCTGAATACGCCGCCGGCGCTCGCCACGGCGACGGCGAGCTGATGCTGGTATCCGGGGAAGCGTGACGGCGCCGTTCAGGATGCGCTATTCGGTGCGCTGCTGCAGCAGCTGGCCAAGCTGCACGCGATCCGGCCTGGCCTGGCCGCGGCGGGTTCCGGTCGGCTGGCGCGGGAACCCGCCGCGATCATCGAGCCCGGATCAGCCTTGCCGCTGCACCGTCATCTCCCCAGGCGAGCACCGTGCCGTCCGAGCGCAACGCCAGGACGTGGTTAACCCCGGCTGCGAGCTGGGTGATTCCGCTGTCCATGCCGACCGTCTCGACCGGGCGGGTCTGCGCCGCGTAAGTGGCAGCGTTGCCGAGCTGGCCGTCGTAGTCGGCGCCCCAGGCCCAGACCATCCCGTCGGATCGCCGGGCCAGGCCGAACGCGGTTCCCGCCGCGATCTGGGTTACTCCGGTCAGCCCGGCGACCTGCACCGGCTCGTAGCTGGTGGTTGTGCTGTTGTCACCGAGCTGCCCTTCGCTGTTGAAGCCCCAGGCCCACACGGTGCCGTCCGAGGCGAGGGCGAGGCTGAAACCGGAGCCGGCGGCGACCTGGGTGATCCCCGGCAGGATGGGTACCTGCTCCGGCACAAGGCTGCTGGCCGTGCTGCCGTTGCCGAGCTCCCCCGAGTTGCCGGCCCCCCACGCCCAGGCTCGGAAGGTGGCAGCAGCCCCGGCCCGGCCCGGCCCGGCCACCGCGGCGGCGGCAGTACCCGATGTCGTCACGGCACCGGCCAGGCCGAATGCCAGCGCGGCACAGCTGGCGAACTTGGCCAGCCGCCGCGAGAGTCGGCGAGTTTTCATGGTGTTGCCTTTCACCTGGATCATGCCGCGGTCAGGTCGGCGGTCTCGATGTCCATGAAGAAGCGCCGGTGCACGTGCAGCTTCTCCCCGTCCGCCGGGATCACGTGCCTCAGACCAGACGGCGGCCCCAGCCGGGTCTGCCGCGGCAGTTCGGCCACGACGCCGCGGGCCGTCTTCATGCTGGCCTTGCCGGAATCGAGGACCAGCACCCGCCGCGAGGTGACGACGACGATGCGATAGCGGTTGAGATTGAGAAACAGGAAGACGCCGGTCACCGCGGCCAGCAGCTGGCTGGCCGTCTGAGCGCCGAAGACAACCTGGACGGCTTCGCCCGGCCGCAGGTAGGGAGCAGCGGAGTTCCGCATCGAGTCACGCAGTGCCATGTATTCCTCCAAAGTTAATGGCGCCCCTGGCCTGAATGGCCGGTGTGCTTTGGACCGCAGGCGGGCCGCCTGACGCCGGAATCGGGAGCGGCACCCAGATTTCCGCCCGCCGTTCCCCATATCGCCGGGCCGAGCCCGGGCGGGCGAGGCTGACCCGGGCGTCAGCAACGGACCTCCCGATCGCGCGCGGCCGCTGCCCGCCCGGATGCCGATACGTCACCTGCGGGCGGAGCGGGTCCGGTCGGCTGACTGACCGTAGAATGACCGCGTGCATGTCGAGAGCCTGCCCGGTTCCGAGCCCGACCTGGGCAAGGCAGCCGGCGACGCTGAGCCGTCGGATGGCCGCGCGGCCCGGTCGCACCGGACCCGCCGGGCCATTCTCGATGCCATGCGCGCGCTGCACGCCGAGGGCGACCTGCGGCCGACGGTGCCGCGGATCGCGGCCCGGGCGGGCGTGTCCTTGCGGACCGTCTGGCAGCAGTTCGCCGACCGGGACGCGCTGCTGCTCGAGGCGGTCCGGCGGGACCGCGAGATCCAGCGGTCCCTGGTCAGCAAGATCGACCTCGGTCAGCCGCTGGCCGACCGGATCGAGGCCTTCATCGGCCAGCGCACCCGCGTGCTGGAGGTCATGACCCCGACCTGGCGAGCCGCGCGCGTGCATCAGCCGCTCTCGACCGAGCTGCAAGGGGACAGGAGAAGGCGGAACGCGGGGGCCCGGGCGGAGGTTGAGCAGATCTTCGCGCCTGAGCTTGGCAAGCTTGCCGAATCCGAGCGAGAACGCCTCGCCGACGCGCTGCACGCTGTCACCCTCTGGTCGTTCTGGGAGAGCCTGCGCACCGACCTCGAGCTGACCCCGCACGCCGCTAGAGGCGTTCTGACCAGCACCTTTACCGGACTGCTCCAGCAGGCCGGATTCGATCCGTATTGCTGAGCAGGCTAATCGCCCTTTCTCGGCTCACACTATTGATCTTGCACAGATCGTGCAGATATCTTGACCTCGAAGCCTGGGGCTACCTGGCTGTTCACCCCTGACAATGGTGAGGTCCGCATGAGTGTGACCGCAGACGATGTAGTCGCCCGCCGTTCTGGCGGAGCTTCATGGCTCTGGCGACGCCAGCTCGATTCGTACCCCAACACCGGGCCGCGCGTGATGTACCTGGCCATCACGGTGCTGGCCACGATCATGCTGTATTACGAGCTGTACGTCGGCGGCTCGGTATCCACGCTGCTCCTGGTCAACTTGCACATGAGCTTCACGTTCTTCGTCGTGACGCTCGCGTTCGGCAACCTGATCGGAGCATTTGGGTCGCTGTTCGCCGGTCTCACCGACCGGCTCGGGCGGGCGAACCTCGTGGTGTTCGGCCTGCTGTTCACCGGCGTCTTCGTGGCCTTCGTGCTCCCCTCGGCCACGACCAAATGGGTGTTCACGATCGAGAGTTTCGTGGTCGGCGTCGTCGAGGGCATCTGCCTGGTCGCCACACCTGCGCTGATCCGTGACTTCTCGCCCCAGGTCGGCCGGGCCACGGCGATGGGCTTCTGGACCAGCGGCCCGGTGCTGGGCAGCCTGATCGTGGCAGTGGTCGGTACCCAGACGATCCCGGCCGTGGTGCACGACCCGCGGTTCTGGACCCACGAGTACCGCATCTGCGGCATCGCCGGCATCGTCGTGTTCGTGATCGCGCTGTTGCTCCTGCGTGAGCTGTCGCCCGCGCTGCGCGATCAGCTGATGGTGACCATGCACGACCGGGCCCTGATCGAGGCCAGGGCCAAGGGCCTGGACATCGAGGCAGCGCTGAAGCACCCGTTCCGCCAGCTGCTCAAGCTCGACGTCGTCGTCTCCGCGATCGCCGTCTCGATCATGCTGCTGATCTACTACACCGCCGTCGGCTTCAGCGTCATCTACCTGTCGACGGTGTTCGGCTTCGGCCTGAAGGACGCCAACGGCCTGGGCAACTGGAACTGGGGCTTCAACGTCATCGCGGTAATCGTGATCGGGATCCTGTCCGACCGGTTCCGGGTCAGGAAGCCGTTCATGATCGTCGGCGGGGTAACCGCCGCCGTGATGACGGTGATTTACCTGATGCAGGCCGGTCACCATCCGAGCTACTACACGCTCGCCGTGATCCTGGCCATCTTGTCCTTCGGCCTCGGTGTCGCCTACACCCCGTGGATGGCCAGTTTTACCGAGACGGTCGAGGCCCGCAACCCCGCTCTGACCGCGACCGGACTGGCAATCTGGGGCTGGATCATCCGCATCGTGGTGTTCCTGGCCTTCCTGCTCATCCCGCACGTGATCAACTCGGTCACCCCGCTGGTCAACTACGGCGGCACGGTGTCGGCCTACGCGACCCAGTACAGGAGCGAGCTGGGCTTCGCCCAGCAGCACGCGGGCATCGTCGCGCTGGCCCAGAAGGACAAGGTCCAGCTGGCTAACGCGCAGAAGTTCGCCCCCGAGCTGACCGTGATCCAGGCCAACCCGGCGCTGTTCACTCAGCTCGCGAAGTACCCCAACCCGGCCAAGATCCCGCCCAAGCTGGCCCAGCAGGCGGTGGTCGCCGCGGGCGGCGGCACCAGCGCGGCGGACATCAAGAAGGGCACGGCCATCCTGCAGACGATCTCGGCCAACCAGACCGCGATCCAGGGCGTGATCGCGGTCGGAGCCGATCTGCAGAAGATCGCGCCTTTCGCGTCCCAGCTGACCGCGCTGTCAAAGGTGCCGGCCCCGGTGTTCGCCTACCTGAAGGCGCATGCCACTCAGGTGCAGACCGCGGCCGCCGAGACGGCCGGGCAGTGGAAGAACTGGTACTGGATCTGCTTCGGCGGAATCGTGCTGTTCCTGCTCAGCATCCCGCTGCTGCGGGGCCGGTGGAGCCCGGCCGCCGCCCGCAGGGACGAGGTTGAGCACGATGCCATGGTCGACGCCGAACTGGCGGCGATGAAGGCCTGAGATTCGTCCTGGTCGACACCGGGAGTTCGTTCGTCGCCCCCGCCGTGCACGCTGAGCTGCGCCGGTGGAGCGGCGAGCGGCTCAACACGGCGGTCTACTCGCACGGGCACATCGACCACGTCTTCGGGGTGCTGGTCTGGGAGGCCGAGTCGGCCAGGCGAGGCTGGCCCGCGCCGGTGGTGATCGCGCACGAGGCGGTGCCGGCCAGGTTCGACCGGTACATCCGCACGGCGGGCTACAACGAGGTCATCAACCAGCGCCAGTTCGGCGTCGAGGACCTGCGCTGGCCGGTGCGGTACCGCTATCCGGACCGCACGTACGCGACCGAGCTGCGGCTGGAGGTCGGCGGGACCGCGTTCGAGCTGCGGCACGAGAAGGGCGAGACCGACGACCACACCGTGACCTGGGTTCCCGCCAAACGGGTGCTGTGCTGCGGTGACCTGTTCATCTGGGCCTCGCCGAACGCGGGCAACCCGCAGAAGGTGCAGCGCTACCCGCGGGAATGGGCCGCCGCGCTGCGCCGGATGCAGACCCTCGGGGCGGAGTTCCTGCTGCCCGGGCACGGTCTGCCGGTGGCCGGCCAGGACCGGATCAGGCAGGCCCTGACCGACACGGCCGACCTGCTGGACTCACTCGTCGACCAGACGCTCGCGGTGATGAACGCTGGCGGCCGGCTGGATGACGCGATTCACGGCGTCGTGCCGCCGGCTCACCTGATGGACCGGCCCTACCTGCGGCCGGTCTACGACGAGCCCGAGTTCATCGTGCACACCGTGTGGCGCCGGCACGGCGGCTGGTGGGACGGCAATCCGGCCAGCCTCAAGCCCGCTCCGGAACGAGCGCTGGCGGCCGAGCTGGCGGCCCTGGCCGGAGGAGCGCGGATGCTCGCCGACCGGGCCGAAGCCCTGGCCGCGCAGGCGGCTCGAGCCGGGGAGGACGGGCTGGCCGGTCACGGCGCGGACGCGGCCGACGGCGCGCTGCGGCTGGCCGGGCACCTGGCCGAGCTCGCCTGGCTCGCCGACCCGGACGACCCCGGCATCGCCCGGGTGCGGCATCTCGTCTGCACCGCCAGGGCGGACGCCGCGACCTCGACGATGGCGGGCGGGGTGTTCCGCTGGGCCGCCCGCGAGTCGCTGGCCGCCCCGCCCGCCCGGTCCTGAGCCGCAGGCCGGCTACCAGGATTCGACCAGCGGGAGCAGGTCGCGCAGCGAGCCGATCACGGCGTCCGGGGCCGCATCCGCGAACGTCGGCACGCCTGAGTTGGGCACCAGCACCGCGCGCATGCCGACGCTCTGGGCGCCGTAGACGTCGTCCCACGGCCGGTCGCCGACGAACACGCACGTGGCCGGATCGGTGACGCCGACCGCGGCCATCGCGGCCTGGAACGCCCGCGGGTGCGGCTTGGTCCAGTCGATCTCGCTCGAGTACACCGCGCCGTCGATCAGGTCAAGGACGCCGTCCCGGCGGAACACCTCCTCGTGCCAGCTGCGCGGCCACATCGTGTTCGACAGCACGCCGATCTTGATGCCCCGGTCGCGCAGCCGGGCGAGCACGTCGATGCCCTCGGGGTCGGTGAAGGTGTGCGGCTCCCACTCGCGCTGGTAGGTCGCGATCAGCTCGTCGGTCGGCTCGATGCCGGCCCGCTCGAACACGCCGAAGATGGACGCGCTGCGCTGCTCGGTGCGCGATAGCTCCCACAGCGCCAACTCGGCCTGGCTGGCCGCGGCGGCGCGGCCGCGGTGATCGTCCGGATAGTGCGGTTCGCAGACCACCCGCCACAGCTCGGCGTTGTCGATCGTGTGCCACGGCGTCAGCGTGCCGCCCCAGTCGAAGATCACCGCTGCAACCGCCACGGCCCGATCCTAACGGCGGTCCGCGGGGCGCCGGAGGGACGCCGGCCCGGCCGGCCGAAACGGCCATTGCCTGAGAGACCGGGAAAAGCCAGGATAACGGGGGATGGGGTTCGCGAGGATTGGCTCAATCGTCGCGTACCCGTCGCTCGGCGTTTGTTTCCGGCTTTTAGCGTGACCTGCCGGGCGCAGCGGCGCGCCCGGAGGAGCGGCCCACGAGGAGGATCGGATGCGCAGACTGGAACACCACATCCGCCGGCGGTCGCCGGCCAGGATGGTCATCGCCACCGGCGTTGCCACGGCCAGCGCGCTGGCCGTGGCCGGCGCGATGGCGCCGGGAGTGGCGCTGGCGGCCAGGGCCGGACACGGCCACGCGGCTGCCGCGCCCAAGCACGACCCGGCCGGCGGCTGCCGGCTGGGCCATGGCGTCCAGCACGTCGTCCAGCTCACCTTCGACAACGTGCACTTCTTCCGCGACAACCCCAACGTTCCTTCCGACCTGCAGATGATGCCCAGCCTGATGCAGTTCATCAGCGGCAACGGCACCTGGATGTCGAACAACCACACGCCGCTGATCGCGCACACCGCGGACGACATCCTGACCACGAACACCGGGTTGTACGGCGACCGCCAGGGCATGCCGGTGTCGAACAGCTACCGGACCTTCAACCCGGACGGGACGACGGACCCGGCCGGGTCGTTCGCGTACTGGACCGACCCGATCTTCGACACGGCGGCCACGCCGAGCGCGGGGCACGACGTCAACCCGTCGATGGCCTACTCGCCGGTGCCGCCGGCCACCGCGCAGAGCCCGGTGGCGCCGAGCACGACGACGCCCGCGCCGTGGGTGCCCTTCACCCGGGCCGGCTGCAATGTCGGCGACGTCGCGACGGCCAACCAGGAGCTGGAGAACACCGCCGTAGACCTGCCCAAGGTGTTCGGCGCGAACTCGCCGGAGGTCGCCCAGCTGAACGCCGACCCGGACTCGTACAAGGACGCCGAGACCGCCGATTACGTGGGCATCGGCGTGCACTGCGCGCAGGGCGCAGGCGCTCAGTTCTGCTCCAGCGCCCAGGGCGTGAAGTACGGGCAGACCAGCCCGAGCCCGACCGCGGTATCCGACGCCCTCCCGAACGAGCCCGGCGGCTACAACGGCTACCTGGCGCTGTTCGGCCACCGGTACGTCGCGCCTCAGCTCGGCGCCGGGACCCCCAGTCTCAGCCACGATGGCTACCAGGTCACGAACGCGGCCGGGAACCTGGTCGACCTGAACGGCAACCAGATCAACGGCGCCTTCCTGGCCAACCACCCCGGCTTTCCCGGGTTCGGCGGCATCAACGCCTCGCAGACCCTGGCCTACATGTCCGACCTGCTGGAGTCCGGCGTCCCGGTCGTGAACGGCTACATCTCCGACATCCACGGGAACGAGCACATCCCCGGCGTGACCGCCTGCAACGGCGCCCCGTCCGCGCTCGGCCCCGGCAGCGCGTGCTACGTCGCCCAGGCGCAGTACTACAACCAGGCGTTCGCTACGTTCTTCCAGCGGCTGGCCGCGGAGGGCATCACGCCGAAAAACACCCTGTTCGTGATCAGCTCGGACGAGGGCGACCACGTGGCCGGGGCCAACGTCGGCCGGGCCATCCAGCCCACGCCGGCCAACTGTGACGGCGCGACGGTCAGCGGCAGCACGGTCACCCCGGATGTGGCCTGCACCTACCCGGCCGGGTCGTTCGGCGAGCTGGCCGGGAACCTGACCGGGCTGCTGGCGACGGAGGCGAGCAATACCACGCCGTTCACGCTGGAGAACGACAGCGCGCCCGAGTTCTATGTCACCGGCAATCCGGGGCCGCGCGATCCGGCCGTGCGGACACTGGAACGGGACACCGCCGGGCTGACCGCGGCGAACCCGTACACCGGAACGACCCAGCCGATCGCGAACTACCTCGCCGATCCGACCGAGGAGGCGATCCTGCACATGGTCAATGCCGATCCGGCCAGGACGCCGACGTTCGCGCTGTTCGCCAAGCCGGACTACTACCTGTCCGCAGGCTCGACGGCGTGCTCGCCGTGCGTGACCCAGAACCCGGGGTTCGCGTATAACCACGGTGACTACGCCGCCGAGATCGACACGAACTGGCTGGGCATCGTCGGGCCAGGCGTGAAGAACCTGGGCGTCGACGGGTCGCAGCCGGCCGGCGGGCCGAGCTCGGCCGGTCCGGACAGCGGCCAGGTCACGGTGCCAGGCAGCGGGACCACGGGCACGTGGCTCGACGAGACCGACGTCCGCCCGACGATCATGTACCTGACCGGGCTGCGGGACGACTACGAGCACGACGGCCGGGTCATCACGCAGATCCTGACCGATCCGAACCGGGCCCTGTCCGGACCCTGGGTGGCCGATCTGGGGGACTGCTACAAACAGCTGAACTCCAGCGTCGGGCAGTTCGGCACGGACACGCTGATCGCGTCGACCAACGCGATCGAAAGTAACTCGGCCGGTGACGCGACCTACCAGCACGTCAACCGGGCGCTCAGGTTGCTCGAGGTCGCCCGGGACCGGCTGGCCGGCGCTATCAAGGGCGAACTAGAGGCGGCAGCCTTCCAGGACGCGCCGGTGCACGGAGTGTTCGGCCAGACCGTGGCCTGCCGGGCCCTGATCGGCGCGGCGCACCTGCTGGCAGCGCACAGCTAGCGGCGCTGCGGAGGCGGCGGGTCCGGCCACCAACCGAGCCCCCCCCTCCCGGGTCCCGATCGAAACCCACCCAGCGCGGCCCACGGCGCATCCCCC
>JBPCKO010000201.1:0-6696 GCA_051004215.1 Streptosporangiaceae bacterium | reverse complement strand
GCACGTTTGTGTTGGTGCTGGCTTTTCCCTGCTTCTTGGCGAAGTCGACCACGATGACCAAGATGGCCACGGCCAGGCCGACCAGCACGGTGGTGACCACCGCGAGCTCCACCGCGGACGCGCCGCGGTCCTTCTCGGCCAGGGCGGCGCGCAGCCGGGCGGTGTGGGCCCGGAGGAAGACTTGCAGGTAGCGGGTCGTCTCGGCACCGGGTGGTGCGAACGTGTTCAGCTTCATGGAACTCCTCGTTTCGTCAGGACTGCAGCAGCAGATGGACGGCCGGGTACATCAAGAAGATCAGGAAGGCCGCGGCCAGCACCATCTGGGCCAGCAGCATCGACTGGGACTTCTCCCCCGCCTGACCCTCGAGGTCGGCGAGTTCGCGGCGGCGGAGGCTGACCGCGCGGGCGGTCAGCGACTCCCTGACCTTGGCCCCGTCCTCGGCCACCAGGCTGAGCGCGGCGGCCAGGTCTTTCAGCTCGTTCACCTGGACTTCCTCGCCGAGCACGCCGAGCGCCTGCCAGGGCGTCTGCCCGGTGATCCTGGCGTTGGCCAGGGCGTCCCTGATCCGCCAGAACGCCCAGCCCTCGCCGATCTCGCTGGCGGCCATCAGCGCCTCGGGCACGCCCCGGCCGCCGGACAGGTTCATCGCCACCAGGTCCAGGAATGCGCCGATCGCGTGCCTGAAGGCCCGCTGCCGCTGCTCCACCTGGCCGCGCAGCTCGAGGTCGGGCAGGAAGAAGAAGACGGCGGCGAAGATCAGGCCGGCCCAGACCGGGATGATGAACGACAGGTGCACGCCGGCCAGCCCGATGAGGCCGAGGATGATCGGCGGGAAGATCAGCCCGAACAGGCCCAGCAGGGCCTTGGTGGCCAGGTAGTTCTCGAACGACTTGCCGACCAGGGCGAGGTTGGAGCGCAGGGAGCGGAATTCCCAGCCTTGTTCGGCGCAGAACCGGACCAGGGCGCGGCCGAGGCGCTTGCTGAAGGCGCTCTCCTTGCCGTCACCCGGATAGCTGACCGGCCGCGCCACCGGCCCCCGGCCCACGTCGAACGCGGCGATCCGCCGGGCCAGCCCGACCCGGCGCGGGATCAGCGCGTAGACCAGCACGAACAGGGCCAGCCCGGTGACCGCGCCGACGACCAGAGCCTCTATCAACCGGCACCTCCCCGCCAGGCGGCGACGGTCTCGGGTTCGGCGGCCTGGGCTCCTGGGGATCCTTGGGCCGGGACCGTGCCGGGGACGGTGGTGGCCATGCCGAGCAGCCGCTGCGGCATGTCGAACCGGGCCAGCTTGCGCAGCCAGATGATGCCGAGGGCGTAGATCGTCACGATGATGGCCAGCACGAGCTGCCCGAAGACGCTGTCGTAGGGCGCCAGGAAGGCGCGGTCGAGAATGGCCAGGCCCACCGCCATCAGCACCGAGACGGCGATGACGATCTGCACGCTGCGCCGGGTGGACCGGCGGCTCGAGTTGATCTTCCGGCGCATGTCGAGCTCCTCGCGGACCGAGTCGGCCAGCGCGCCGAGCAGGTCGCGCAGGCCGGGGCCGCGCAGCCGGGAGTTGATGATCAGGGCCGCGATGATCATGTCCGCGCTCGGGTCGTCGAGGTCCTCGGCGAACCGGCGCAGCGCCGCGTGCATCGGCACCCGGGTGTGCAGCCGGTCCACCAGCCGGGCCAGCGGCTCGCGGATCGAGGCGTCGGCGACCCGGGTCGAGGCGGGGATGGCCTGCTCGAGCCCGACCGCGCCGGCGATCGTGTCGCGCAGCGATTCGGTCCAGGTGGCCAGGCCCTCGAGCCGGGACATGGCCCGCCGCTCGGACCCGGCGCCGCTGAGCCCTCGCCAGCTGTAGGCGAGCATGGCCATGCCGAGGCCGGCCACCACCCACCGGGTGACCAGCAGCACCGCGATCCCGACGATGACCGCGACCGCGCCGCGGACGCTGAACAGGTCCTTGACCAGGCGTTCGGTCCGACTGGGGCCGGTCCGCGCGGGCTTGGGCGGCAGGCCGCGGACGGCCGTGACGAACAGGAACACGCCCGCGCCGGCCACCGCGCCGGCCATGATCGCGAGCAGTTCGAGCTGGGAGGTGTTCACTCTGCTCCCCCCGCTCGCTTACGGGGCGCCTTTATGCGCCGCCTTCCCTCGTCGCTCCTCCGTCGCTCCTCAGTCCAGGCGCCGACGCGCCCTTCGGCTCGCGGGTGTCGCTCATGCGGAAGCTCCCTCCTGGCCGGCGCCCGCGGTCGCGGCGACCAGCGCGAAGCCCTGCTCCAGGTCCCAGATCAGGTCGTCGACGGACTCGGTGCCGACCGATAGCCGCACCGTCCCGGGACCGACGCCGCAGGCCCGGAGCTCGTCGTCGTTCAACTGCCGGTGCGTCGTGCTCCCGGGGTGGATGATCAGGCTCTTCGCGTCGCCGACGTTGGCCAGGTGGGACCAGAGCGTCACGCCGCGGATCAGGTCCTGGCCGCCGTCGCGGCCGCCCGCGCAGTCGAACGAGAACACCGCGCCCGCGCCGAGCGGCAGGTACTTCTCCACCAGCGGCCGGTACTTGCTTCCCGGCAGCCCGGCGTAGGTCACGTTCGACGCCAGCTCGTGCGGCTCCAGGAACGACGCGACCGCCAGCGCGTTCTCCACGTGCCGCTCCATCCGCAGCGACAGCGTCTCGAGCCCCTGCAGGAACAGGAAGGCGTTGAACGGCGACAGCGCCGCGCCGAGGTCGCGCAGGGACTCGGCCCGCAGCTTCATCAGGTAGCCGTACGTGCCGAACGTCTCGTGGAACTGCAGCCCGTGGTAGGCCGGCGACGGGTCCGCGACCACCGGGAACCGCCCGTTGGACCAGTTGAACAGGCCGGACTCGACCACGACGCCGCCGATCGAGGTGCCGTGGCCGCCGATGAACTTGGTCGCCGAGTGGATCACGATGTCGGCGCCCCACTCGATCGGGCGGCACAGGTACGGCGAGGCGAACGTGTTGTCCACGATCAGCGGCAGCTCGCGGGCGTGCGCGATGGCCGCCACGGCCTCGATGTCCAGCACGTTCCCGCCGGGGTTGCCGATCGTCTCGCCGAAGAACGCCTTGGTGTTCGGCCGGACCGCCTGCCGCCAGGCGTCCGGATCATCGGGGTCGACCCAGGTCAGCTCGACGTTCAGCTTGCGCAGTACGTGCTTGAAATGATTGACCGTGCCGCCGTAGAGGGCCGAAGACGAGACCACGTGGTCGCCCGGCTCCAGCAGCGTGAACAGCGCGGCCGCCTGGGCGGCGAGCCCGCTGGCGAACCCCACCGCGCCGGCGCCGCCCTCCAGGTTGGCCACCCGCTCCTCGAACACCGCCACGGTCGGGTTCATGATCCGTGAGTAGGTGTTCCCGTACTCCTGCAGGTTGAAGTAGGCGGCCGCCGACTCCGGGTCCTCGAACACGTAGCTGCTGGTCTGGAAGATCGGTACCGCGCGGGCACCGGTGTTCGGATCGGGGCGCTGCCCGGCGTGCAACTGCCGGGTCTCGAATCCGAACGTGCGGTCTTCCTCGGCGCGGAAGCCGTTCTCGGTCATGAAGCCCTCTTTCTCGGGTCACCCACGGTGGCTGCCCACGGCCGGGCGGTGCTGGTCCAGGAACTGGCGGATGATGGGCGTCTGCCGTGCTTCCTCCAGCAGGAAGCAGTCGTGCCCGTACGGCGCCTCGATCACGTGGCACTCGGCCGGCTTGGCCAGGGCGGCCAGCGTGTCCGCGACCTCTCTGGACGCCGTCGGCGGGTACAGCCAGTCGGAACTGAACGCGATCAGCAGCGTCCGCGCCGTGACCCCTTCGAGGGCCCGCGTGAGCGATCCGCCGCCGTACTGCCGGGCGAGATCAAAGTACGTCAGCGCCCGGGACGTGTAGAGGTAGGTGTTGGCGTCGAACCGCTTGACGAACGAGCCGGCCTGGTGGCGCAGGTAGCTCTCCACCTGGAACTCCGGGTCGGTGAGCGTGTAGCGGATGTCGTCGGAGAACTGCAGCCGCCGGCCGAACTTGTCCTGCAGCGCCTGCCCGGACAGGTACGTGACGTGGCCGACCATCCGGGCCACGCCCAGGCCGGCGTCGGGGGTCTGGCCTGTGCCGTAGTAGTGGCCGCCCTGCCAGGCCGGATCGCGCATGATCGCATCGCGCGCGATCGAGTTCCAGGCCACGCCCTGCGGGTGGAGGGCGTGCGTGCTGGCGATGGCGATGATGGCATCGACCTGATCGGGGAACAGCACGGCCCATTCGAACGCCTGCATCCCGCCGAGCGAGCCGCCGGCCACCGCCACCAGCCGCTCGATACCGAGGACGTCCAGGAAGGCACGTTCGGTCCGCACCATGTCGGCCACCGTGACCACGGGAAAGTCCGGGCCGTACGGCCGGCCGGTCGTCGGGTTGACCGACGACGGCCCGGTGGTGCCGCGGCAGCCCCCGAGCAGGTTCGTCGACACGACGAAGAACCGGTCGGTGTCGAACGCCTTGCCGGGGCCGATCATCCCGTCCCACCAGCCGAGCCCCTGGCCGGACCCGCCGTCGCGATCCTCGGCCGCGAACCCGTCGCGGGTGCTCTCCGGGGGTGGCGTTTTGGCGAAGCCGGCCGCATGGGCGTCCCCGCTCAGCGCATGGCAGACCAGGATCACGTTGTCGCGCTGGGGTGACAGGGTGCCGTAGGTCTCGTACGCGACGCGGACCGAGGGCAGCTCCCGCCCGCAGTCGAGCCGCACCGGATCCGGCAGGTCGAGGTACTGCGTTTCGATCGTGCCCACCGAGCCTGCCGCGAGCGCCGAGGCTGGCTCTACCATGAGGGCTATCTTAGCTGGTCCCGGGCGGTATATTGTCGATCGTCCCCATGGGAAATGGGGAAATGGGCGAGAGGGGAACGGGCGAAATGACCACGGCACTCAATGGGGTCAACGTGCAGGCGCTGCTGGACGCACGGGAGGTCCTCAAGGGCGCACCCGAGGCCGCGCAGTTCACCTGGCGCGCGTCGGCCAGCTGGCAGAGCGGCGTGCACAGCCAGATCAAGGTGCAGAGCTACTTCGGCCTCGGCGAGGAGCACACCCACAAGGATGAGTCGGTGTTCGAGGCCGATCACCCTGACGTCTTCGCGGCCACGGACAACGGCATCACGCCGATCGAGTACCTCCTGGTTGGGCTGGCCAGCTGCCTGACCGCGGGCGTGGCGTCCGTCGCGCAGAACCGCGGCATCCAGCTGCACTCGGTCGAGTCGACGGTCGAAGGCGACCACGACATCCGCGGCATCCTCGGCGCCGACTCCGACGTCCGTAACGGCTACAACGACATCCGGGTGACGTTCAAGATCGACGCGGACGCATCCCGGGAGGACATCGAGGCGCTGGTGGCCCAGTCCCAGAAGCGCTCGGCCGTGTTCGACGCTCTCACCAACCCGACCAACGTGACGGTTGAGGTCGCTTGAGCGAACGCATAGCCGCGGTCGTGGTCGGCGCCGGGCAGGCCGGGCTCGCCGCAAGCCACTTCCTGAGCGGCCGGTCGATCGACCACGTCGTGCTCGAACGCGGCGAGGTGGCGAACTCGTGGCGGTACGAACGGTGGGACTCGCTCCGGCTGCTCACGCCCAACTGGCTCAGCCGCCTGCCGGGCTTCCGCTACGAAGGCCCGGACCCCGACGGCTACATGACCATGGCGCAGGTCGCCGAGTTCATCGAGCGCTACGCCGCGCACTCCCAGGCTCCGGTCCGGACCGGCACGAACGTCACCTCGGTGCGGCCCGACGGTGACGGGTACCACCTGACCACCAACCAGGGGGAGATCAGCTGCCGGGCCGTGGTCGTGGCCAGCGGGGCCTTCAACCGGCCGTCGGTGCCCCTGTTGAGCGCGGCGGTGCCGGAGTCGGTCGAGCAGCTGACGCCGTTCGACTACCGCGACCCGGCCAAGCTGCCCGAGGGCGGCGTCCTGGTGGTGGGCGCGTCCGCGACCGGCGTGCAGCTGGCGGCCGAGCTGCGCCAGTCGGGCCGCCCGGTGACGCTGTCGGTGGGGGAGCACACCCGGATGCCGCGGACCTACCGCGGCCGTGACGTGCTGTGGTGGATGGACGCGTCCGGCCTGTGGGACCAGGGGTACGCCGAGATCGACGACCTAAGCCGGGCCCGGCGGTTGCCGTCGCCCCAGCTGGCCGGGACGCCGGAGCGCCGAACGCTCGATCTCAACGCGCTCACCTCGATGGGCGTCGAGCTGGTGGGCCGGTGGGCGATGGTCCGCGACGGCCGCGCGCTGTTCTCCGGCGGCTTGCGCAACGTGTTCTCCCTGGCCGACCTCAAGCTGGGGCGGCTGCTGGACACGTTCGACGAATGGGCCCTGCCCAGCGGGCGGGACGCGGAGTTCGGCCCGCCGGAGCGGCCCGAGCCGACCCGGGTGCCCCCTTCGGCGCGGTTGCAGCTCGACCTGACCAGCGGTGAGATCGCCGCGATCGTCTGGGCCACGGGTTTCCGCCCCGACTACGGCTGGCTCGGCCTGCCCGTGGTGGACGCCAAAGGCCATCTGCGGCACGAAGGCGGGGTGGTCGACCGTCCCGGGCTGTACGCGCTGGGCCTGCCCGTGCTGCGCCGGCGCAGGTCCACGTTCATGTGCGGCATCGAGGAAGACGCGCGGGCGGGGGTCGATCACATGGCCCATTCCCTGACCCCGGGTCAGGGGTTATCCGTTACGGCCGGCCGTG
>JBPCKO010000200.1:0-4891 GCA_051004215.1 Streptosporangiaceae bacterium | reverse complement strand
AGAGGCGTACCCATTCGGCCCTGGCACGTGCGGAGAGGGGGGGGGGGGCTTTTTGGTGTGTTGCCTGGGGTCCCCCCCGCCCCCACCGTGCCGTCCGCCCCTGGCCGGAGCCGCGCGATCAGTTCCTCGATCCGCTCCCCGGCCTTGGACACCGCTGTCATGGCCGCTGCTCTCGCCGGTCAGGTGGACAAGATGACCGATTGCGGCGAATGCACCTTGTCCACGAGCTTGCCGTTGCCCAGGTACATGTGCACGCCGCACGGCAGGCAGGGATCGAAGCTGCGCACCGCGCGCATGATGTCGATGCCCTTGAACCGGTCGGGCGGGTTCTCCTCGAAGATCGGCGTATTCTGCACCGCGTCCTCGTAGGGCCCTGGCGTGCCGTAAGAGTCGCGGACGCTGGCGTTCCACGGGGTCGGCGGGTAGGGGTGGTAGTTGGCAATCTTGCCGCCCCTGATCACCATGTGGTGCGACAGCACGCCGCGCACCGCCTCGGTGAACCCGCAGCTGTTGGCCTCGTCGGGAACCGAGAACGGCTCCCAGGTCTTGGTCCGCCCGGCCCGGATCTCGGCCAGTGCCTTCTCGGTGAAGTACAGCGCGCAGGCGGCCGCGTAGGCCTGGAAGTAAGTCCTGGCCCGGTCCCGCTCGATCGCGTTCGACAGCGGCGCACCCGTGGCATCCCGCGGGATCTTCCACTCGAACGTGACCTCGGGCTTGCTGACCGTCTTCGGCAGGTTGATCAGCACGCTCTGGCCGGTCGACTTGACGTAGCCGAAGTCGACCAGCCCGCCGAGCGCGGTGGCCCACAGCCGGGCGATCGGGCCGCCGCCGGTGTCGCAGGCCAGGTGGTCCGTGCCGTCGAACCAGCGCGGCGACATGACCCAGCTGTACTTGCTGTCGAAGTCGCGCTTGGCGGGCCTGGGGATGGTGTGCTGGTTCCACGGGTGCCTGCGGTCCACCGGGTTGCCCAGCGGATCGCGGGTCACGAACATCTCCTGGTCTTCCCAGTCCTCGTAGTACGAGCTGCCGAGCAGGATGCGGATGCCCAGGTTGATCTCGACCAGGTCGTTGGTGAGCAGCTGCCCGTCCCGGATGACGCCGGGGGTGACGAACATCTTCCGGCCCCAGTCGGTCATGTTCTCGTACCGGAAGTCACAGTGGTCGGGGTCGTTCAGGCTGCCCCAGCAGACCAGGTCGGCGCGCCGCCGGCCGACCTCCTCATAGCCAGGCAGGGCGGTGTAGAAGAAGTCGAAGAGGTCGTCGTGCATGGGCACGACCCGCTTCATGAACTCCACGTACCGCATCAGCCTGGTCAGGTAGTCGGTGAACAGCTGCACCGTGGCGGTCGTGCCGACGCCGCCCGGGTACAGGGTCGACGGGTGCACGTGCCGGCCTTCCATCAGGCAGAACATCTCCCTGGTGGACCGGCTGACCTGCAGCGCCTCGCGGTAGAACTCGCCTTCCAGCGGGTTCAGCGAGCGCATGATGTCGCCGATGTACTTGTAGCCGTGCTCGCCGGCATGCGGCGCCTCGGTCCGGTTCGCGAGCTCGAGCACGCCCGGGTTGGTCTCGCCGACCATCCGCTCGCAGAAGTCGACCCCGACCAGGTTCTCCTGGAAGATGTTGTGGTCGAACATGTACTCCGCGGACTCGCCGAGGTTGATGATCCACTCGCCGAGGTGCGGCGGGCGCACCCCGTAGGCCATGTTCTGAGCGTAGACCGAGCAGGTCGCGTGATTGTCACCGCAGATGCCGCAGATGCGGCTGGTGATGAAGTGCGCGTCCCTCGGGTCCTTGCCCTTCATGAAGATGCTGTAGCCGCGGAAGATCGACGAGGTGCTGTGGCACTCGACGACCTGCTTCTGCTTGAAGTCGATCTTGGTGTAGATGCCGAGGCTACCGACGATCCTGGTAATCGGATCCCATGCCATCTCGACGACATCGCTGCCGGCCGTGGTGGTCATTTACATCCCTCCCGTTCTGGGTCACGTACCGGCGGAGGTCACCAGTTCTTCTGGTAACCGGTCAGCAGCTCGTCGCCGCGCTTGCGCCACTTGGGCTCTTCGTCGGCCGTCTTGGCCGTGAAACCGCGCAGCGTCCGGATCACGGTGCCGTACAGGGTGCTGGCGGCGGTGGAGACCCGGGATCCCGGCGGTTCATCCATGAACGGCATGAACTTGTCGGGGAACCCGGGCATCGTGCACGCGATGCAGATGCCGCCCACGTTCGGGCAGCCGCCGACGCCGTTGATCCAGCCCCGCTTGGGCACGTTGCACTTCACCACCGGTCCCCAGCAGCCGAGCTTGACCAGGCACTTGGCCGAGCCGTACTCGGTCGCGAAGTCACCCTGCTCGTAATAGCCGGCCCGGTCGCAGCCTTCGTGCACGGTCGCGCCGAACAGCCAGGTCGGCCGGAGCGCCTCGTCCAGCGGGATCATCGGCGCCTGGCCCGCGACCTGGTAGAGCAGGTACAGGATCGTCTCGGACAGGTTGTCCGGGTGGACCGGGCAGCCTGGGACGTTCACGATCGGCAGCCCGGCCTTGGAGCGCCAGTCCCAGCCCAGGTAGTCGGGCACGCCCATGGCGCCGGTCGGGTTCCCCGCCATCGCGTGGATGCCGCCGTAGGTGGCGCAGGTGCCGACGGCCAGGATCGCGGTTGCCTTGGGGGCCAGCCGGTCCAGCCACTCGTTGGTGGTCATCGGCTGGCCAGTGGCCGGGTTGTTGCCGAACCCGCACCAGTAGCCCTCTTCCTTGATCGCCTCGTTCGGGATCGAGCCCTCGACGACCAGCACGAACGGATCGAGCTCGCCCCGGTCGGCCTTGTGCCACCATTCGATGAAGTTGTCGGCCCCGGTTTCCGGGCCGCACTCGAAGTCGATCAGCGGCCAGTGCACCGCGACCCTCGGGAGCCCGGGCAGCGCGCCGAGGACGATCTCCTCGATGCTGGGCTGGGTGGCGGCGGTCAGGGCGACCGAGTCGCCGTCACAGCCGAGCCCGCCGTTCATCCAGAGAATGTGAACCAGCGGGTCGGCCTGCTCGGCCCCCGCGCCGGCACCGTGGCCGGCCTGTGTGTCTGCTGCCATTTGCGAAGCATCCTCTCGCTTCAGGGCCGGCCAGATCCGGGCGCGGACCGGCATACCGGACGCGCCATTCGCCGCCGTAGATCGGCATCGCAGCAACAAAATAGCGACGGGAGCCGCTACTCGTCTGCTGACCTAACCGAGGGGTGGCGTTTACGCCGTTTCGCGGCGCTGACTCGCGGTAAACGATCAAGAACGCACCTCACTTAGCCAGACGGTGGTCATGCTAAACCTGATGCGGACGCCCGACAAGATGAAACTCTCAATTGTCCGGACAGTTATGTCTCGGTTCCCCGGATTTCCGGGCATATTCCGTGCGAACGGGATCACAAAGGCCAGCCGGAGCGGCGCCGGGCTTCCGCATCGGCGGCCCGGCAACTACCCTTTGCAGTACCCCGCTACCCTCCGGTAGGTACCCGGATGAGCCGGGACGGGTGTCCGCCAGGGAGCGTCGATGGCCGAGCCCGGAACCGGGCGCCCACAAGACCACATCGAGGTCGTGCCCGTCGTGGTGCTCTCGCAGGTGTTCCCGGCCCGGCCTTCCTCCATCCCCGACATCCGCAACTTCGTGCGGCGCTGCCTGGCCGAATCGCCGCTGACCGAGGAAGGGACCAGGGAGGTCGGCGAGACTGTGTTCAGGGCGCTGCTGGACGCGGCCGGCCCGACCGGCTCGATCAACGTCGCCTTCCGCATCTTCCCCGAGCACGTCGAGGTCGACGTGCTGCACTCCGACTCGGGGCCCGGGCCGCACGGCGGCCCGTTCGACCCCCGCAAACTGCAGCAGGCCGTGACCGGGCCGGCCGCGGACGCCGGGCCGTCCGCGCTGAGCCCGGCCGAGCCGGTCAGGCTGGGCGAGCCAGGCCAGCCGGCCACGTTCGCCGAGTGGATGTCGGTGGCGCTGCGCCGGGAGGGCCTGACCCAGGAGGCGGCCGCACGCCAGCTCGGGGTGTCGGTTAAGACCGTCAGCCGGTGGGTCGGGGGTACGACCGAACCGAGAATGCGCGATCTTCGCCGAATTCAGGAGGTTTTTGGCACTTTGCCGTTGCCGTAAATAGCCCTGGCCGGTGTCCCCGGCTAATTGTCGTATTCCGCACCGAGAATAACGGCCGGCCTCACCCGGGCCGGACACTAGACGACCGCCCACAAGTGTCCTACGGTTCTGCCATGGCGGTTCACGCAGGACGCCTACAGTTTGGCGCGGAGCGCGGCAGTATCGCTTTACTGACTACGCGCGACGGGCTGGCCGCGACGGCGGGTCATGACCTGACCATCGCGCTCACCCAGTGGTCAGCCGAACTGGAGGTCGCCGATGATCTCGCGCCGACCGGGCTGACGGTCCGGGCCGACATGAACTCACTCGTGGTTCGCGAAGGCAAGGGCGGCGTCAAGCCACTCACCGACCGGGACCGGCGGGAGATCGCCGTCACGGCCCGCAAGCTGCTGCGCACCGACCAGTTCCCGGCCGCGACCTTCACGGCCACGCAGTTCGGCCGCGACGCCCAGGGCGGCGGGACGCTGGCGGGGACGCTCAGCCTGGCCGGGCAGGACCGGCCGCTGTCGCTGACCGTGACACCGAAGAATGGTGCCAGCGGGGACGAGCCGGGCGGCGGGTATCACGCCACCGGGGCGCTGCGCCAGACCGACTTCGGGATCAAGCCGTACACCGCGTTCTTCGGTGCGCTCAAGGTCAGCGACCAGATCCGGCTCGGGATCGACGTGAACCTCCCCGGAGCACCCCGGCCGGCGGCGCGGTGGCGGCCGCGGACCGCGCGGCCGCCGCGTTCGAGCGCCGGGGGCCGGCCGGGGAGGCCC
>JBPCKO010000199.1:0-3716 GCA_051004215.1 Streptosporangiaceae bacterium | reverse complement strand
GCGTGCGCCACGGCGGGAGGCCGAACGGCTGGCCCCGCCGCGGCACCCCGGCGGCCCGGCCGGCCGCCGGGGCCAGTGGGTCGCCGGTCGCCACGCTCACTGGGCGATCTGGATCTTCGGCACCTTGGCCGGCTCGACCTTGGCCCACTGGCTCTTGGACCAGCCGCCGAGGAAGTCGTAGGTGTAGTTCTGCTGCTGGCGCAGCGTGTTCAGCTCAGTCTGCACGGCCTGGGCGGCCTGGGCCGGGCTCTCGTGATTGAACAGCACGCCCTCGATCGCGTTCTCCATCGAGGTGGTCACCGGGCTCGGCCACATCCAGTCCAGCCAGCCGATGGTCCGCGGCAGGAAGTCATGGCGCAGCGTGCTGGCCAGGGGATCGCTCGAGGAGGGCACGGCCGCGACCGATGGCACCGTCGGGTCAAGGGTGGCCAGGATCTTGCCGGCCTCGGGCGGCCTGGTCGCGAACTCGATGAACTGGCTGGCCATCGGCAGGTCGGCCGCGGGGATGAAGGACGGGATCGACAGCGCCCCCTCCGGGGCCCCGCTGGGCTGCGAGACCACGCCAGGGGTGTTCACCACCGTCGGGAACGTGAACACGCCGATCTGGAACTTCGGCTTGGCCTGGCGCAGCAGCGGCAGCGCCCAGGTGCCGTCGAACATCATCGCCGCCTTTTGCTGAACGAAGGCCGCGATCGCGCCGTTCTCGTCGGTGGCCAGCGAGGATGAGGTGAGCAGGCCGCTCCTGGCGAAGCTGGCCACGTCACTGAACGCCTGCACCGAAGCCGGGCTGGTGAACTTCTGCTTGCCGTCCAGCACCGCGATCGTGTCGGGGATGGACTTGTTACCCGAGGTCTGGGCGTAGGCGTTCATGTACCACATCGGCCATTCCCAGGTGTCCTTGCCGCCCTCGACGAGGGGCTGGACACTGGACCTGGCCTTGATCACGCTGGCCACGTGCTCCATCTGGGCATAGGTGGTCGGCGCGGTCAGCCCGAGGTGGTGGAACAGGGTCGCGTTGTAGAAGAACACCGACGAGCTCTCGACCGACAGCGGAACGGCCCAGACGTGGCCGCCGAGCGTGAACCGGGCGACGGTGCCCGGGCTGAACCGGTTCAGGTACGGGCTGACCATCTTGGTCATGTCCATCAGGCTGCCGGACTTGACGAAGTCCCAGATCTCGGTGCCGTTGGTGACGATGTCGACGGTCTGGCCGGCCAGGTGGGCCTCGTTCAGGAGCTGGGGGACGCCGGTGAACTGGCCCTGCCAGGTGGCCACGACCGTGCAGTGGTACTTGGCCTTGAAGTCCGCGAACACCTGCTGCCAGGCGTTCGCCTCGGCCTGCGAGCTGCGCGCCTCGCCCAGCATGTGCAGCTTGCAGCCGGATCCGGCCTTGGCCGCGCCGCCGGAGTTCCCGGCCGAGATGGTCCCGTTCGAGCAGGCGGCGGCGAGCAGCGCGGCGGCGGCGCTCAGGGCCACGGCGGCGGTGCGCTTGACTGCGTGCATGGAGGCTCCTCACCTCGCCGGTGCTGATGCCATGCGCCCGGGCCTGCCGTCCGTGACCGGGGGAATAAACGGCGAGATGGGACGCATGTTGGGAACGATTCCATCCCGTTCTCAAACCGATGTCAAGCAGCGCATGGCGTCCAATTCAATAGCAACAGGCTGTTACTGGAACCACGCCCGCAAGCTATGAGAAGATGCACGCCTATGGGCATGCCGGAGATGGGATCGATTCCAGCGACCGTGCGGCTCCGCGACGTCGCGGCCGCCGCCGGCGTCTCGCTGTCCACCGCCTCCCGGGTGCTGTCCGGTGCCGACGGCGCCTCGCCACGCGCGATCGCGTCCGTGCTCGCCGCGGCCAAGCGGCTTGACTACCGGCCGAACCTGCTCGCCCGCGGCTTGCGCGGCCGGGCCACCGGGCTGGCCGGCATCGTGATCCCGGAGATCGGCAACCCGTTCTTCGCCGAGCTGGTGGAGGCGCTGGAATCGGCGCTGCGGGACGCGAACCTGGACATGATCCTGGCCGACTCGCGCGGCCGGGTCGACGACGAGGACCGGCGACTGCAGACCCTGGTCGACCGCCAGGTCGAGGGCCTGATCCTGATCCCGACCGACCATGAGGCGAGCGCGCCGGCGCTGCGCCGGGCCGGCCTGACGGTGCCCATCGTCCAGATCGACCGGCAGGTGGACGGCTTTCCGGCCGACTACGTCGGGGTGGACAACGCGCTCGGCATCCGGCTGGCCCTCGAGCACCTGGCCGGGCAGGGCTGCCGGAAGGTGGCGTTCGCGTCGGCCGCGCCGTCCAGCTCGACCGGCCGCAGCCGCCTGGACGCGTTCCGGCTCACCTTGCCCAGGGTGGACGGGCTGGTCGAGGGGCCGGTGTTGCTCGGGTCCTTCGCCATTGACTTCGGCCGCGAGGCCGCGCGCACGCTGGCCGCCTCGCGCTCGCGGCCGGACGCGATCGTGTGCGGCTCTGACCTGATCGCGCTCGGGGTGGTCCGCGAGCTCAGCCAGCGCGGCGTGCCGGTCCCGCAGGCGATCAAGGTCACCGGCTTCGACGGGATCTTGTTCTCCGAGCTGTGCGAGCCGCCGCTGACCACGATCCGCCAGCCGGTCCAGGCGATCGCGGCCGAGTCGGTCAGGCTGCTGCAGTCGCGGATGAGCGGCGAGTCCGGTGCCGCCCGGCGTAGCGAGATCGCACCATCGCTCGTGGTCCGCAGGTCAACGACGTGAGCGGCCTGGTCGCGGTGGTCGGCAGCCTGAACGCGGACCTCACCCTGCCGGTGCCGCACCTGCCGCAGCCCGGCGAGACCGTGGTCGCGGCCGGCCCCGCGCACCTGGCCTTCGGCGGGAAGGGCGCGAACCAGGCGGTGGCCGCGGCCGCGTTCGGCGGCCAGGTGGCGATGATCGGCCGGGTCGGCGCCGACGAGATCGGGCTGGCGATCCTGGCCGACCTGGAGCGGCTGGGGATCGACGTCCGCGGTGTGCTCGCGTCCGAGGGCGACCGCACCGGGACGGCGACGATCGCCGTTGACGAGGCGGGCGAGAACCTGATCCTGGTCGACCCGGGCGCCAACCGGCGGCTGATCCCGGCCGACGTCACCGCCGCCCCCCTGGGCGCGGCGGCCGTCCTGCTCGTGCAGCTGGAGATCCCGCTCACCGCGATGCAGGCCGCGGTGGCCGCGGCCGGGCCGCGGACGCTGGTCGTGCTGAACCCGGCCCCGGCCGAGCCGGTCGGCCAGGCGGTGCTCGACCGGGTGGATGTGCTCGTTCCGAACCGGTCCGAGCTCGGCCTGCTCGCCGGCGCGGCCGTGCCGGGCACGCTGGACGGCGTCGCGAATCTGGCCCGCAAGGCGGCCGTCGGTACCGACGTCGTGGTGACCCTCGGCGGGGACGGCGCCCTGGTCGTGCCGGGTAACGGCGGAGCGGCGACGCACATCGCGGCCCCGGCCGCGACCGTGCTGGACGGCACCGGCGCGGGCGACTGCTTCTGCGGCTGCCTCGCGGTGCTGCTGGCCGAGGGGGCCGTCACGCTGGCCGGGGCGGCCAGGCTGGCGTTGGCGGCGGCGACGATCTCGACGGCCGGGCGGGGCGCCCGCGGGCGTCTGCCCGGCCGGGACGAGGCCGAGCGGCTGGCGGCCGGGCTGGGGGTCAGCCCGGCCGGCGCCCGGTGGGAGGGCCGCGACAACGCAAGCAGGCAGCGAGAAAGAGCGGTC
>JBPCKO010000198.1:0-4472 GCA_051004215.1 Streptosporangiaceae bacterium | reverse complement strand
GGTCACGACGGCACCGGTGACGGCCGCGGTGCGCCCGCGTGCTCACCGGGCGGCCGCCCGGTGATCTGGGCCCGGTCCGCCCTGGTACGGAAGGTCACGCAGGTGCGGTCGGCCCTGAACAGGTCGTTGGAGTACTCGAAGGGCACCCCGTCGGCCGCGCGCGAGGTCCTGGTGATCGCGAGCAGCGGAGCCCGGTCGGGCACGCCGAGCAGCGCGGCCTCGTCCGGGCTGGCCTGGACCACCTCCAGGTGCTCGGTCACGTCCAGCGGGCTGATCCCGTACTCGGCGCCGAGCAGGTCATAGATCGATCCGCCGAGCGGCCGCTCGAGCAGCCCGGGTACCCGGTCGGCCGGGAACCTGGCCCGTTCCAGCGAGATCGGCACCGCGTCGGCGAGCCTGATCCTGACGATGTCGACAACCAGCGCGCCGGGCGTGATCTCCAGCTGGATCGCGGTCAGGTCATCAGCGCCGGTCATCGTGGCCGACAGCACCTGGGTGCCGGCCACGAATCCCTGCCTGCGCAGGTACTCGGGCAGCCCGACGATCACCGACAGATCGCGGTCCACCTTGGTGCGGGCCACGAAGGTGCCCCCGGCCCGCCCGGGTACCCGCCGGACCACGCCGGCCTGAGCCAGCACGGCCAGCACCTGGCGCAGCGTCGACCGGCTCACCGACAGCTCGGCGGCCAGTTTCCGCTCGGTGCCGAGCTTGTCGCCCGGACGGAGCGCGCCGGAAGAGATCCTGTCCAGCAGGCGGTGCCTGGCCTCGTCGACCAGCCGCGGTTCGGCCTGGTCGGCTCGCTGGCTCACCCCATCGCTTCCAGCGACTCGGGTACGGTCTGACCGCCATCGACCACGATCGTCTGCGCGGTGATGTAGCCGGCTTCGTCCGAGGCGAGGAAGAGCGCGGCGTTCGCGATGTCGGCCACGCTGCCGAGCCGGCCGAGCGGGATCGACGCCTCCATGCTGGCCAGGTACTCGGCGCCGAGATCGTCCAGGCCCTCGGTCTTGATGTTGCCGGGCAGCACCGCGTTGACCGTGACGTTGGACCTGGCCAGCTCCAGCGCGGCGGACCGCATGAAGCCGAGCTGCCCGGCCTTGCTGGCCCCGTAGTGCGACCAGCCGGTGAAGCCGGTCACCGGCCCGGTGATCGACGAGGTCAGGATGACCCGGCCGTGCCCGGACTCGGCCAGGGCCGGCAACGCCGCCTGCACGATGAAGAACGTGCCCTTCAGGTTCACCGACAGGACCTGGTCCAGGTCGGCCGGCGTCATCTCGGCCAGCGACGCGGCCGGGAAGATGCCCGCATTGGCGCACACCACGTCCAGGCCGCCGTGCCGCCGTACCGCCTCGGCCACGACGTGGGCGCAGCTCGCCTGGTCGCTGACGTCTCCGGCCGCGTAGCTGACCGCGCCGCCGGCCGGGCTCAGGCTAGCCGCCTCCTCGCTGAGCTGCCCGGCGGCCTGCGCGCCGGCGGCCGCGTCCCGTCCGGTGACCACGACCCTCGCCCCGGCATTCGCGAAGCCGGCCGCGATTCCCCGGCCGATTCCCTTGGTACCGCCGGTCACCAGGACGGACCGGCCGCGGATCGAATCGAACATCACATGCTCCTGACAAATGAGGGTGAGGGCTGAACGGGCCCGGCGCCGGGCCGGGCCCGTGCGGTGCGGCTAACCGTACGACGACAAGTAGCGCTCGGCGATCTCGCACGCTCCCTGGGTGAAGCCCGGGCCCAGTTCGAGCGCGGCGTCGGCGAACCGGTGCGAACCGACCCAGGCGACCAGCTGCAGCCGGCGCAGCAGCACGAACGTGCCGATCTCCGCTTCCTCGGCGGCCGACAGCGGCCGGACGGCCCGGTACCCGCGCACCCAGGCGTCGCAGAGTGCGGGCACCCGGGGGTCGTGCTCGATGAAGCTGACCGCGGTGGCCAGGTCGAACAGGAACCAGCCGAAACCGCAGTCGTCGAAGTCGATGACCTGGATCGCGTCGCCGTCGGCCAGCAGGTTGGCCAGCCGGACGTCGGCGTGGATCAGCCCGAACCGGTCGGGCCCCCGCCCGTACGTGTCCAGCCGCCGCCGCATCAGCGCGGCCGCCGGGGCGAGCACGGCCAGCTCGGCCTGGCCGACGCCGATGCCGTCCTGCCAGCGGCCCCAGCGCGGGGTCTCGCCGACGCAGCAATCGAAGTCCCACCCGAACCGCACGAACCCGGCGGGCCGCCGCCACCTGCGTGAATGCCCGTGCATGCGGGCGCAGATCTCGCCGAGCAGCTCGAACTTGCCGGCCAGGCCGTCCTCGGGCGGCTCGCGCCCCGGCAGCCACTGGAACAGCACGGTCTGCCTGGTCAGCGGGCCGATGGTGACGTCCACCACTTGCCGGCCGTCGGCCGCGGCGTACACCGCCGGGGTGAGCAGGCCCTCGTCGGCGCGCAGCGCCTGCATCCAGGCCAGCTCGGAGGCGACCGCGCCGGGCTCGTGGTAGCTGGTGCGGTGCACCCGCAGCACCGCGGTCCGGCCGGCGGCCAGGTCGTCGATGCGGTAGGTCGCGTTCTCCGACAGGCTGAGCAAGGCGATGTGAGCGTCGTCGGGGAACCCGTACGGCGCGAGCGCGGCCCGCGCGAACGGGTCGTAGCCGCGCAGCACGGCTTCCTGCGAGTGGTCGGCCGCGCTCACCGGTCCCGCCCCTCGATGCCGGCCAGCAGCTGCTCGATCCTGGCCGCGGCCGTGGTTACGCCCGTGGTCGTGCCGCCGATGTACAGCCGCCCGGAGGCGCCGATCATGGTCACGTCGACCAGTGTGTTCTCCGGCACCGCCTGCTCGGCCTCGTTCGCCGCCACGGCCGCGAACAGCGCCGGGGCCAGCTCGCAGACCAGCAGTGACTGGCCAGGCAGCAGCATCGACGCCTGGCGCGACCGGTTGATGATCACGGCCTGCTGGTCGGTGACGCCAGTGATGATGTCCAGGTACCGCAGCTCCGGCCTGAGCTGGTCGGACGCGGTCCGGCCGAGCCCGGCCAGGATCGCCTGGCCGGCCCGGCCAGTTGCCGCCGCACTCGGCGAGTGCACCTCAAGCACGCCGAACTGCCGTTCCACGAACAAGATGCCCGGCTCGACGGTCGGCTCGGCCCGCAGGGCCAGGTCGGTCACCCGCTCGATGGCCAGGCCGGGCGCCACCTCGACGATCAGGGCGTGGTCGCCCTCGGCCGCCGGGTAGCCGCGGGCCCTGGTGGGCGTGCCGAGATAGGCCGCGAACTGCCGCCGCAGCCCCGCGATCGGCAGGTAGACCCGCAGCTCGATGCTGGTGCCGACGGCGGTGGTCACGGCAGGCCCATGGGCGGCGGCGGTCCCGGCCGAGGCCGCCCCGCACGGGCTGCGGTCATTCGGAGACCACGAAGTGCTTGCCGAGCTCGCCGTGCGGGCGCGGGATCACGTGCACCGAGACCAGTTCGCCGACGCTGGCCGCGGTCTCGGCCCCGGCCTCGGTCGCCGCCTTGACTGCGCCGACGTCGCCGTTGATGATCACGGCGACCAGGCCGTCGCCGACCTCCTGGCGGCCGACGATGACCACGTTCGCCGCCTTCACCATGGCATCGGCGGCCGCTAGCGCGGCCACATAGCCCTTGGTCTCGATCATGCCGAGCGCGTTGGTTGCCATCGGGTTCCCTCCTGGATTCGCGAACTATCGGGAAGCGCGAGACGGGCCCGGCTTCGTGGACCTGGCGGGCCGGCCCCCGCCGCCGGCCCGGGCGGCGGGCGGGGCCGACGGCTCGTCGATCGAGCCGATGATCAGAGCGTCGACCGGCGGCCGGTCCGGTAGCCAGCCGGAGGCGACCGAGCCCTGGGCGATCAGCACCCGCTCCCCCGGGCCGCTGCCGAGCACGTCGAACGCGACCAGGCGGTCCCCCGAGCCGGTCACCTCGACCTCGAGGAAGGCGCCATTCGGCAGGCCGTCGATCCGCTTGGTCGACCAGACGTTGCCCACGACCGTTCCCTGCAGCATCACCGCTCCTTTTCGACCGGGACGCCGAGCGCCCGTGCCTTGTCCTTGCCGAGCGGGGTCAGCACGGCCCGCGGCCCGAGCACTAGCCGCGCTCCCGCGGCCGCGGCCGCGGCGACGGTGCGCTCGGTCACCGCGCCCCTGTCGACCCGGTGCACGGCCCGCGGCCCGGCCGCCTCGGGCGGCCCGGCCAGCCGGAACCTGATCCGCCCGGCGACGAGATCGCGGCGCTGCCTGGGGTTGCCGGCCAGCTTGAGCACCCGCAGCGCGAACTCGTGCAGGTCCGCGTCGCTCGCGATCCGCACCTCCCAGGAACCGGACGTCTCCTGGCTGCCCCCGTCCGCGGCCGGGATCCGCTGCCGCCCGGGCCCGGCCGCAACCCGGTCGGCCGGGTCAGTAATGCGTGGCCCGGCGGCCGGGACCACAGTGGCCGGAGGGCCCGCTCGCACCGCAGCGGCCGACCCAGCAGCCGGGACCGGAG
>JBPCKO010000197.1:0-5542 GCA_051004215.1 Streptosporangiaceae bacterium | reverse complement strand
GTGCTCGGGCTGTCCTCGACCAGGCTGCGGTGGGGGTGGCGGGGGGTCTGGTCTCCGCCCAGACGCAGCTGTGGGGGCCCGGGCGGCCGGCCGCCCCCGCTCTGACTTACTGGGTTGAGTTGTTATTGCTATAGACAAGTAGGTCTACCCATAGATTCAGAGTCCGGTGTTGGCGTACGCGAGGGCTCGCGGGGAGGGCGTACGAGGGTTGGCCAGACGGGCGTACGGGCTCGCGGGACGCTGCGGACGCGGGTTCGCGGCGACGGACGTACGCGGGTTCGCGGAGAGCGGCGTACGGGATTCGAGGGATGAGTGGTGGCGTGGGCGAGTCAGCGCCGGGCCGGCTGGCCGCGGTCCTGGCTGATGCCGCCGGCGGGAGGTTTCCGCCCGCCGATGGCGGGGTTACCGTTCTGCCGCAACCGTCGGCGCGGGACGCAGGCGTGCTCGGGTTCACGGCGCACACCGTGGTGTTCGCCGACGTTGACCAGGACTGGGTCAGGGCGCAACTCCCGCACGGTGATCTCGGCGCTCCGCTGCAGCCGCCGTTCCTGCACGCGCTCTGCACCTGTACCGGGCGGGTCGCCGGCAGCATCGACCTGTTGTGCGTCGCCGAACGCCTGCCCGGCGAACCGCCGGTCGAGCTGACCCCGCTGGATCTCGGCGCTGGTCAGCGCCCGGCCGAACAACTGCGGGCCGAACATCTGCGGGCCGAACATCTGCGGGCCGGGCATCCGCGGGTCGAGCGGGCCTTCACTTACCGCGACGACGTCAGGGCCTGGGAGACCGACGGCGGCGTCGTGCTGCTCGGCCGTGGCGTCGCGGGCCGCTGGGAGGCGGCGATCGAGGTCGACCCTGACCGCCGCGAACGCCGCCTGGGCCGGGCGCTGGCAACGGCCGCCCGGCACCTGATCCCGGCCGGCGAACCGCTGTGGGCCCAAGTCGCCCCGGCCAATGCGGCGAGCGTGCGGGCATTCCTGGCGGCCGGGTTCACGCCCGTGGGCGCGGAGGTCCTGCTCGCGGCCCGCAGCCCCGGCGGTTCGCCAGGACCGCCGGTCCGGCCCGAGAGCCGGCTGGCCGGCGATGCGACCATAGTGGAATGAACGCGGACGAGAGGGTGACCGACAACCGCGCCGAATCCCGGTTCGAGCTGGACGAGGACGGCGCCCTGGCCGAGCTGGTCTACCGGCGGCGCGCCGACCGGTTGGTGCTGGTGCACACCGAGGTCCCGGACGCGATGAGCGGCCAGGGCGCGGGCGGCGACCTGGTCAGGGCCGCGGTGGACCGGGCCGCGGCCGAAGGACTCACCGTCGTGCCGCTGTGCCCGTTCGCCCGGCGCTGGCTGGAGAAGCACCGCGAGAGCGCGGAGACCGTCAACGTCGACTGGGGCGAACCACCGGACGATTGACCCATATTCACCCCTGACTCAGGCCCGTGGTCCGGCAGGCGGCCGGCCCGGCCGCCCGCGGGCCACATCGGCCAGTGCCGACATCACGTCTTCGAGCACGGCGGCCACGGCGGCGGTTCCTCCGGATGCGCCCAGCAGGCTGCCCCGGCATCCCGCGAGGAGCATGACGCGAGGGGAGTTCTGGCTGAGAAAGGAAGTGACGGGCGACCGGACGGCGGCGCGCGGCCAGGACGGCCCCCGCGCAACGCCTGGCCGTCGTTCCGCTCCGCGCGGCGGGCCGCCCGAGAACGCGGTCAGGTCGAGCAGCGGCCGGCCAAGCTGACCGGCCGCCCTGACCGTCTCGGCGCAGCCGTCGCCGCCGGCCGGATCGATCAGGATCACCGCGTCGGCGAGGCGGGCGCACGTCCAGGTCCGGGCGGCGAACCCGGCGGCCTGAAGCTCATGCAGCGCGGCGCCGCGAAGCTCGGCCAGCCGGTCCGCCGTGACGGGGCCGTCCTCCTGCCGCAGCCCGCGCGGAAAGGCCAGGTGCACGGCCAGGCCAGCCGTCAGCGCGGCCCGGGCCGCCAGGGTGTCGACGCCGGTCTGGCCGCCGGTGAGCACGACGAGACCGGGTTCGGCCCGCAGCGCCGTCCCGACCGCCGCCTCGGCGGCGTCAAGCCCCGCCCCGGGCGTCGAGCGGGGCCCGCGGGACGGGCTGTCAGGCGCCCCTGAGCTCGGGCGAGGTGGCGACAAACCCGTCCTCGATGGTCGCGATCGTCTCCTCGCTCACCCCGCTGTCCAGGCAGAACTGGCGCGGGCCGCCGTCCTGCTCGCGCAGCAGCCGCAGCAGGCCGAGGATGGTGCGCTCGTCGAGCAGGATCACCTCGCGCTTGTGCGACTCATGGTTCGCGTACAGCGGGTTCTCGGCGAGTTTCTTGGTCACCCGGCGCGCGTTCCGGTTGCTCTGCACGTAGTCGACGGCGATCTGGCCGTCGGTCACGCCGACCAGGCCGAGCAGCAGCGCGGCCATGATCCCGGTCCGGTCGCGGCCGGCGGCGCAGTGAAACAGCGTCGCGACCCCGGCCCGCAGGTTGCTGCCGATGACGTCGAACGTGCCCTTGACCGCCGCCCGGCCGCCCTGGAGGTTGCTCAGGTAGACCTTGGCCAGCTCGACCGGGTCGTCCGACGGGAACGGCTCGTGCCCGAGACGACCCTCGACCAAGACCGAAAAGCGGTACCGCTGGACCGGGAACACCAGGCCGCTCAGCTCCGTCTCGGCCCTGGTCCTCAGGTCCACGATCGTGCCGATGCCCAGCTTGTCGAACAGGACGCTGGCGTCCGCGGGCGTGATGCTGTCGAGCGAATCGCCGCGGTAGATCACGCCGTGCTTGGTCCGGCGGCCGTCCTTGGTGCGCAGCCCGCCGAGGTCACGGACGTTGTAGGCGTCCTGCAGCTCGACGGCGGTCATCGGTCACTCCTCCTAGCCCCTGCGCTGCGTCGTCGCAGCACGATGCCCGCTCAGCCGCGGGCACGGTGCCAGCGTAGCCGCAGCGCACAAGCTGGGATGCACGCCGCTCAGTCGGGCCCGCGCCGGCCTCGGGACCGCCAGCCGGTCTCGTCGCGGACGCGCCGGGGCCGGGGCGGAACGGCCCGGGCGGCCAGCAGGGTCCAGGCCAGCAGCACGAGCAGCGCGACGGACTCGACAACCAGGGCCAGCACGACGTAGTGGGCCGACAGGGTCTCGGGGAACCCGAACAGCCCGACGGTCAGGGCGACCAGCAGGGCCAGGATCGTTCCGGCCGTGAACCCGGCCGAGACCAGGCCGGCCAGCGGCCGCGGCCAGGCCAGCAACACGACCGCGAGCACGACCCCGGCGATCGCGTCGATCAGGAAGAACGGGCCGTCGGTGGGAATGAAGTGGTAGCCCTCGTAGTGATAGAGCACCCAGTGCACCCAGCCGATCCAGGCCAGCAGGCCCGCTCCGGCCAGCCGCAGCAGCAGCGCGGGCACGAACAGCCGCGTTCCCCGGCCCAGGTCGGGCCGCCGCCTGGACAGGGCCCCGAACGCCAGGTCAGACAGCGGCCCTCGCCCCCGGCCGCCGGGCGCGGCGTTCACCGGCTCCGATGTGGTCTGTCCGGTCACGGTGTGCTCCTTCCGCGTCAGCGGACCTGGTAGGCGGCGACGGCGCGCATCAGGACGGGGGACTGGCTGGCCCAGTCGGCCGTCGGCGCGGCCGCGACAAGGACGCTGGCCGTACTCGGCCCGCGGACGAAACACGCCAGTTCGGTGAAATGATGCGACTTGATCTTGGTGACGTAGGTGTCGATGACGCAGGTCCCGGTTCCGCCAAGGAACTTGACCCCGTGGCTCTCGGCGATCAGCCGGGCCGACGAGGCGTCGTCGTCGGTCAGATGGCCGATCCGGAACCTCGGCCAGTCGGCCAGCGTCTCGCCGCCCTGCTGGGGCGTGGCGTTGAGGTACTTCACGTATGTCCCTGAGCCGGTGAACTGGGCGACCGAGACGGCCCCGGTGTCGCTCTCCACTTTGCGCATGGCGGGCGGGTACGCGACCACCGCCTTGCCGCCGAGCAGGCTCGCCGTCGGCCATCCCGCGGGCGCGCGCCGGGCCATGAGCGCGCGGACCGGCGGCACCTTGTGATCACGGCCGGAACTACTGCCCGGCCCAGCTGCTGATGGCGCGGACTGGCATCCGGCGAGCGCAATCGCCGCGGCAACCGCGGCGATCGCACCGGACGTTCGCACCGGTCGCCGGTCAGTGGTTGCCGTCACCATCGCTGGGACCGCCGTTGTTGTCGCCGTCGTGGTCGCCGCCATTGTTCTGCGGGATCGCGCCCCCACCGCCGCTGCTGGAGGTCGGCTTCGACGAGTGCGTCGCCGTGTGGTGATGCGACGGCGCGTGACTGGACGAGCAGCCGGCGACCATCGCGGCAAGCAGCGCCAGTCCGCCAATCAAGGACCTGTACAGCGAGCGTGACATGCGGAACCCTCCCTGGTGGTGCGGCCCGCCTGGCCCGCGCGATCGCGGGCAGAGCGATATAGCAGTGATTACGTTCTCGGCCGCCGTCCGGTTCAGACGGCGCTAGGTTACGTGACGCAGATCACATTTGGTAGCCACTGGCGGGCCGCGTCGAACCAGGTCAGGCCGGAACCTGTCGCGCCCGGTTACCGGGGCGCGACCAGCAGGGTCTGCAGAGCGCGTCCGCAGGGGCCGATGGGGTCAGAAAGCCGGGTCAGCGCCATCCCGGTCCCGTCCGCTCCGATCGCCGTCGCGGCTTCGAGCAGGATCCAGTCGCTGGCCGGGTCCCGGGGCAGGGTCAAGGTCAGGTCGACGTTGATGAAGAGGTACTCGGCGGGCGGCAACGCCGCGCTCACGCCGCTGCCCGAGTCCGCGACCAGCAGGGTCCGCTCCATGGGCGAAGACTCCTCGCCGGCCAGCAACGGGATCCGGGGCCTGGTCCAGGCCGATCGCATCTGGGCCAGGGCCGGGAGTTCTCCCTGGCCCGGTACTCCGGCTGGCCCGGGAGCTGCGATCCCCGAGATGGATGCGCCGTCGGCGGAGACGTCGACCCAGCCAGGCCCGCCCGGCAGGAACCGCCACTCGATCGAGGCGAGATAGCCGTGTTCCTCGCGCTGGAAGATCATCGGCGGGAACCCGTCCCCCTCGGCCGGAACCGGCGGCGGCGCCTGCCCGTCGGCGATCTCCGGCACCTTGCCCGCGGGCCGCTCGATCCGCCACCCGCGCGCGTGCAGCACTTCCTGGCCGCCGGCCTCGACCATGGCCTCAATCAGCGTGACCCGCCGTCCCGGCCGGACGGTCCTGGTGAAGACCGAGAGCGGCTGCACCGGGATCGGCCGGAGGATGTCGATGCTGACCCTGGCCAGGCGCTGCCGCTCGTCCGGCTCGTGCAACTCGATGGCCCGCGCGGCCAGCGCCGCCGGCGGACCGCCGTGCTGAGCGTCCGGGGACCACGGCCCCGCCGTCGCGGGCGTGGAACCAAAGACCCCGTTGCCGGCCGGCTCATAAAAGGCGTTCTCCACGCAACGGATGCTATCGAGTACCGCCGTCACCCGACCGCGGCCGCCGCCGTCCGGGGCGACCGCGCTGGCGACACGGACTCGGTACGCTTCATCCCGTGGG
>JBPCKO010000196.1:0-15928 GCA_051004215.1 Streptosporangiaceae bacterium | reverse complement strand
CTGTTCGGACTGGTCATGGTCGCCCCGGCGCTGCTGCTGTATGTCGTCTTCGTGATCTATCCCCTGTTCAGGGGCGCGTTCGTCAGCCTGTACCAGTGGGACGGCCTGTCCCCGACGATGACCTGGTTCGGGCTGAAGAACTACAAGTACGCGCTGCAGGACCCGGTCTTCCTGCTGTCGCTGCGGAACACGTTCGAGTACGCGATTGTCGTCACCATCGTCAAGAATGCGCTTGGCCTTGGCCTGGCCCTGCTGCTGAACCGCAAGCTGCGCGGGCGGTCGTTCTTCCGTACGGCCGGATTCCTGCCGGTGATCTTCTCCTTCGTCGTGGTCGGCGTGCTCTGGTCGTGGATCTTCAACCCGACCTTCGGCCTGGCCGACAAGCTGCTGCAGAGCGTGGGGCTCGGCAGCATGGAACCCGGCTGGCTGAGCGATCCCCACCTGGCCCTGTGGTCGGTGATGTGGGTGGACGTGTGGAAGTGGACCGGCTTCCACATGGTGCTCTACCTGGCCGCGCTGCAGAGCGTGCCCAGGGAGCTGTACGAGGCGGCCGCGATCGACGGAGCCGGCCGGTGGGCCACGTTCTGGCGGGTGACGGTGCCGTCGATCAGGCCGGTCATCGCGTTCAGCACGCTGCTCGCGCTGACCGGCGCCTTCGTGGCGAACTACGACGTGGTCTACGTGATGACCGGCGGCGGCCCGCTGAACTCGACCCAGGTCGCGCTCACCTACATCGTGTCCACCGCCTTCAACGCGCAGGAGGTCGGGCTGGCCAACGCGATGAGCATGATCTTGTTCGTGGGCGTCGCGATCATCGGCGCGGTCCAGCTCGCGATCATGACGCGGGGCCGGGAGCAACCGCGATGACCGCGGGAACACAGGCTCAGATCCCGGCCCCGGCCGCGGCGGCGGCGCACCTGGTGCCGTCGCCGCCTCGGCGCAGCTGGCGGCGACGGCTGGCCGCGTTCAGCCCCGGCACCTACCTGGCCATGGCCGTGCTGGTGGTGCTCACCATCTACCCGATGATCTGGATGCTGCTCGGCTCGTTCAAGTCACTCGGCGAGTTCTACACCAACATCTGGGGCCTGCCGCAGGTCTGGCGCTGGTCCAACTTCGTCCTGGCCTGGAACGAGGTCCAGCTCGGCCAGAAGTTCATCAACAGCCTCATCGCCACGGCCGGGACGCTGATCCTCACGCTGCCGCTGTGCTCGATGGCCGGCTACGCGTTCGCCAAGGTCGAATTCCCGCTGCGGCGGTATATCTACTACTTCATGCTCGCCGGGATCATGATCCCGTTCGGGGTGACCGCCGTGCCGGTGCTGACCACCGAGGTCAGCCTGGGCCTGTTCGACACCAGGACCGGCCTGATCCTGGTCTACGCGGCGCAGAACCTCCCGTTCGGCATCTTCTTGATGTACTCGTTCTTCCAGTCGATCCCGGCCGAGCTGGAGGAGGCCGCGCTGATCGACGGCTGCAACCGGTTCAAGGCGTTCGTCAAGATCGTGCTGCCGCTGGCCAAACCCGGGCTGGCGACCCTGCTGATCTTTACCGGCACCAGCGTCTGGAACGAGTACCTGATGGCCAGCGTGCTGATCCACCAGCAGAACCTGGAGACTTTGCCGCTCGGACTGGTCAACTTCACCACCGCGCACAGCACGAACTACCCGGAGCTGTTCGCGGCGCTCAGCATCGTGACCGCGCCCGTGGTGCTCCTTTACCTGGTGGCGCAACGGCAGTTCATCAGCGGCCTGACCGCCGGGGCGCTGAAGGGCTGAGCCGCAGACGGCCATGGCGGGAGGACGACGTGCTCAAGGGGATACCGGCGCTGCTCAATGCCGACGTGCTGTACATCCTGGCCGCGATGGGCCACGGCGACGAGCTGGCCCTGGTCGACCGTAACTTCCCGGCCACCGCGACGGCGAAGCGGCTGGCCAGGCTGGATGGCGCCAACCTAATCTGCGCCGCCCAGGCCATCTTGACCGTGTTCCCGCTCGACACCTTCGTGGCCGAGCCGGTCACCAGGATGCAGGTTGTCGGCTTCCCCGACGAGATCCCCGGTGTCCAGCGCGACTTCGCCGAGGTGGCCGGGCAGGCGCACGGGCGGCCGGTCGCGGTCAGGTCGCTGGAGCGGTCGGCGTTCTACGCCAGGACCCGCGATGCGTTCGCGGTGATCTCGACCTCAGAGGCCCGCCCGTACGGCTGTTTCCTGCTTACCAAGGGAGTGATCGCCTGATCGCCTGGCCTGCGGGCGGCCGGCCGCGGCCCGTGACGGCCGGCCGGCCGCGCTCAGCCGGGTGTCAGCCCTTGGCGATCATGACCTCGGTGGCCTTGATGACCACCGAGACGCGGTCGCCGGACTTCAGCCCGAGCCGCTCCCGCGACGAGTCGGTGATCGCGGCAGTGACCGCTCCCGGGTCGACGGTCACGGTGACTTCGGCCATGACCGCGCCGGACTTGACGTCCTTGACGGTTCCGGCCAGCTGGTTGCGTGCGCTGACTTCCATGGTGTTGTTCCTTCCGGTTAGCTGCTCACCTAAACGGTCATTCGGGTACTGGCCGGGCCGGCGGCCCCCGCGAGCCGGTCACGGCGGGTAGACCGTGCCCGCTGAACCGCCGAAGGACGCCCAGAGCGGTCCGCCGTCGTCGAGCTTCAACGCCTCCACGACGTGCGGGGCGACCTCGGCGGTGACCGCCGGCGTGCTGGACCGCGCCGTCGCGGCCGGAGCGTGGGGCTCGCTCCTGCACCAGGGACAGATCTGCATGACCACCGGGCGGCACCTGGTGCACGAGGCCGTCTACGACGACTACGTCGCCGGGCTGGCCGTGGCGGCCACGCATCTGCCGGTCGGCGACCCGGCGTCCGGCCAGGTCTCGCTCGGTCCGGTGATCGACGAGCGCCAGCGGGACAAGATCCACGACCTGGTCACGGCCAGCGTCGATGCGGGGGCCCGGCTGGCGGCCGGCGGCACCTACCAGGACCTGTTCTATCGGCCCACCGTTCTGGCCGAGGTCGCGCCAGGGATGCCGGCCTACGCGAACGAGGTCTTCGGGCCGGTGGCGCCGGTCGTCTCCTTCGGCACCGCCGAGGAGGCCGTCAAGCTGGCCGCCGACAGCGAGTACGGGCTGTCCCTCGGCATCCTCACCCGCGATGTGATGCGCGGCCTGGACCTGGCCCTCCGCATTCCGACCGGGATCGTCCACATCAACGACCAGACCGTCGACGACGAGCCCAACGTCCCGTTCGGCGGCGTGCTGGCCTCCGGCACCGGGGCCAGGTTCGGCGGCCCGGCCAACCTCGATGCGTTCACCGAGACGCGCTGGGTGACCGTGCGCGCCGATATTGCCCCGCACCCCTGACCACCCCGCGCTCCCTGACCACCCCGCGCTCCCGGCCGCCCCGCCCTCCTGACCGCTCTACCAGGACGGGCGGCCGTCCCGCATCCTGGTCGTCCAGCGCTGCGTGCAAGACGCGGTGTCGTGGCAGTACCAGCGAACGTCAGCGCAGGCGTTGCCGCCGTCGGGGACCATCTGGTCCGCTGGCATCCGGACCCCGCACATCCAGCATGTCTCGACGGCCATGTTCGGCGCCCAGGCGACCGTGGACGTCTGCCCCCTGCTCATGTTCACGCTCTCCTCCGGGACTCAGCGACCGGGCCTTGACGGCGGCAGCAGACCGCTTCGGTCAAGGACCCGTTCTGCGCAGTCTGGCATGCCGACATCAGATAGTCTCCTGGCTGCCCCTTTTTGCCAGGCCACTGAGGCCAGAAATACGGACGAACATCTCAAATCATAGCTCATAGCATCAGGGCATCGTGCCTGTGTCGTTCGCGGCGGCAATGAGCGATCGGCCGGGCGACGCGACGTAGCGATCACGGCCAGCCGACGGCCGCGGGTCAGGAAGGTGAACCGTTCGCGCGGGTGGAGCCGAGGTAATGGTCGGCGTCGACCCGGCGTCGGACGCGCCCAAATCCCTGCCACACTGTGGCCATGCTGCGCCGAGGCCGCGTGCTGGAGGTCATCACGCTCGGCTGGAACGTGGTCGGCATGGTGGTGCTTGCCCTGGCCGCGATCGCCGCCAGGTCGGTCGCGCTGGCCGGCTTCGGACTGGACTCGCTGATCGAGATCGGCGCCAGCACCGTGGTCCTGTGGGAGCTGTCCGGCACCGGCGAAGAACGCCAGCGCCGCGCGCTCCGGCTGATCGGCGTCGCTTTCTGCGCGCTGGCCCTGTACCTGGCCATCCAGTCGGCCGTCGTGCTCGCGGCGCGTTACCGCCCCGCCCCCAGCCCGCCCGGCATCGCCTGGACCGCGATCACCGCCGCCGTCATGTTCGCACTCGCCGCCGGCAAGACCCGGGCCGGCCGGGCCCTCGGCAACCAGGTGCTGATCACCGAGGGCAAGGTCACGCTGGCCGACGGGATCCTGGCCGTCGCGGTGCTGACCGGGCTGGCGCTCAACGCCGCGGCCGGGATCTGGTGGGCCGACCCGCTCGCGGCGCTCGTGATCGTGGTCTATGCCGTCCGCGAGGCCGGGAACATCCTCAGAGCGGGACACTGAACCATAGGCGATCGGCTATGAGCAGGAAGGCGGGTCGGCGATGGCCATCACGCTTACCCAGATCCGCAGCTTCCTGGCCGTCCGCCGGGCCGGCAGCGTGCACGCGGCGGCGGACCAGCTCGGTGTCAGCCAGCCCTCGGTGTCGGCGGCGATCTCCGCCCTCGGCCGTGAACTGGGCGTGGCCCTGGTCGAGCGGCACGGCCGCGGGGTCAGGCTGACCGAGGCCGGCGAGGCGTTCGCGCCGTACGCGGCCTAGGCCCTTGGCCTGATCGAGCAGGGCCGCGGCGCGGCCAGGGAGGCCGCCCGGCCCGAGCGCTCACGGATCAGGCTGGCCGCCGTGAACACCGCGGGCGAGTACCTGGCCCCCACCCTGATCCGCGCGTACCGGCAGGTCAGTCCGGGCACGAGCGTCCTGCTCGAGGTGGGCAACCGGGCCTCGGTGTTCGAGCGGCTCGAGTCGCGGCGGGCCGACATCGGGATCGGCGGCCGCCCGGGCGGCCGGTCCCTCGCGGGCTCCCCGTTCTTCGCCAACGAGCTGATCGTTGTCGGCAAGGAGGTCCCCGCCGACCTGGCCGCGACCCCGTGGCTGCTGCGCGGCGAGGGATCGGGCACCCGGCTGGCCACCGAGCGGCTGCTCGCCGACCTCGGCCTCGGCGGCGGCGCCCCGGCCGAGGCCGGACGGCCTGAACTGCTCACGCTCGGCTCGAACGGCGCGATCAAGCAAGGGCTCGCGGTCGGGCTGGGCGTCACGCTGATCTCGCGGCTGGCCGTGGCCGGGGAACTGGCCGACGGGACACTGCGCGAGATCGCGGTGCCGGGGACGCCGCTCCGGCGCTCCTGGTTCGTGCTGCTGCCCGCATCCGGGCCCCGGCGGCCCGCCGTGCAGGCGTTCGCCGAGTTCCTCCGCTCGGATCTGGCCCGCCTGGCCATCCGTGACGGTGCCCTGGGCGGCGGCGCCGTCGCGGTAAAACCATAGACGGAAACCTATGAATCATCGAAAAGCTGGGCCTCTTATCCCCATCATCGGCCCCGTAGTGTCCGAAGCATGTTCGAGGCAGGAGTGCGCGAGTACCGGGAGATCTACTGGACTCCCGGTTACCGGCCGCGCGATACCGATGTCCTGGCCGCCTTCCGGGTGGTTCCGGAGCCCGAGGTAGCCCCCGAGGAGGCCGCGGCCGCGGTGGCGGCCGAGTCCTCGACCGCGACCTGGACCAGCGTGTGGACCGACTGGCTGACCACGGTCGAGCGCTACCAGGCCCGGGCTTACGAGCTGGAACCGGTCCCGGGCCGGACCGACCAGTTCATCGCCTACATCGCCTATCCGCTCGAGCTGTTCGAGGAGGGCTCGGTCTCCTCGATGATGGCCTCGATTACCGGCAACGTGTTCGGCTTCAAGGCGATCAGGGCACTGCGGCTGGAGGACCTGCGCATCCCGGTCGCCCTGGTCACGACCTTCCAGGGACCGCCAACCGGAATCCAGGTCGAGCGGGACCGGCTGAACAAGTACGGCCGGCCGCTGCTCGGTGCCACCCTCAAGCCCAAGCTCGGCCTGTCCGCCCGCAACTACGGCCGGGCCTGCTACGAGCTGCTGCCGGCGGCCTGGACTTCACCAAGGACGACGAGAACATCACCAGCCAGCCGTTCATGCGCTGGCGGGACCGCTACCAGTTCGTGATGGAGGCGGTCGGCAAGGCCGAGCAGGAGACCGGCGAGCGCAAGGGGCACTACCTGAACGTGACCGCGCCGGACTGCGAGCAGATGCTGGAGCGGGCCGAGTTCGCCCGCGAGCTCGGGTCGCCGATCATCATGCACGACTACCTGGTCGGCGGCTTCGCCGCGCAGACCACGCTAGCCAAGTGGTGCCGGCGCAACGGGATGCTGCTGCACGTGCACCGGGCTCTGCACGCCGTGATCGACCGGCAGAGGGACCACGGCATCCACTTCCGGGTGCTGGCCAAGTGGCTGCGCCTGGCCGGCGGCGACCACCTGAACACCGGCACCGTCGTCGGCAAGCTGGAAGGCAAGCGGGAGACCACGCTCGGCCTGGTTGACCTGCTGCGGGAGAACTTCGTACCCGCCAACCGGGCCAGGGGCATCTACTTCGACCAGGACTGGGCGTCCCTGCCCGCGGTCCTGCCCGCGGCCTCGGGGGGCATCCATGTCTGGCACATGCCGGTCCTGGTCGACATCTTCGGCGACGACTCGGTACTGCAGTTCGGCGGCGGGTCGGCCGGGCACCCGCAGGGCAGCCGGGCCGGGGCGACGGCCAACCGGGTCGCCCTGGAGGCCTGCGTGCAGGCCCGTAACGAGGGCCGCGACCTCGCCGCGGAGGGAACCCAGGTGCTGAAGGAGGCGGCCGGCCGCTCACCCGAGCTCGCCGCCGCCCTGGACACCTGGCGCGAGATCCGGTTCGATTTCGACACCGTCGACACCCCGGATGTGATGCCAGCATGAAGCTCGAGACCTTCTCCTATCTGCCCGCGCTGTCCGGCGAGCAGCTGGTCAGGCAGGTCGGCTCGATCCTGGAGCGCGGCCTCGTGGTCGGCATCGAGTACACGGCGGCCCCCGATCCGCGCGACCACTACTGGACGATGTGGAAGTTGCCGCTGTTCGGCTCGACCGACCAGGCCGCTGTGCTGACCGAGCTGGCCGCCTGCCGCCAGGCCAACCCGGGCGCTTACGTCAAGATCAACGGTTATGACCGGGTCAGGCAGGGCCAGGTTGTCTCGTTCGTCGTTTCCAGGCCGGCCACGGAGGACTGATGCCGCGGCCGATCATGCTCACATCGTGGGTGACTCGGGCTCGGGCAAGACGACCATCACCCGCGGCGTCGTGCGCGTGCTCGGCGAGGACAAGGTCGCCCACTTCTGCGCCGACGACTACCACCGTTACGACCGCCGGCAGCGGGCCGAACGCGGCCTCACCCCGCTCGACCCCGAATGCAACTACCTGGACGTGCTCACGTGCGACGTGCGGCAACTGCGCCAGAACGAGGCGATACTCAAGCCGGTCTACCAGCACGCCGACGGCACCTTCGGGCCGCCCGTGTACATGACCCTGGCCCGGTTCGTGATCGCGGAAGGCCTGCTGGTCAACCACACCGCCGAACTGCGGGACATGTTCGACATCCGGGTCTACCTGAACCCGCCGCAGGAGCTGCGCCGCCGCTGGAAGGTGGCCAGGGACTGCTCCCGCCGCGGCTACTCCACCGACCAGGTGCTATCCGAGCTGGACCGCCGGGAGCGCGGCTCCGAGGCGTTCATCCGCCCGCAACGGCACTTCGCGGACATGGTCGTCTCGTTCCGGCCGGGCAGCACTCCCGACCCTGACCGGCTCGACGCGCACCTGTTCCCGCGGGACACGCTGCCGCTGCCCGACCTTGCCGAGGTGGTCGGCGACGGCTCGGCCGGCGGCCTGACCCTGACCGAGCAGCCCGGCGAGCAGGAGCTGTGCATTCCCGGGACGATCTCGCCCGACCAGGCCGCCGAGCTGGAGGAGGCGATCTGGGACCGGATGCACCGCCAGCCACCTGCGCAAGCAGCGGCTCGGCGAGTTCACCGTCGGCTCTGACCTGCACCGGTCGGACCCGCTCGCGCTGACCCGGCTGCTGCTGCTGCATCACCTGGTCACGGCGAGGGCGGTGATCGCGCTTGGCGGCCAGAGCGCCCGCGCCGAGGGTCAGTTCATCGCGGAACCCGACCCGGTGCCGGTCACGACCTGAGGCGACCGGCCCGCCTTACTTCGGCACCCGTCCCATCAGGTAGAACTCCTCGTTCGGGCGCAGTGCCGCCAGGTGTGCGAGCCGGTTCGACGCGGCGAACAGGGCCGTGATCGAGCCGGCGTCCCAGATCTCGTCCTCGCTCAGCCCGGCTGCCCTGGCCTTGTCCAGATCCTGCTCCCCGAACCGCTCGGGGGTCCTGGTCAGCGCCAGGGCGAGGTCCACGATCGCCCGCTGGCGCGGGTCCAGCTCGGCCTGCCACGGATCGATCGCGACCCGGTCGGCCAGCTGCGGATCCTTGGACCTGATCCGCAGGATCGCGCCGTGCGCGACCACGCAGTAGGTGCAGTGGTTGGCCCCGGACGTGGCCACCACGACCAGCTCGCGCTCGGCCTTGGTCAGCCCGCCGGGCCGCTCCATCAGCGCGTCGTGGTAGTCAAGGAACGCCCGCAGCTCGGCCGGACGGTGCCCGAGCGCACGGAAGATGTTCGGCACGAACCCCGATTTCTGCGCGATCGCCCCAATCCGCTCGCGCAGGTCGTCGGGGAGCTCGCCCGGCTCTGTCAGGCCGAACCGGCTGTCTGGCATCGGTGCCTCCTGGGGTTGTGCCGCCGTTCACGAGCATGTCACCTGGGCCCGCTACAGTCGCCTGCGTGTCTGTGCACGCCATTCCCGAAGTTCCCGGCGCCGCCCGGGTGAACGCGTCCTTCCGCACGGTGGACCTGACGCTCAGCTTCGGGCCGCGGGACATCCTCGCCGGCGTGTCGGCCGACATCAGGCCGGGGGCGATCACCGCGCTGACGGACCGACCGGGTCGGGCAAGACCACGCTGCTGCGAACCCTGAACCGGATGAACGACAAGGTCCCCGGTTACCGGCACGGGGGCGACGTCCAGCTCGGCGGCCGGAGCATCTGGCATCCCTCGGTCGAGCTGATGTCGCTGCGGCACCGGGTCGGCATGCTGTTCCAGCGGCCCAACCCGTTCCCGATGTCGATCCTGGAGAACGTGGTCGCGGGTCCCCGCACGCACAAGATGGCCAGGCGCCGTCAGCTACGCGAGATCGCCGAGCGCCGGCTCAGCCAGGTCGGGCTCTGGGACGCGGTCGCCAACCGCCTCGGCGACTCGCCGTTCCAGCTCTCCGGCGGCCAGCAGCAGCTGCTCTGCCTGGCCCGCGCGCTCGCCGTCCTGCCTGACGTGCTGCTGCTCGACGAGCCCACCTCCTCGCTCGACCCGGTGACCACGGAGTCGATCGAGGCGCTGATCAAGAGCCTGACCCCCGGCGATCACGATCGTGATCGTCACCCACAACCTCGGCCAGGCCAGGCGGGTCTCGGACCGGACGGTCTTCCTGCACTCGGGCCGGCTGGTCGAGCACAACGACACCGTGCAGGTGTTCTCGGCACCGGCCCAGGAGCTGACCGCGCACTACATCGAGGGCCGGTACGGCTAGCAGTTCCGGCTAGTAATTGTCGACGATCGCGGCGACGATCACCACGCCCGCCATCACCCCGCCGATGATGGCCAGCATCCTGACCTGGCCGACCAGCCCCGCGATCAGCAGCACCAGCCCGATCAGCACGGTCCGCGGGCCGTACTTGCTGCCCTGCTTGCTCAGGAACGCGGTCACATGGTCACCCAGCACGGGCAGCCAGAGCAGCACCGACACCACGACGATGACTCCCAGGGCCAGGGCAATGATCACCCTGACGGCATGCCCGCGCCGCCCCCGCCTGTCCCGCCCCGGCCCGGTTTTCACTCGGTACGGGTGAGGCCGCCGCCGGGCCGGACGGGCAGACTGCACCGCCATGCCCGGATCATCCAGCGCCCGCGCCTGGTACTGCCGCTCGCCCTGGCCCAGTTCATCTGCAGCTACGCGGCCTCGAACACGAACGTGGCGATCACCGCCATCGCCAGTGACCTGCACACCACGGTCGCGGGCGTGCAGACGGCGATCACCTTGTTCACGCTGACGATGGCCGCGCTGATGATCCCGGGCAGCAAGCTGACCGACATCTGGGGCCGGACCAGGTGCTTCACGATCGGCCTGGTCATCTACGCGGCCGGGGCGCTGATCGCGCTGCTCGCCCAGGGCATCAGCGTCCTGATTGCTGGCTACTCGCTGCTCGAGGGCATCGGCTCGGCGCTGCTGATCCCGCCGGTCTACATCCTGATCACCGTCATGTTCGACGACGTCAAGACCAGGGCCAGGTATTTCGGAATGGTCAGCGGCGCGGGCGGGCTCGGCGCGGCCGCCGGTCCGCTGATCGGCGGCCTGATCACCAGCGCGATCAGCTGGCGGGCCTCGTTCGGGCTGCAGGTGGTGGTGGTCGCGTGGATCATCGTGCTGGCCCGCAAGATTCCCGAGCCGGCCAGGACAGGCCGGGTGCCCTCGTTCGACCTGACCGGCGCGGTGCTGTCCGCGGCCGGGCTGTTCTTCGTCGTGCTCGGCCTGCTGCAGTCCCGCACCTACGGGTTCGGCGCGTCCCGCCAGGACTTCACCATCGGCAGCACCGTCGTCATCGGCAAGGGCTCCATCTCGCCGGTGTGGGTCTACGTGCTCATCGGCGTGGCCTTCCTGCTCGGGTTCTTCCTGCATATCCGCTCGCGCGAGCGCAAGCAGCGCGACGTGCTGCTGCCGCTGCGAGTGTTCCGCGACAAGGTGTCGAACCTCGGCCTGGGTACCCAGCTCGTCCAGTGGCTGACCCTGCCAGGGCTCGTTCTTCGCGCTGTCGGTGTACCTGCAGGAGGTCAACGGACTCAACGCGGTCCAGACTGGCCTGATGCTGACCGCGGCCATCGCCGGCGTGCTGATCACCTCGGTCGGCGCCAAACGGCTCGCCAAGCGGCATCCGCAGCGGTGGCTGATCATCGCCGGCTTCGCGGTCGCGGCGGCCGGCCTGATGCTGCTGCTGGCCCTGGTGCGGGCGCACTCGGCGGTGTGGACCTGGGTCCCCGGGCTGCTGGCCTTCGGCGCGGGCATCGGCGTGATGCTGACGTCCTCGGTGAACGTCGTCCAGTCCAGCTTCCCCGAGCGCGACCAGGGAGACATCTCGGGCCTGTCCAGGAGCGTGTCCAACCTGGGCTCCTCGCTCGGGACCGCCGTCGTGGGCTCGATCCTGGTGGCGGTCAGTTCCCCGGCCGGGCACCCGTTCGCGGTCGCCCTGGTCACGATGGCCGTCATCACGGTGATCGGGCTGGCCCTGGCCGTGCTGATCCCCCGGCAGCCGGCCAGCCCAACCCTGGCCAGCACAGCCGGGGCCGGTTCGCCCCCTGCGGGTGATGTGCCGGCGGCCGATCGGGCCGAGCATGGCCGGAGCAGATGAATCCAGACCCGGGGGATGTCATGGAGCGGTATCCGGAGATCAGCGACCACGGCCTGATCGGCGACCTGCAGACGGCCGCGCTGGTGACCACGGACGGGTCGGTCGACTGGTTCTGCTGCCCGCGGTTCGACTCCCCCAGCGTCTTCGCGTCGCTGCTGGACGCGGATAAGGGTGGTTACTTTAAGATCGCCCCGCGATCGCAGGATTACGTGAGCCGCCAGCTCTACTTCCCTGACACCGCCATGCTGATGACCAGGTTCATGTCCGAGGACGGCGTCGGCGAGGTCACCGACTTCATGCCGGTCGCCGGGCGCGAGGCGACCGACCAGCACAAGCTGGTCCGCCAGCTCAAGGTCGTGCGGGGCACGATGACGTTCGTCGTGGAGGTCAGGCCGCGGTTCGACTACGGCCGGGCGCCGCACACCCTGGAGGTCACCAGCGAAGGATTCGTGTTCCGGTCGGGCGACCTGCACCTCACGCTGAGCCCGACCGGCACCCGCACGGCCGGCGACGGCGAGGATCAGCTGCACGTCGAGCGGATGGGCGAGGACGTCCGCATCACCCTCACGCTGCACGAGGGCGAGACGGCCGGCATGGTGCTGGAGTCGATGGGCGGCCAGCCGCGCCGGATACCGCCGGCCGAGCTGCGGCGGCTCGTCGACGACACCACGAGCTTCTGGCGGAACTGGGTGCACAAATCGACCTACCGCGGCCGGTGGCGCGAGATCGTGTCCAGGTCCGCGATCACGCTGAAGCTGATGACCTACGCGCCGACCGGGGCGCTGGTCGCCGCGCCGACCGCGGGCCTGCCCGAGCAGGCCGGCGGCGAGCGGAACTGGGACTACCGCTTCACCTGGATCAGGGACGCCTCGTTCTCGGTCTACGCGCTGCTCGGCCTCGGTTACGTCGAGGAGGCCGCGGCGTTCGGCCAGTGGGTCAGGGACCGGCTGATCGAGCAAGACGGGAACGGTACGGGTCCGCTGAAGATCATGTACCGGGTGGACGGCAGCTCGGACCTGACCGAGGAGACCCTCGATCACTTCGAGGGCTGGCGCGGCTCCAAGCCGGTGCGGATCGGCAACGGGGCAGCCGATCAGCTGCAGCTCGACATTTACGGCGAGGCACTGGACGCGGTGGCCAAGATCGACGCCCGCGGGCTGCAGACCGCCTATCAGGGCTGGACCGCCCTGGCCAAGACCATCGACTGGGTCTGCGACCACTGGGACCAGCCGGACGAGGGCATCTGGGAGACCCGGGGCGGGCGCAAGAACTTCACCTACGGGCGGATGCAGTGCTGGGTGGCCCTGGACCGGGCCATCAGGATCGCCGAGAACCGCGGCCGGCCGGCCAACATCGAGCGCTGGCGGTCGGCCAGGGACTCGATCTACCAGCAGGTGATGAGCCAAGGCTGGAATCCCGAGCGGCACGCCTTCACCCAGCATTACGACACCGACGTGCTCGACTCCTCGCTGCTGATGATGCCGCTGATGGGCTTCGTCTCCCCGTATGACCCGATGTGGCTGGAGACGCTGGCCGCGATGGACGACGAGCTGGTCTCCGACAGCCTGGTCTACCGGTACAACCCGGGCGCCTCGCCCGACGGCCTGCAGGGCAAGGAGGGCACGTTCTCGCTGTGCACGTTCTGGTACGTCGACGCGCTGGCCAGGTCGGGCCGGCTGGACGACGCCGAGCTGGTCTTCGAGAAGATGCAGACCTACGCCAACCACCTGGGCCTGTACTCGGAAGAGATCAGCGCGACCGGGGAGCAGCTCGGCAACTTCCCGCAGGCGTTCAGCCACCTGGCCCTGGTCAACGCCGCGATCAACCTGGACTACCAGCTCGACCACGGGGCCGGCGACGTCGAGCCGGTGCTGGCCAGGGCGGGCGGCGCGATCCCGACGGTGGCTCCTGGCTGACCGCCCGCTGAGCCCTGGCTGGCCTTCGACGGGCCGGCGGCCGGCCCGCTGCCGCCGCTGGCCAGCCCGCACGGCCGGGGCCTGATCCTGGTCGGCAACCTGGCCGACGCCTGCGGGGTCGTGGCCTTCCCCGACGCGCCGGGAAAGCGCGTGTGGTTCACCATCACCGTGGGTCAAGAGGCGCTAAGGTCGGCGTTGTCATTCATCCCGTACCGGCAAGGGGAGAGGCGGACAGGATGGATATCTGGCCAGTCGTGCATGCCGAGCGCAAGGCGCTCGCCGCCGACGTCACTCCGACCAGCGCTGGTCCACGCCCTCGCTCTGCGGTGAGTGGACGGTCAGGGACGTGCTCGCGCACATGACCGCGACCGCCTCGATGAGCCCGGGTTCGTTCTTCGCCAAGATGGTCGGGTCCGGTTCAGCTTCGGCAAGGTGCAGGCCAAGGGCATCGCCGCGGCCATCGGCGGCTCACCGGCCGACACGCTGGCCAGGTTCGAGGCCGTCTCCGGCTCGACCGGCCGGCCGCCTGGCCCGGTAGACACGCTCCTGGGCGAAACGCTCGTGCACGCCGAGGACATCCGCCGCCCGCTCGGCCTGGCCCACCAGTACCCGATGGAGGCCCTGGTGCAGGCGGCGAACTTCTTCAAGGGCTCGAACCTGATCATCGGGACCAAGCGCCGGATCGCCGGGCTGAGCCTGCGGGCGACCGACACGCAGTGGTCGTCCGGCACCGGGCCCGAGGTCACCGGGACCATGCTGGACCTGCTGATGGCCATGACCGGCCGGACGGCGGCAGCCAGCCTGGCCGGCGACGGAGCCGAGACCCTCCGCTCGCGCCCTGACCTCCCGCGGTTCGTGCCGATTCCATGATCTAGCGGAGTTACTCGGGAATAGCCCTAGTAAGTCCACGTGATCATGGCCAACGTCCGCGACCCCGGCGTGAACTGCGGAAACGCGAGTTAAACGTGGTGTGACGCAGCTCATATGCCCGATTCGCGGTTTCAGGATGTAACCGCTAGCGTCCTGGCGTTCACAGTGAGTAACCGATAGCGCCCAGGCGCGAGATGGTTGCACCCCCGCAACCGTTGCACCCCTGGCTACTGCCCCCAGCAGTCGCCGCACCCGCGTAGCCGCTGCACCCCAGCAGCCGTTGCCACCACCCCCGCAGCGCAGTCGCCCTGCCCCGCGACTCATCCGCGTACCCCTGCCGCCAGGTGCTTTGTCACCCGCGGCGGCAATCCCTGGGTCACCACGAGCGCCCCCGCGCCCGACCAAAGGGTTCTTTGTGTCCCCCCGTTTCCGTTTCTCCATGCCCAAGTTCGCCGATAAGTACCGTTCTGTTCGATCTGACCGTTCTGCCGGTCCGTCTCCGCGGGTCAAGGTCGGCGCCGCGGCCGCCGCCGCGCTGGCTATGGCCGGCATCGCCACCGCCGTGGCGACCAGCGCCCCGACGGCTAGTTCGGCCAGCAACATCAGCGCGGCCGGCCGCAGCACCCTGCCCACCACGGCGCACCACCAGGCCGGCGGCCACGAGCACGCCACCGCGGCGAAGTCACATGCCGCCCCGGCCGCCTCGCACGGCGCCGCGGCCTCGCCCAGCGCCGCGGCCTCGCACAGCCCGGCTCCGGCCAAGACCGCCCCGGCCAAGACCGCCCGGGCCAAGCCAACGGCGGCCAAGACCGCGGCTACCACGAAGGCCAGCGGCAAGACCGCGCCGAAGCACGCATCGGCCGCGGCCAAGCCGGCCGCGCACAAGGCCGTGCCTGCCCGCAAGGCGGCACCCGCCCGCAAGGCGGCGCACAAGGCACCGGCCCACAAGGCACCGGCCCGCAAGGCCGCCGACAAGGCACCGGCCCGGCACGACTACCTGATCTACGACTCGGTCACGCCGTCGTCGCTGCCCAGCCACCACGAGGTCGCGATCTACGCCAACGGCGGCTACGCCGCGCCGCGGGCCGCGGCGTCCGGCCGGCCGATGCTGTACATCGACACCAACGGCTCCAACCCGAACGCCTCGGTGCTGGACGTCGAGCCCGGTGACGCCACCCCGGCCCAGGGCAGAGCCCGGGACAGGGCCCGGCTGAGTGCCAGCCCGCACGCCATCGCCCGTCTCTACACGATGCGCTCGGAGTGGGCCGCGACCAAGGCCGCGGTCGACACCCTGCCGGCCAGCATGCGCTCCCGTGTCCGCTGGTGGATCGCCGACCCGACCGGCGTGCCGCACATCGTGCCTGGCTCGGACGCCACCCAGTGGTACTGGGGATCGGGGTACGACATCAGTACCGCGACCCCGAAGTTCGGCTGATCGCGAGCCAGGACTCCACCCGGTGACACTCCACCTGGCCGCGGGGCTGACGGCCGGCGGGGGTTCCCACCAAACAATGGCCGGCTGCCGGGCGCCGCCACCCAAGGAGGT
>JBPCKO010000195.1:0-9553 GCA_051004215.1 Streptosporangiaceae bacterium | reverse complement strand
GGCCCGTGCCGCGCCGGCGCCCGGTCGCGGCCGCCGCCGCGCTGACGAACCAGACAGCCGGCTGGATGGTCGCGGCCGCGCTCGGCGGATCCCTGCTCACGCTGCTGCTTACCGGCCAGCTGCACTCCTCGCAGCTCGCCTACGTCCGGTCGGCGGCCGCCCAGCGGCAGGTCACGGTGAGCCGCCCGGCCGCCGCCGGACCCCGCCGGGTCGCGGTACCGGCACCGGGACCCGCCAGCGGCGGCGCCCGTCAGGTGCCGGTCCCGGCCGGGCCTGGCCGGGTTGTCTACCGCCGCGGCCAGGTGCAGGTAGTGCTCCCGCCGCGCGGCTTCGTCAAGGCCATCCCGGCCCCCGTGCAAGTCGTCCTGCCGCCGCGCGCAATCCGGCGCCAGCTCCGCGTGCTCCCCCTCCCGGCGGCAGCCTGCCGGATCGTCCGGCCGGCCGCGGGCGGCCTCCGGTTCATCCGGGTCCGGCCAGGCCGCCGTCTGATCATCCCGGCCGGCCGCCCGGCGGCCGGCGCCCGGGCGAGCTGGGTACGCGTCAGGGGGCACCGCATCGTCGGCCTGATCGCACCTGGCGGCCCCTGGACCGCCCGGCCGGCCTGTTTCATTTCACCCGCGCGTACGCACATGCCGTAAGGAAATCCGCTCCTGGAATGGTGCAGCCGGATCGTTACCGGGCCATTCCGCGGACGCAATCCGTCACTGCCCTTCGCCTTTTCTGTAACTAGCTGTAGTCATGCCTGCGTAACGTGTATAACTAGAACCCCAAGCGGCGCACAGCCCGGTCCTCACGGACCCCGGGATCGCGACGTGAGGGGATGGGGGAAGCCGCACGTCGCGGAGGGGGACCGTCGTCCGGGGGGCGCGGTGCCGTTCTGGCCTATCCGCCGGAACATGGCACGCGCAATAGACGAGGGTAGCGGCGGGTGGCCGGGTCATTGTCCTGCGGACGGGGCCGCACGGGGGCGTGGTGCCGTCCGCGGGACAAGATCCACCCGACCCATGAGCACAGGGCCAGCTCCGTATCGGGGCTGGCCCTGTGCGTTCTAATTCAGGGGCTCGAACTCCACCTCGGGCCGCTGCGGCCGTCAGCCGCCGGTGAGTACGACCGGCCCGGCATCGGTCACCGCGATCGTGTGCTCGGCATGGGCGGCCCGGCTTCCGTCAGCACTGCGGATCGTCCAGCCATCGGAGTCGACGTAGTACTTGTCGCTGCCGCCCGCCATGAACCATGGTTCGATCGCCACGACGAGGCCGGGAACGAGGGGCAGGCCCCGCCCCGGCTGGCCCTCGTTCGGCACCGACGGGCTCTCGTGCATCGACCGGCCCACGCCGTGGCCGCCGAAGTCGGTGTTGATGCCGTACCCGGCCGACCGGCCGACGGCCCCGATCGCGGCCGAGATGTCACCGATCCTGGCGCCGGCCACGGCCGCCCCGATGCCGGCCCGCAGCGCCTGCCCGGCGGCCAGGATGAGCCGGTCATCCGCCGGGCCCGGCGGCCCGATGGTGAAGGAAACCGCCGCATCGGCGACCCAGCCGTCCAGGGTCGCTCCGCAGTCGACGCTGAGCAGGTCGCCCCGGCTGAGCTTGCGCCGGCCAGGGACGCCGTGCAGCGCGGCGTCGTTGACCGAGGTGCAGATCACGGCCGGGAACGGCACGCCGGCGAACCCTGGCTGGTAGCCGAGGAAGGGCGATCCGGCCCCGGCCGCGGCGAGCACGGACCTGGCCACCTCGTCGAGTTCAGACAGCCGGATCCCTGGCCTGGCCTGCGCCTGCACCGCGGCCAGGGCCGCCGCGACCACCCGGCCGGCGGCCCCGATCACCTCGATCTCTCCCGCCGTCTTGATCTCGACCACGCGGCCCCAGCCCCTTTCCTCGCCCCCGCAGCTCTTCCCGGACGGGCAGGTTACGGCAGCGCACTGATCTGGCCGGCCAGGGCGAAGTCGGCCTCGGTCAGGCCGCCGGCCGAGTGCGTGGACAGCGTCAGGGTCACCTTATTCCAGGAGATCGCGATGTCTGGGTGGTGATTGGCGGCCTGGGCCAGGTGCGCGACCGCGCCGGCATAGAGCATGGCGTCACGAAAGTCACCCAGCGTGACGTTCCTGGTGATCGCGCCGCCCGCCCGCTCCCAGCCTGGCGTGCGTCCCAGCGCGGCCGTCACTTCCTCATCGGTCAGCAGTGTCATCGTCTCATCTTCGCAGCCGGCCGGCCCGCTGCCCAGCCGCCGCACGGCACGGCGCCGCCGCCCAGGCGGCCCGCCGCGGCGGCGATAGGCTGAGGCGCTCGCCCGTCCGACCGTTCGTCACCGGAGCCGCAGATGCCAGACCAGCAGTCCCCGGCGCCCAGGCGCACGCCGCTGACCGGCGTGCACGAGGCCCTCGGCGCGAACATGACCGACTTCGCGGGCTGGCGGATGCCACTGCGCTACCGCAGCGAGACCGCCGAGCACACCGCCGTCCGCACCGCCGGCGGCCTCTTCGACCTGTCGCACATGGGCGAGCTGATGGTCACCGGCGACGGGGCCGGGGCGGCGCTGGATTACGCGCTGACCACGGAAGCGTCCGCGATCCGCCCGGGCCGGGCCAGGTACACGATGATCTGCGCGCCGGACGGCGGCGTGATCGACGACCTGATCGTGTACCGGCTCGCCGATGCCGAGTACCTGGTCGTCGCCAACGCATCGAACGCGGCGACCGTCGCCGGCGAGCTGACCGAGCGGGTCAAGGGCCGCGGCGCGGACGTGACCGACAGGACCGAGGACTTCGCCCTCATCGCGGTCCAGGGGCCGCGAGCGGCGGCGATCCTGGCCGGGCTCACCACCATCGACCTGGCCGGGGTGCGCTACTACGCGAGCTACCCCGCGCAGGTGGCTGGCCGCCAGGCGCTGCTGGCCAGGACCGGGTACACCGGCGAGGACGGGTTCGAGCTGTTCGTCGCGCCGCAGGATGCCGGGCCGCTCTGGCAGGCGCTCACCGAGGCGGGCGCCGGCCAGGGCCTGGTGCCGGCCGGACTGGCCGCCCGCGATTCGCTCCGGCTGGAGGCCGGCATGCCGCTGTACGGCAATGAACTCAGCCGCGAGGTCACGCCGTTCGACGCCGGCCTGGGCCGGGTGGTCAAGCTGGACAAGCCGGGTGACTTCGTCGGCAAGGCCGCACTGGCCGGGCGGTCATCGGAGCGGCCCCAGCGGGTGCTGGTCGGCCTGGCCGGCCAGACCCGGCGGGTTCCGCGGCATGGTTATGCGGTGCTGTGGGAAGGTGAGCCGTGCGGAACCGTCACCAGCGGGGCGCCGTCGCCCACGCTGGGCAAGCCGATCGCGATGGCCTACCTGACGGCGGCGGCCGCCGCCAAGGCGCAGGCGGCCGGGTCCGGCGGCACTGGGCTCGCGGTCGACATCCGGGGCAGTGCCGAGCCCGCGGCCCTGGTGCCGCTTCCGTTCTATCAGCGGCCCGCCGGGACCTGATCTGTCCGGCGGGCCGGCGGCCCGTATTTCTGGGATAACAGGACCTGGCCGCTGAACTGGCAGGAGAAAGGGTTGCCGCTGTGAGCGTTCCTGAAGAGCTGTACTACACCGCCGAGCACGAGTGGGTCTCGATCTCCGATGCCACTGCCCGGATCGGGATCACCGATTTCGCCCAGCGGGCACTCGGCGATGTGGTGTACGTGACGGCACCCGCACCGGGCACCCGCGTAACCGCCGGCGACCCGTGCGGCGAGGTGGAGTCGACCAAGTCCGTGAGCGACATCTACTGCCCGGCCGACGGCGAGGTGACCGAGGTCAACCCGGAGATCGACGAAGACCCTGGCCTGGTCAACTCCGACCCGTACGGAGCCGGCTGGCTGTTCAAGGTCAGGCTGGACTCCGGCGAGCAGCTACCGCCAGGGCTGTTGTCCCCGGCCGAGTACAAGGCCATGACCACCGACCAGCAGCAGTGACGGCAGCCGCCGGGGCTGACGACCTGCGCAGGCTGAACGCGGCGACCGAGCACCTGGAGCCGCCGTTCGCGATCGTCGACCTGGCGGCCTTCCGGGCCAACGCGGCCGGCATGGCCCGGCGCGCGGCCGGCACGCCGATCAGGCTGGCCAGCAAGTCCGTCCGGTGCCGGCGGCTGATCAGCGACGCGCTCGGCTTCGAGGGCTTCCGCGGCATCCTGGCGTTCACGCTGCCGGAGGCCCTCTGGCTCGCCGACTGCCAGGTCAGCGACGATATCGTGGTCGCCTACCCGACGACGGACCGGGCTGCGCTGGCCAGCCTGGCCGCGCACCCGCAGGCCGCACTGGCGATCACGGTGATGGTCGACTCGGTCGACCACCTCGATCTGATCGCCCGGGCGGCGGCCGCCGTGGCCGATCCGCGGCCGGTCAGGGTCGCCATCGACATCGATGCCGGGTACCGGGCCCTGGGCGGCCGGCTCCGGGTCGGCGCGTGGCGATCAGGAGTTCGCTTCCCCGCGCAGGCGACCGCGCTGGCCAGGGCCATCGCCGCCCGGCCCGGCCTGCGCCTGGCCGGGCTGATGGCCTACGAGGCCCAGATCGCCGGCGTTGGCGACAACCCGCCTGGCCGCCCGGCCTACGCCCGGGCGATCCGGGCCATGCAGCGCCGGTCGGCGGCGGAACTTGCGAGCCGGCGGGCGGCCATCGTCGCCGCCGTGCGCGAGGTCGCCGACGTGGAGTTCGTCAACGGGGGCGGTACCGGATCGATCGCGGCGACCGCGGCGGAGGACGCCGTCACCGAGATCGGCGCCGGGTCCGGGCTGTACCAGCCTGCCCTGTTCGACGCCTACCGGGCGTTCGCCGGCCAGCCAGCCGCGATGTTCGCCCTTCCCGTCGTGCGCCGGCCCGCTCCCGGGGTGGCCACCGTGCTCGGCGGCGGCTACCTGGCGTCCGGATCCGCCGATTCGAGCCGCCTGCCGCGGCCCTATCTGCCGCCCGGGCTGCGCCTGGACGGCAACGAGGGAGCCGGCGAGGTCCAGACGCCGTTGCTCGGCCCGGCGGCGAGTGAGCTGCGGACCGGCGACCGGGTCTGGTTCCGTCATGCCAAGGCAGGCGAGCTGTGCGAGCGATTCAACGACCTGCACCTGATCGAGGGGGCCGCGGTGGCCGCCACCGTGCCGACCTACCGCGGCGAGGGCAAGGCGTTTCTCTGATCGTGCAGGAACGCGCGCTCGGCCGCGTTGGCGGTCAGCGCCAGCGCCTCGTCGTAGGCTCCGGCCGCCTCGCCGGTCCGGCCCAGCCGCCTGAGCAGGTCCGCGCGGGCCGCGTGGAACAGGTAGTACGCGGCCAGGTCCAGCTCGTCGATGACGGCCAGGCCGGCCGCCGGCCCGCGCACCTCGGCGAGGGCAACGGCCCGGTTCAGCGCCACGACCGGGGTCGGGGTGATCGCCAGCAACTGGTCGTACAAGGTCAGGATCTGCCGCCAGTCGGTCTGGCCGGCCGTCGTCGCGTCGCTGTGCACGGCCGCGATGGCCGCCTGGATCTGGTACGGGCCCGGATGACCGCGCCGCAGGCACCGCCTGACCAGGTCCTGTCCCTGCTCGATCAGCGCCTGGTCCCACAAGGACCTGTCCTGGTCGGGCAGCAGCACCAGCGGCCGCCCTGGCCCGGAGCGGGCCGGACGCCGGGAGTGGGTGAGCAGCATCAGCGCCAGCAGCCCGAGCACCTCGGGCTCGTCCGGCATCAGCTCGGCCAGCACCCGGCCGAGCCGGATCGCTTCCTCGCACAGATCGGGCCTGAGCAGCGTGTCCGAGCCGGTGCCGGTGTGGCCCTCGTTGAATACCAGGTAGATCACGACCAGCACGGCCGACAGCCGGTCGGGCAGCTCGGCGTCCCCCGGCACCCGGTAAGGGATTCCCGCGGCCTTGATCTTCTTCTTGGCCCGGACGATCCGCTGCGCCATCGTCGGCTCGGGCACCAGGAAGGCCCGGGCGATCTGGGGTGTCTCCAGTCCGCCGAGCAGCCGCAGCGTCAGCGCGATCTGCGCGGTCCTGGCCAGGGCGGGATGACAGCAGGTGAAGATGAGCCGCAGCCGGTCGTCGTTCACAGGTCCGGTCTCCTGGGGCGCGTCCTGAGTGCCGTACAGCGCGGCCGCCTGCACATGACGGTCCTGGCGGGACGATTCCCGGCGCAGCTGGTCGATGCCGCGGTTGCGGGCCGTGGTCGTGATCCAGGCGCCGGGGTTCGGCGGCAGGCCTGATCGCGGCCAGCGCTCGACGGCCACCGCGAACGCGTCCTGGACCGCTTCTTCGGCGAGGTCGATGTCGCCGAAGAAGCGGACCAGGGTCGCGACGCACCGGCCGTACTCGCGCCGGAACTGCGCGGCGATCTCATCGCGGGTGACGGTCATGGCCGCGGCGGTCCGCTAAGCCTCCGGCCCGTCGGCGAATGGCCGTACCTCGACCGGGTGCACGCACGCCCTGGTCGCCCTGGCCGCCCAGGCCAGCGCCTCGTCCAGGTCGGCCGCCTGGAGCACCCAGAACCCGCCCAGCTGCTCCTTGGCTTCGGCGAACGGGCCGTCGGTCGTGATCACCTCGTCGCCGCTGGCCCGGACGGTGGTGGCGGTGGACGGCGCGTGCAGCCCGCCTGCGAACACCCAGGCCCCGGCGGCCTGCATTTCGCCGTTGAGCTCGTCGACGTCCTTGAACGACTGCTGCACGACCTCGGGCGCCAGCTCGGGCTCGCCCTCGACGCTGTAGACCGATAGCAGGTACTGCTTCATGGCGGTGTCCTTCCGGTGTGTTCCTGTCTCTACCTCGCTACGAACGCGACCCGGCCGGATCGACACCACCGCCGGAAACTCTTTCTCCGGTCAGGATGAGGAGTCCAGCCTGGCCTCGGGCACGATCGGCTCGAACAGCTCGACCAGGTTCCCCGACGGGTCCTCGACCAGGACCTGCTTGCCGCCGATGCCGGTGATGACATCGCTGCGCAGCTGACGCCCTGCTCGCGCGGCCGGCCTGCCGCCACCGCCACGTCGGGCACTTCGATCGCGAACCGGTTCCACCCGCCGGGCCGCGGCAGGGCCCCGTCGGCCATGGCCTGGCCGCCCCCCGGGCCGACACCCGGCGCGGTGAGCAGCAGCCGCAGGTCGCCGAGCGCGAGCATCGCGATGCCGGGGCTGGATGCATGATCTCGGTGAAACCGAGGCGGTCGCGATAGAACGTGAGCGCGGCGTCGACATCGTCGACGATGTACCGGACGCTAACGGTTGGCATGGCTGATACCTCTCTTTGTCCTGGCCCGCGGCGAGCCCTGGCCTGCTGGCCGGTTCCATCCTCCCAGCGCGATGATGACAACCGGGCGCGGGCGCGACAGGCTAGTGCTCGGATCGCCCAAGCCGGACACGGAGGACAGGACCACATGCCAGACCTGCTGACCCTGTATGCGTCGACCCAGCCCGACAAGCCCGCCGTGATCGACGACCGGGGCCACGGGGAGGTGCTGATCTGGACCTACGCCCAGCTCGAGACCGAGGCGAACCGGCTCGCCAACGCGCTGGCCCGCCTCGGCGTCGCCGCAGGCGAGAAGCTCATCTGGTGCGGGCCGAACTCCCCCCAGGTGGTCGCGGTGATGAACGCGACCAGGAAGATCGGCGCGGTGGCCGTGCCGCTGAACTACCGGCTGACTCCCGAGGAGGCCCAGTACATCGTCGTGCACTCCGACGCGGTCGCCGCGTTCGTGGACGCCGAGAGCGCGCACCTGCTCGCCGCGCCCGGCGGGCAGCGGCTCGGCCAGCTGCGCCACACGGTCGTGTACGGCGGGCCTGCTCCTGACGGGATGACCCCGGTGGCCGACATCCTCGCGGACGCGCCCGACAGCCTGCCCGGCGACCAGGAGACCGAGGGCGGCGGCGCGACGATGATCTACACCTCGGGGACGACCGGCAAGCCGAAAGGCGCCTACCGCGCCATGACCGACCAGAGCACCGCGGTCGCGCTGATCGGGTTCATCGGTTACACGCCCGACGACGTTTACCTGACCTCGGGGCCGCTGTACCACAGCGGGCCGAGCGCGTTCATGAGCGTCGGGCTGGCCCTCGGCCAGACGATCATCGTGCAGCGCAAGTTCGACCCGGAGGACTGGCTGCGCCTGGTCGACACCTACAAGGTGAGTTCCACGTTCTCCGCCCCGCCGCTGGCCCGGCTGGTCTGCGCGCAGGCGGCGGAGGTTAAGGCCCGCTACGACCGGTCCTCGATGAAGCGGATGCTGGCCAACGCCGCGCCCTGGAGCTTCGCGCTCAAGCAGGCCTACCTGGCCGACTTCCCGGCCGACTCGCTGTGGGAGATCTACGGCTCGACCGAGCTTGGCGTGAACTGCGTGCTGGAGCCCCAGGACCAGCTGCGCAAGCCGGGCTCCTGCGGCAAGCCGGCCCCGGGCATCGAGATCGCGCTGCTGGACAGCGCGGGCAACGAGGTCACCGGGACCGGCCCGGACCACCCGGGCGAGCTCTACGTCCGCTCGACCGGCGTGTTCAGCGAGTACTACAAGCAGCCCGACAGCTACGAGGCCGCGCGGCACGGCGAGTACCACACCGTCGGCGACATCGCCTACCGCGACGACGAGGGCTACCTGTACATCTGCGACCGCAAGAACGACATGATCATTTCCGGCGGCATGAACATCTACCCGGCCGAGATCGAGGCGGCCCTGGAGCAGCATCCCGGCATCTTCGACGTCGCCGTGTTCGGCATCCCGTCAGAAGAGTGGGGCGAGCTGGTGCACGCGACCGTCGTCCGCGCGCCCGCCGATGACCTGACCGAGTCCGACGTGATGGCGTTCGCCCGCGAGCATCTGGCCGGCTACAAGATCCCGCGGTCGGTGTCGTTCACCGCCGAGCTGCCCAGAACCGGGTCCGGCAAGCTGCTCAAGCGCCAGCTCAGAGCGCCCTACTGGGCCGGCCGGACAACGAAGGTGAGCTGACCCGCGGCGTGCCGCAGCCCTCTGGCCTCTTCCTGGGCCTGCACTAGCACAATCCGGGCCTGCGGAGTAAAGCGCTCGAACATGCCGGCGGGCTAACCCCGCCGGCGGCCCCAGATCCGGTAGATCGTCACACCGGTCGCCGCGAGCGCCGCCGCCACGATCGCCAGCTGGATCTCGGGCCTGCTCAGCTGCTCCGTGGCCCGCTCCCTGATGCGGCGCATGTTCGTCGCCGGACTGACCCGGTCGGCCAGCGAGTCGATGGTGCGCGCGAGGTTCTGCCGGGTCCGCTCGATGTCGGCGACGATCTGGTCAGAATCGCGTGTGGCCACCTTGCCGTTGCCGGATGCGGCCGACCCGCGGCCGTTGACCGCCACCGTGCCATCCTGCCGCTGGCCGCCCTGACTGGCCATCAACCGCACCCCTTCCCGGCCGGAGCACGTCGGTCCAAGCCTGTCTGTCCAGTGTCCCAGGCGCGCCATCATCGCGCACGCCCGCCCCGCGGGTTGCCCGCGGCTCGATCCTTCCCCGATCCGGCCCGGGTGATGCGCCGCCGGCCGCACCCGGCCGGCGTCGACCGTGACCCGGGAACGGGGGGGCCGGATGGGTGTCGGGACCCCCGTCTCCGTAGTGCGGTTAGA
>JBPCKO010000194.1:0-2944 GCA_051004215.1 Streptosporangiaceae bacterium | reverse complement strand
CCGCTTGCCCGGCTCGCCGTGGCCAGCGTGCCGGGGGCCAGCCCCGGCCGGTGGTACGCGCTCACGCCGTGGTCGGGGACGGGCCCGGTCACCAGCGGCGAGGTGCGCATCTCACCGTCCCAGGTAGACAAGTTCGTCACTTGCGGCCTGCGCTGGCTGATCGAGTCGGCGGTCGGCGCCAGCCCGCCATCGGTCGCGGGGCACCTGGGCACGGTCATCCACGCGGCGGCCGCGCTGGTCGCCGAGGGGGCCGACCAGGCCGACATCGCCAGGCGGATCGACGAGATCTGGCATCAGCTGGACTTCGGCAGCGCCTGGTACAGCGTCCGGCAGCGCAGCACCGCGGACCAGATGCTGGCCAGGTTCCTGGACTGGCAGCGCCAGGACGACCGTGAGCTGATCGCGGTCGAGCAGCGCCTGCGGGTCCGGATCGACGACGTGGTGATCTCCGGGCAGATCGACCGGCTGGAACGGGACGCGGATGGTCGCGCCGTCGTCGTGGACCTGAAGACCGGCTCGTCCAAGCCGCCCGCGGCCGAGCTGGATCGTCATCCGCAGCTCGGCGTGTATCAGCTCGCCGTGCTGCTGGGCGCCTTCGCCGAGCTGGGCGCCAGCGAACCCGGCGGTGCCGAGCTGGTGCAGGTCGGCAAGGCCTCCCGGCCAGCCCAGGCGAGCGTCCAGCGGCAGCCCGCCCTGGCCGACGACCCCGACCCGGGCTGGGCCCACACGCTGGTCAAGGACGTGGCAGCCGCGATGGCCGGGTCGGCGTTCGCGGCTACGGCGAACGACGGCTGCCGCCGCTGCCCAGCCGCGACGAGCTGCCCGGTCGATGAGCGCGGCGATCAGGTCACATGAGCGAGCCAGTAAGCCGCGGAACCCGGCAGGCGAGCACATGACACAGCTCAGTTTGTGGGACGAGGAACCGGAGCGGCCTTCGCGACCGTCGGGCCCGCGGTTCAGCCCGGTCCAGCTGGCCAGGATGCTCGGCATCGATGAGCCGACGTCCGAGCAGGCCGCCGTGATCAGCGCGCCGCTCGCCCCGCTGGCCGTCATCGCCGGGGCGGGCTCGGGCAAGAGCGAGACGATGGCCGCCCGCTTGGTCTGGCTGGCCGCCAATGGCTACGTCAGGCCCGAGCGCGTGCTCGGGCTCACGTTCACCCGCAAGGCGGCGGCCGAGCTGGCCGGACGGGTCAGGACCCGCCTGGACGGACTGCGCCGGGTTGGCCTGCCTGGCCCGACCGTAGCGGAGAGCGGCGCCGGCGACCCTGAGCTGGATGGCGATCCGGTAATCGCCACGTACCACGCCTACGCCGGGCGGCTGATCGCCGACCACGCACTGCGCGAGGCCCTCGAACCGACCATGCGGCTGATCACGCCGGCCGTGGCCTGGCAGCTCGCGGCCCGGGTGGTGTCCGGCTACGACGGGCCGATGGACGCGGTGGACTGGGCCCCGGTCACCGTGACCGCGGCCGTCATCGAGCTGTCCGGCGAGCTCGCCGAGCACTTGCGGGGTCCAGCGGACGTGCTGGCCGCCGGCGACTGGCTGCGGCGCCGGTACGAGGCGGTGCCGGCCGGCAAGACCCGGAGCGCGGATGCCGCGATGCGCAGCCAGCGGGTCAGGGAACAGCTGCTCCCGCTCGTGCGCGCCTACGCGCAGGCCAAGGCGGAACGCGAGGTCATCGACTATGGCGACCAGATGGCGCTCGCGGCCCGGATCGCGATGCGCCACCCGGAGGTCGGGCGGACGGAGCGGGCCAGGTACCAGGTGGTACTTCTGGATGAGTTCCAGGACACCAGCCACGCCCAGCTCGAGCTGATGCGCGCGCTGTTCGGCGGCGGGCATCCGGTGACCGCCGTCGGTGATCCCTGCCAGTCGATCTACGGCTGGCGCGGGGCCAGCGCCGGCAACATGAAGCGTTTCGCGGGTCACTTCCCGCCGGCCGGGGCCGCGGCACCCGGGACCGCCGATGGCGAGGCCGGCGGGCGGGCGGAGATCCGGCTGCTGTCGACGAGCTTCCGCAACACCGGCAAGGTGCTCGACGTGGCCGCCGCGATCCAGCAGGACCTCCGCCAGGCCGCGCCCGAGGTGCCGCGCCTGATCGCGCCGCCGGACCGGGCCGGCCGCGGGGCCGTGTCCTGCGCGTTGCTCGAGACGGCGGCCGCCGAGGCGCGCTGGGTGGCCGCCCAGGTGCGCGAACTGCTTGACCGGCCGGCCGGCCTGGCCCCGGACCGGCTGCCATGGCCCGACGGCCGCGCCGACGGCGTCCGGCCGTCCGACATCGCCGTGCTCTGCCGTAAGCGGACCCAGTTCAGCGTGCTGCGCGGGGCGCTGGAGGCCGAGGGCATCCCGGTCGAGGTTGTCGGGCTCGGCGGCCTGCTGACCGTGCCCGAGGTCGCCGACATCGTCGCCACACTGCGGGTACTGCACAGCCCGGCGGCATCGGACTCGCTGGTGCGGATCCTCACCTCGCCGCGCTGGCGGATCGGCCCGCGGGATCTGGTCGCGCTCGGCACGCGGGCCAGAGAACTCGCCCGCGACCAGCCCGCCGGCCAGGAAGCGGGCAAAAGCCAGCCCGGCGGGAGTCAGGGCGGCGGGACTCAGGGCGGCGGGACTCAGGGCGGCGCCAGCCAGGCGGCCGGCCGGGAGCGGGGCGAGACTGGTCCCGGCTTGGACGGCGGCGGAGGCGGCCGGCGGCAGGCTGACCGTAGTGGCGTTCCGAATGATGATCATCTGACCAGGGCAGTGGCCGACTTCACCGCGGAAACCGGCAGCCTGGTCGAGGCCCTGGACGACCTCGGCGGGCCGGCCGCGTACTCGGCCGCGGGGTTCCCGCGGCTGGTCACGCTGGCGGCCGAGCTGCGGGCGCTGCGCCGGCACGCCGGCCGGCCGCTGCCCGAGCTGGTGACCGAGGTCGAGCGCACGCTCGGGCTGGATGTCGAGGTC
>JBPCKO010000193.1:0-5936 GCA_051004215.1 Streptosporangiaceae bacterium | reverse complement strand
ACAGCCGACGACACGCAGCGCCTCTATTGCGGTCTCGGTGCCGAGATCCATGCCGGTGATCCGCGCCGGCAGATCGGCCGCCGCGCTCACCACGGTCGGCTCCGGCGGCGCGCCGGCCACGGTAACGCCGGCGTCGGCAGACGCGCCGCCCAGGCGCACCATCAGCTCGACGACCCGGTCGGCCGCGGCCTCGCAGATCGCCGGGTCGACGCCCCGCTCGTTGCGGCGTCCGGCCTCCGAGGTGATCTTGTGCCGGCGTCCGGTGCGAAACATCGCCGTGGCGTCCCAGTGCGCCGACTCGACGAGCACGCGGGTGGTCTCCGCGGAGATCTCGGTGTGCTCGCCGCCCATCACGCCGCCGAGACCGATCACCCCCGAGTCGTCGACGACGACGAGGTCCTCGGGCGCGAGCTCGCGGTCGACGCCGTCCAGCGTGGTCAGCCGCTCTCCCGGCGCGGCCCGGCGCACGCCGACGGTGCCGGTGAGCGTGTCGGCGTCGTAGCCGTGGATCGGGCGGCCGAGCTCGAGCATCACGTAGTTGGTGATGTCGACGGCCAGTGACACGCTCCGCGTGTCCGCCCTGGCCAGCCTGACCACCATGGGCAGCGGCGTCGGCCGGCCCGGGTCGATGCCGCGGACCTCGCGCAGCGCGAACCGGTCACAGGCGGCCGGGTCACCGATGCTGGCCTGATACACCTGCTCGCCTGGCCCGTCCGCGCCGGGCGCGGCCCAGGCCGGCCGCTCCGCGTCGGCGGGGTCGGTGAAGGCCACCCCGAAAGCGCTGGCCAGCTCCCTGGCCAGGCCCCTGATCGACAGCGCGTGACCCTTGTCCGGGGTGACGTTTACGTCGAGCACCACGTCCCGCAGCCCGGCGTAGGCCGCGAAGCCGGCGCCCAGCGGCGCGTCGGCGGGCAGCACCATGATCCCGGAGTGGTCGTCGCCCAGCCCGAGCTCGGAGGCCGAGCAGATCATGCCGTCGGAGACCTTGCCGTAAAGCTCGCTGGCCCTGATCTCGAACCCGCCGGGCAGCACCGCGCCCGGCACGGCCAGCGGCACCAGGTCGCCGGCCGCGAAGTTCACCGCGCCGCAGATCACGCTGCGCTCGGCGTCCGGCCCGCCGGTGGTCACGCGGCAGTACCTGATCGGCTTCCGGTACCCGGCCAGCTCCTCGATCTCGAGTACCCGGGCGATCACGACGCCGGCGATGTCCTGCCCGACCTGCTCGATGCTCTCGATCTCCAGGCCGACCGCGGTCAGCCGCCGCGCGACCTCGCCAGCGTCGGCCGGCTCGTCCAGCGCGACGTACTCGAGCAGCCAGGACAGCGGGACTAGCATGACTCCTCCGCTCCGAACGCCGCGGCGAACCGGACGTCACCCTCGATCGTGTCCCGGATGTCGCTCAGGCCGTTCCTGATCATCAGGGACCGCTCGATGCCCAGGCCGAACGCGAACCCGCTGTACCGGTCAGAATCGATCCCGCAGGCCCGCAGCACGCGCGGGTTGACCATGCCGCACCCGGCGATCTCGATCCAGCCCTGCGACTTGCACACCCGGCACGGCGGCGCGCCGGGCTTGGTGGACTCGCCCCGGCAGACGTGGCACTCCATCGACACGTCGGCCGACGGCTCGGTGAACGGGAAGAAGTCGGGCCGGAGCCGGGTCCGCAGCCCTTCGCCGAACATCGCGTCGACGAACGCCGTGATCGCCCCGCGCAGGTCGGCCATGGTCAGCCCCTCGTCGACGGCGAGCCCCTCGATCTGGTGGAAGACCGGGCTGTGGGTGGCGTCCAGCGGGTCGCTGCGGAAGCACTTGCCCGGGCTGACCACGTAGAGCGGCAGCGGCCTGGTCAGCATCGCCCTGATCTGTACCGGCGAGGTATGGGTGCGCAGCACCATCCCCGACCGCTGGGCTGGCCCGGGGGGGCGATCCCCCGTACCGGCCGGGCCGGCCGGATCCGCCGGACCCGCTGGCGGAGCGTCCGCCGGGCCGGCCACGAAGAACGTGTCCTGCATCTCCCGCGCCGGGTGGTCGGGCGGGAAGTTCAGGGCGTCGAAGTTGTACCACTCGGCTTCGACCTCGGGACCCTCGGCGATCTCGTAGCCCATCCCGATGAACACATCGGCCAGCCGGTCGACGAGCGCGCTGACCGGGTGCCGGGCGCCAGCGGGCGCCCGGTCCCACGGCAGCGTCACGTCGGCGCTCTCCTCGGCCAGCACGCGCAGGTCGCGATCGGCCTCGAGCTGGGCCTTGCGGACGGCGATCGCGTCGTCGAGCCGCTTGCGGGCGGCGCCGACCCGGCGCCCGGCCTCGGCCTTGGCCTCGGGCGGCAGCGCGCGGATCTCGGCGCTGGCCAGCGTCAGCGGCGCCTGCCGGCCGCGGTGCCCGACCTCGGCCGCTTTCAGCTCCTCGAAGCTCGCCGCGGCTTCGAAGGCGGAAAGCGCGTCGCTGGTCATCCGCTCGACCTCGGCCGGGGCCAGCGCGGCCACCCGGACCGGGTCGTACGTGTTGTTCGGTGCGGACATCGGTCCTGTCTCCTCGTGTTACAGGCGGTCCATCAGACGGCGGATCCCACGATATTTCCGGAACAGCTAAGCTGCGGCAGCGCCGCAGGCCGCTCACCCGGGCCGGACCGGACGCGGGATCAGTGCGGACTCGCTACGGCATCGCAACGGCTGGCCTGGCGGTGCGCCCGCCGGGAGGCGCCGATCCGATCAGCCGTGATCGGGCGCGCCGGCGGGCATGGTAAATCGGAACTCCGCGCCGCCGCCTGGCGCCTGCGCCACCATGATCGAACCGCCGTGAGCCTCCACCAGGCCCTTGACGATGAACAAGCCGAGACCGGCCCCGCCGCGGCGCTTCGCGCGCCAGAACTGGCGGAACACCCGCGGCGCGAACTCCGGCGCGATCCCCGGACCCTGGTCGCGGACGCTCACCGCGACGCCGGGCCCGCCCTGGACCTCAGCCGACTCGATCACGGTAGTAACCGTACCAGCACCGTGCCGGACGGCATTCTCCATCAGGTTGGCCAGGATCTGGTCAATCTTGTCGCCATCGAGCCAGGTCTCGGGCAGGCCGCCGGCCACCTGGACCAGGAACCGGCCCTCCGGCTCGCCCGCCGCGACCCGGCCGGCGATGAGCCTGGCCGTGCGGCCGGCTATGTCGACCAGCTCACGCTGCATCTGCAGCCGCCCGGCCTCGATCCTGGACACGTCCAGCAGCTCGGTGATCAGCCTGGTCACCCGGTCAGCGTCGGCGTTGACGGTCTCCAGCATCGCGCGCTTCTGGTCATCGGTGAACCGCGGCCACTTCGCCAGCAGCGTCGCGGTGAAGCCCTTGACGCTCGTCAGCGGCGACCGCAGCTCGTGCGCCACGGTAGAGACCAGGTCGGCCCTGGTCCGCTCCTGCCTGGCGCGCTGCTCGGCGCTGCGCAGCGTGATGGTGACCCGCCGGACCGCGCCGGGCTGGCAGGGCCAGCTCGCGGCCGCGGCGCCGCGCGGGCTGCGCACGTAGCCGACGCAGACCAGCAGCTCGGGTCCTTCCGGCAGGTACAGCGAGCGCTCAGGATGCCGGGTCCTGATCGTCAGCCCCTCATAGGGCCTGGACTGCTTCCACCAGCACCGGCCGTCATGGTCGGTCAGCGGCAGCGCCTGCACCAGCGGGCGGCCCACCGCGGCGGCGGCGGCGATGCCGGTGAGCCGCTCCGCGGCCCGGTTGAAGACGATGACCCGGCCGCACTGGTCGGCGACGACGACCCCGTCGGGCAGGTCATCGGCGCTGAGCAGCTGGCTGGTGCCGGGCCAATCCGCTGTATCCCTGGCGGACCCGGAGACTGCGGACATCCGCGCGGTGGCCGGCCGGACGCGGGCCGACCAGGACCGCTCGCGCGCGGTCGCCGCGTTCACTCGCCGCTCTCCATCGCCAGTGCCTGCCCCCAGCCGCACAGGTCCCCGGCACGCCTGGAAGGCCGCCCGAGGAGCCGGGGGTAGCCCTCGGTTGGCGGTCGCGCGTCCGGCGGCTGGCCGTAACCCTGGCCGGGGCCAACCATGACGCAACGTGATCAGAGCCTAGCGCGTCAGCCGGACTGAGCGGCACCCCCATGATGCGCCCGGGCCGATGCGTACAGGCAGATCGCGGCGGCCGCGGCCAGGTTCAGGCTCTCGGCCCGCCCGTAGATGGGGACGGCCACGGTCTCGTCGGCCAGGGCGGCCAGGTCGGCCGGCAAGCCCCACGCCTCGTTGCCGAACAGCCACGCCGTGGGGCGGGCCAGCCGCCCCGACTGGTCTAGCTCGTCCAGCCCGGCCGTCGCGCTGCCGTCGGCCGCGAGCACCGCGAGACCGGCTTCGCGCAGTGTCCCGACGGCGCCCGCCACGCTGACCCCGGCCGCCAGCGGCAGGTGGAACAGGGAGCCGGCCGAGGACCGCACGCACTTGCTGTTGTACGGGTCAACCGAGGCCCCGGCAAAGATCACCGCGTCCGCGCCGGCCGCGTCGGCCGTCCGCAGCACGGTGCCGGCATTGCCAGGATCCCTGGCGTTGGCCAGGACGACGACCAGCCGGGGGGCTCCGGCGAGCGCTTGTTCGAGCGGCACGTCGAGGAACGGACAGACCGCGAGCAGCCCTTGCGGGGTGACCGTCTGGGCGAGCTCGGCCATGACGTCGGCGCCGACCTCGTGCACCGGCGCCCCGGCCCGGGCCACGGCCGCGACCAGTCCGGCGTGCCGGGCCCTGGCCGGTGCGGTGACGAACAGCTCGCGGACGGCCGAGCCCCGGCCGTCATCTCCCGGCCGTCCGAGCGCCTCGGAGACCGCCTGCGGGCCCTCGGCGAGGAACAGGCGGGCCCGCTCGCGCAGGGCCCGCTTGGCCAGCGCCCTGGCGGCCCGCACCCGCGGTGAGCGGTTAGTGGTGACCATCGGCATGCGATCGGCCCGCGCGCTCAGGTGCGCGTAGGAAAGGGGGCCGCGAACGACCCCCTGACCCGCGCGATCACCGGGCGTGCTACGCGGCCGCCTCGGACGCGTTCACGTCGGCGGGCAGCGCCGCGCGGGCGACCCCGACCAGTGCGGTGAACGCGGCCGGGTCGGCGACGGCCAGCTCGGCCAGCATCTTCCTGTCCACGTCCACGCCGGCCATCCGCAGGCCCTGGATGAACCGGTTGTAGGTGATGCCGTCGGCCCTGGCCGCGGCGTTGATCCGCTGGATCCACAGCCGGCGGAAGGCGCCCTTGCGGTCCTTGCGGTCCCGGTAGGCATAGGTCATGGAGTGGAGCGACTGCTCCTTGGCCTTGCGATACAGCCTGGACCGCTGACCGCGGTAGCCGCTGGCCCGCTCCAGCACGACCCGGCGCTTCTTGTGGGCGTTGACCGCCCGCTTCACGCGTGCCATGTGTTCGACTCCCTTACGTCGGACCGGGTCACTTGCCCAGCAGCTTCTTCATGTTCTTGCCGTCAGCCGGCGACAGCGTCACGTAGTTGGCCAGGCGCCGGGTCTTCGTGCTCGGCTTGTGCTCCAGGTAATGGGCACGATTCGCGCGGCGGCGCGTGATCTTCCCGGTGCCCGTTATGCGGAACCGCTTCTTGGCCCCGCTGTGCGTCTTCATCTTCGGCATGTCGCCGCATCCCTCGTTCCTGGCGTGCTGACGCACGCGTCCCTGTACTGTCCCGCCGGCCGGAGGCCAGGCGGGCACATCTCATCCCGGCCTGGAGGCTAGGCGCTCAGCCGGCGCCCTCCGCCCCTGGTTTGTCCTGGTCCCCTGACCGGCCGCCCGGCGCGGCAGCCGGGCTGTCCTCACCGGATCGCGGCGACGGCCGCGCGGCCGCCGATCGTGGCGGGGCTGGCTTCGGCGCGCCGGGCCTGGGCCCCGAGCCAGCCGAAGGACCAGGCTTCGGCGCGGTCGGGCGGGGTGAGCCCGACGGTCCTGGCCGCGGACCGGTGCTGCCC
>JBPCKO010000192.1:0-8746 GCA_051004215.1 Streptosporangiaceae bacterium | reverse complement strand
ATATCCCGACACGTGCCTTTGCGGTCTTTCGAGCCCGACGCGGAACACCGCCGCCCCCCCCCCCCCCCCGGCCCGCTGTTCCATGGGAGGGGAGCGGCCGCAAGTTCTACTTAACATAATGTGCATTATCGGCGCTTTGCTGGGTAGCTGGCAGCGTCCGGTCAGAGCCCGAGCTGGCTGGCGAGGTCCATCGCCTGCCTGGCCCACTGCGCGTTGTACAGCAAGGCGCGGCTGCGCTCGCGGAATTTGAAGGCGGCGTCGATCTCGCCGGCGCCGCCGTAGCGAACCTGGCGGTCCTGACCGACCTGAGCGAGCGTCAGCGCGGCCAGCCAGTCGTATTTCACGGCCGATGACCATCAGGGACGAGGTTGCCGGCATCCTCGCCGATCGCGCCGTCACCGGCGAAGCCCAGTCGATCAGGACGATGTCGCCGCTGGCCCGCGCGAACAGGTTCTTGGGCCAAGAAATCCAGATGGCACAGCGTGCGCGGCAGCGACTCGCTGATCTGGTAGAGCCGGTCCCGGTGCGCGTGCACGAACAGCACGCCGTCTCGCAGCCCGGCCGGAAATGTCTCGCGTACGACTGGATGGGCCCAGGCGCCGTCGTCATCGAGCAGGTCCCAGCCGGCCGGCTTCTCTGAGCTGTACTCGCGCAGGAACCACTGGCTCAGCGACGGGAAAGGCGGCCGCGGCCGGCCGAGGAGGAACGGCGCCTGAGCCCGGCCGAGCGCTGCGGCCGCCTGGCGGTAGGAGGTGACCGGCCAGTCCTCCCCCTGGCGTCCCGGTCTCCCGCTGCAGCAGCAGCACCGCGTCGCGGTCACTGACAGTAACCGCCAGGCATACCGGAGCCACGATGCCGCTCCCGGCGTACGCGCCGGGCAGATCCTGCTGGTAGGCCAGCGGCTCGCGGGCCCAGTAGGTCCACCGGGCCGGGTCCCGGTCGCGAGCGGTCCAGTGCGCGTCCCACGCCGTCTCGCCCTGGCTGCGGTCCGACGTGGCGTACTTCAGGACCGCCAGCTGGCCGGCCCGGGTACGGACCTGCCACACCCCCGGGCTCAGCCAGCGGTTGTGCGGCAGGTCCGCACCCTTGACCTCCCCGCCGTCGATGCCGACCCGTTCCAGCAGCTCTCTGACCGTCGCAGGTACCCCAAGAGCCTGACTCCGGCTCGCCCGGGCCGCAACGTCCCCGCTCTCCGAACCACTGCTCACTCACATGGTGTAAATGGGCAGATAGTCCCGTAAACCGCTACCGGCGCGCCGAGTGCCAGCGCGCCGACAGCAAGCTGCGCCGTCAGCGCGTCCCTGGCCCTGGTCAGTTCCTTCTCCCGTACCAGCAGCCGCTGGCGGGCGGCCTCCCACTCCTGCTCGCCGACGGCCGGCGGTGTCTGCATCACGGTGCTCATCGCGGAGCTGCCTTCCTGTCGAGATGATCCATCAGGGCGCCGAGCCGGTCGTCCCAGTCACGGGCCAGGGCGGCCAGGAACTGCTGGGCCACCTGCATCGGCGCCGACCGGAGCCGGTAGCGGACCCGGCGCCGCTCCCCCGGCTCCGCCGTCACCAGCCCGGCCTCGGCCAGCAGCCCCAGGTGCTTGGCGATCGCCTGCCTGGTGATCGGGAGCCGGCCGGCCAGGTCCGTCGCCGTGGCCGGCCCGCCCGCGGCCAGCGCGGCCAGGATGGCGCGCCTGGTCGGGTCGGCCAGGGCGACGAAGACCTGCTCGGCCACCGCCTCGGAGTCAGGCGTCGCTGGGTCAGGCGGCATCGAGGTAGGCGACCAGCTCGGCCAGCTCGCTGCCCCAGCCCTCGGTGTTCCCGTCGAATGCCTTGCGGTAGGCGTCCTCGGGCAGCTGCGCGAAACCGGACTCGACGACGGTCAGCCGCGTGCCTGCGCCCTCCGCCTCGAGCGTGAACTCCACGTACGTGCGGCGAGGGTCGTCGTCCGGCAGCCCGTAGATGTGCCAGGTGTAGCCGAACACGTGCGGCTCCTCGACGCGCTCCACCCGCATGTCGGCGGTGAAGCCGTGATCCCACTTCATCCAGGCCGACCCGCCGGGGCGCAGGTCGATCGAGGCCTCGTTGCCGAACCAGGCACCCAGGCCCTCGGCGGTGGTGAGGGCGGCCCATACCGCGGCCGGCGGCTGGGTCACCTGCACGGTGCGCTCGATGCGATCGGGGAATGCCATGACTGCCCTCCATAGCAATTGACTGGTTGCTACCTTAGCGCGCCGCCGCTCATATGGCAACCGATGAGTTGCTTAACCTTGGCAACGTATCGTGTGAGGGGGGCCGGCGGCGGACCCGGCCGGCTCCGTGGCCGTTCCCTGGCCAGCACGGGCGGAGGCGGTGGCCCTGCGGATCAACCTGATCGACGCGGACGCCTATCAGCGCGGCGGTCCGCCGCATGAGCAGTTCGCGTGGCTGCGGGCCCAGGCGCCGGTGTACTGGCACGCGCACGGCGGCGCGCCTGGCTGGCCCGGGTTCTGGGCCGTGACCAGGCACGAGGACGTCAGCTACGTGTCCAGGCACCCCGAGCTCTTCTCGTCCGCCCGCCGGCTCGTGGTGTTCGGCGAGATTCCCGAGCAGTACGCCGCGCCGCAGCGGCTGATGATGGTGAACATGGACCCGCCCCAGCACACCAGGCAGCGGGCGTTCGTCAACCGCGGGTTCACCCCGCGGATGATCGCCCGGCTCGAGGAGCACGTCACGCTCGCCTGCCGGAACCTGATCGGCGAGGTGCTGCCGCGCGGCCGGGCGGACTTTGTCACCGACATCGCCGCCCCGCTGCCGCTGCAGGTGATCTGCGAGCTGATGGGGGTGCCCCCAGCCGACCGGGCCAGGCTCTACGAGCTGTCGCTGCACCTGGTCGGGGCCGACGACCCGGAGTTCCAGACCCCGGACGGGCAGCGGCTGCAGCACGCCGCGGCGATGGAGATCTACGCCTACGCCGGCGACCTGGCCGCGCGCCGCCGGGCCGAGCCGGCCGACGACATCGTGACCAGCCTGCTGCGCCCGGACGGGGCCGGCGAGGTGCTCACCGACGACGAGTTCGACCTGCTCTTCCTGCTGCTCACCGTCGCGGGCACGGAGACCACCCGGAACGCCCTGGCCGGCGGCATGCTGGCGTTCTTCGAGCACCCGGCCCAGTGGCAGCGGCTGGTCAGCGACCCGGCCCTGATCCCGTCCGCGGCCCAGGAGATCGTCCGCTGGGTCAGCCCGGTGAACATGTTCCGCCGCACCGCGACCGCGGATACCGACCTCGGCGGCCAGCGCATCGCCGCCGGCGACAAGGTGGTGGTGTTCTACGCCTCGGCCAACCGGGACGAGGCCGTCTTCGCCGCGCCGGACGACTTCGACGTCAGCCGGGAGCCCAACCCGCACGTCGGGTTCGGCGGCGGCGGCCCGCACTTTTGCCTGGGCCGCCACCTGGCCGGGCTGGAGCTGCACGTGCTGCTGCGGGAGCTGACCCGGCAGATGCCGGACCTCGCGCCGGAGGGCGCCGCCAGCCGGCTGCGCTCGAACTTCATCAACGGGATCAAGCACCTGCCGGTCCGGTTCGGTCCGGCCGCCGCTCCGGCCTGCTCCGGGCTCAACCTGCGCACGCCCGGATAGCCGCTGGGCCCGCGGCGGTCAGGCAGGCACCTCCATCTCGGTCAGCGCCTGAGCGAACTGGGCCGCGTACAGGCGGGCGTAGGCGCCCCCGGCCGCGAGCAGCTCGTCGTGCGTGCCCTGCTCGACGATCTGGCCGTGCTCCATCACCAGGATCGTGTCGGCGTCCCGGATGGTGGACAGCCGGTGCGCGATGACGAAACTGGTACGGCCCTGGCGCAGCGAGTTCATCGCCCGCTGGATCAGCACCTCGGTCCTGGTGTCGACCGAGCTGGTCGCCTCGTCGAGGATCAGGATCGCGGGCCGGGCCAGGAACGCGCGCGCGATCGTGATCAGCTGCCGCTCCCCCATGCTGAGGTTCGAGCCCTCATCGTCGATGACCGTTTCATAGCCGTCCGGGAGCATCTGCACGAACCGGTCGACGTAGGTCGCCTGCGCCGCCTCGATGATGTCGGCCCGGGTCGCGCGATCGGAGCCGTAGCCGATGTTGGCGGCGATCGTGCCGCCGAACAGCCAGGCATCCTGCAGCACCATTCCGGTCAGGCCGCGCAGCCCCTCGCGGGTCATGTCGGCGATGTCGACGCCGTCCAGCGTGATCGTGCCGCCGGTCACCTCGTAGAACCGCATCAGCAGGTTGACCAGCGTGGTCTTGCCAGCTCCGGTCGGACCGACGATCGCGACGGTCTGACCAGGTTCGACCGCCAGTGACAGGTGGTCGATCAGGGGAACTTCGGGGAAATAGCGGAACGACACGTCGTCGAACCGCACCCGGCCGCGTACCTGCGCCGGCCGGGCCGGAACCGGCCGGTCCGGCTCCTGCTCGTCCGCGTCGAGCAGCGCGAACACCCGCTCGGCCGAGGCCACGCCGGACTGCAGCAGGTTGGCCATGCTGGCCACCTGGGTCAGCGGCTGGCTGAACTGCCGGGAGTACTGGATGAAGGCCTGCACGCCGCCGAGGGTCAGCGCCCCGGCCGCGACCCGCAGCGCGCCGACGACCGCCACCATCACATAGTTGAGGTTGCCGATGAACATCATCGCGGGCTGGATGGTGCCGGAGATGAACTGGGCCCGGAAGCTGGAGTGATACAGCTTCTCGTTGTGCTCGGCGAACGTCTCCTGCGCGGCGTCCGACTGGCCGAACACCCGGACCAGCGAGTGCCCGGTGAAGTTCTCCTCGATGTGCGCGTTCAGCCTGCCGGTGGTCGACCACTGCCGGACGAACTGCGGCTGCGCCCGCTTGCCGATCCTGGCGACCAGCAGCACCGAGGCCGGCACGGTCACCAGCGCGATCAGCGCGAGCAGCCAGGAGATCCAGAACATCGCGGCGAGCACCCCGATGATCGTCAGGATCGAGGTGACCACCTGGCTCAGGGTCTGCTGCAGCGACTGGGCCAGGTTGTCGATGTCGTTGGTGACCCGGCTGAGGATCTCCCCGCGCGGCTGCCGGTCGAAGTAGCTGAGCGGCAGCCTGGCCAGCTTGGCCTGGACCTGCTCGCGCATCGCGTAGATGGCGTCGTTGACGATCCGGGCGACGATCCGGCCCTGGAAGATGCCGCCGGCCGCCGCCGCGAGGTAGACCAGCGCGACCAGGGCGAGCGTCCGACCGACGGCGTCGAAGTTGACGCCGTGGCCCGGCACCAGGTGCAGCGCGCCGGCCGGAATACGGCGGCCGATGATGCCGGTGAAGATCAGGTTCGTGACGTCGCCGAGCAGCTTGGGCCCGAGGACCGAGAAGCTCACGCTGACCACGCCCAGGGCCACGGCCGCCGCGATGAGCGGGCGCTGGGGTGACAGCATCCGCACCAGCCGGCGGCTGGACGTGCTGAAGTTCAGCGCCTTCTCGGTCGACATGCCGCCCATGAACCTGGCCGGGCCGTGGTTCATCCCGGCCGCCGGGCCCGGCCCGCGCTTGGGCGTCGGCCGCTCCCCTGGCCCGAGCTGAACCGCTGGCTCCTGGCCAGGCTCGTCCTGGCCGGCCGCCCCGTTCTTCGCACCGGCGCTCATGCGGCGGCCTCCTGCTCGGTGAGCTGGGACAGCACGATTTCCCTGTAGGTCTGGTCGGTTCGCATCAGCTCGTCGTGGGTGCCGGTCGCGACGATCCGGCCCGCCTCGAGCACGACGATCTTGTCGGCAGTGCGGATTGTCGCGACCCGCTGGGCGACGATCAGCACGGTCGCGTGCGCGGTTTCCGCGGCCAGCGCGGCCCGCAGCGCGGCGTCGGTGGCGTAATCCAGGGCCGAGAACGAGTCGTCGAACAGGTAGATCTCGGGCTGGTGGACGATGGCCCTGGCGATGGCCAGCCGCTGCCGCTGGCCGCCCGAGACGTTCGTGCCGCCCTGCGCGATGGGGGCGTCCAGCCGGCCCTGCATCTGCGCGACGAAGTCGCGGGCCTGGGCGATCTCCAGCGCCCGCCACAGCTCGGCGTCGGTCGCCGCTGGCCGGCCGTAGCGCAGGTTCGACGCCACCGTGCCGGAGAACAGGTACGGCCGCTGCGGCACCAGGCCGATCAGCCCGGACAGGACGGCCGGGTCGAGGTCGCGGACGTCGGTGCCGTCGACCAGCACCTCCCCGCTGGTCGCGTCGAACAGCCGCGGCGCCAGGTTGACCAGGGTTGTCTTGCCGCTGCCGGTGCCGCCGATGATCGCGGTGATCTCGCCGGGCTCGGCGGTCAGCCTGACCTGGTGCAGCACCGGCTGCTGAGCCCCCGGGTAGCGGAACTCCACGTCCCGCAACTCCAGGCGGCCCCGGTCGGATCCGGCCCCGGCCGGGCGGACCGGGCTGACCGGCGGCAGCACGTCCGGCGTGGTGTCCAGGATCTCGACGATGCGTTCCGCGCAGACCTCGGCTCGCGGGACCATGACGAACATGAACGTCGCCATCATGACCGACATCAGGATCTGCAGCAGGTAAGTGAGGAACGCGGTAAGCGCGCCGATCGGCATGCTGCCGCTGGCGACCAGGTGGCCGCCGAACCACAGCACGGCGACTGACGACAGGTTCAGCACCAGCATCACCGCGGGGAACATCAGGGCCATCAGCCGCCCGGTGCCGAGCGAGACCTCGTACAGGTCGGTGTTGGCGGCCGCGAACCGGTCTCGCTCCCGGTCGTCACGGACGAACGCCCTGATCACCCGGACGCCGGCGATCTGCTCGCGCAAGACCCGGTTGATCTCGTCGATCCGCACCTGCATCATCCGGAACAGCGGTCGCATCCGGGCGATGATCAGCGCGACGATGACGCCGAGGGCGGGCACCGCGACCAGCAGCAGCGCGGACAGCCGCACGTCCTGGTTCAGGGCCAGGATGATGCCGCCGACGCACATGATCGGCGCCGCGACCATCAGCGTGAACGTCATCAGGGCCAGCATCTGAACCTGCTGGACGTCGTTGGTGTTCCTGGTGATGAGGGAGGGCGTGCCGTAGTGGCCGACCTCGCGGGCCGAGAAGTCCTGGACCCGCCGGAAGATGGCGTGCCGGAGGTCGCGGCCGAGCGCCATCGCCGTGCGGGCGCCGAAGTAGACGGCCCCGATTGCGCACGTGATCTGCACGAACGCGATCGCGATCATCACGGCGCCGGTCCGCCAGATGTACTGGGTGTCGCCGGTGATGACGCCGCGGTCAATGATGTCGGCGTTCAGCGTCGGCAGGTACAGGGTGGCCAGCGTCTGCAGCAGCTGGAGCACCACGACGAGCGACAGGTCCCTGCGGTACGGGCGGAGGAAATCGCGGAGCAGTCGGATCAGCACGGGGATGCCTCGGGGTTGGGGGCGGATGGGGTCGGGCGGGTCCTGTACACCGGTCAGGATCCAGGGCGCGGGACCGGATCGCCGGCCGCTTGCGGTCCGGCCCGGCTCCAGCGGGGATCGGCCAGGACGCTCAGCGCGTTCCTGAGCAGCGGTGCGAGCGCGACCGGGGGGTCGGCGCCGAACCAGCGGGACATCGCCACGTGGGTTGCCGCGGTGACCGCGCCGGCGATGACGGCGGGAAACAGGTCGGCGGCCGGGTCAGTGCCGAGCCGGGCGGCGATCGCGGCGGCGAGAGCCTGCTGGGTCGCGTACTGGCTGCGCAGGTACTCCCCCTGCAGTTGCGGCGAGCTGACCACCAGCCGGACGCCGTCCAGCCACGCCTTATCCGGCGGCTGCTCAGCGAGGCCGTGCACGCCGACGACGGCGTGGGCGATCGCATCGGACAGCGGCTCGCCGGGCGGCCTGGCCCGCAGCGCCTCGCCGATCTGGCGTCCGCGTTCGGTCGGCAGCGCGCAGATCGCCTCGTATTTGCTGGCGAAGTAGTTGTTGAAGGTGCGCGGCGACACTCCGGCCGCGGCCGCGATGTCCTCGACGAGCACGCTGTCGAGTCCGTGCTGCACGGCCAGCCGCATGGCGGCGATGCCGAGCGCGTGCCGGGTGGCCGCCTTCTTGCGCTCGCGCAGGCTGGCCAGCCCGACCGGGGCGGCGTCAGTGACAGACACAGCCGAGATAGTAGTCGGTATTTTCCTCTCGCGCAATTTTATAGTTTCCGTCAGTTTGCGTGTCGCGCAACCTGAGCAGAGTCTCTCCCGGACCGCGGGGCGGCGGCCCTGATGTCGCATTTTCGCTAGCATCTGAGCCCCGGCGCCGCGATGCTTGACCCATGCACACCGACACCGAGCGCTGCGTCAGGGCGGTCCAGTCCAAGGACGCCAGGTTCGACGGGTGGTTCTTCACGGCTGTGGTCACGACCGGCATCTACTGCCGCCCGAGCTGCCCGGCGGTGCCGCCGAAACCGCAGAACATGCGCTTCTTTCCCAGCGCGGCAGCGGCCCAGCAGGCGGGATTCCGTGCCTGCAAGCGGTGCCGGCCAGACGCCACCCCCGGCTCGCCTGAGTGGAACGAGCGGGCCGACCTGGTCGCCCGGGCGATGCGGTTCATCGCCGACGGGGTGGTCGACCGCGACGGCGTGGCCGGCCTGGCCGGCCGGCTCGGATACAGCGTCCGCCAGGTCGAGCGCCAGCTGCTGGCCGAGCTCGGGGCCGGGCCGCTCGCGCTGGCCAGGGCCCAGCGGGCGCAGACCGCGCGGCTGCTGATCGAGACCACCGCGCTGCCGATGGGTGACGTCGCGTTCGCGGCCGGGTTCCCGAGCATCAGGACGTTCAATGACACCATCGC
>JBPCKO010000191.1:0-3417 GCA_051004215.1 Streptosporangiaceae bacterium | reverse complement strand
GCGCGCTGCTGCGGCTCGCCGCGCTGCGGCTCGAGCCGCCGGTGCCGCCGCCGGTCGCCGCGACCAAGGTTCATGACAGGCTGGCGGTCAGCTGGGCCAGCCTGGACGCCGCCCTGACCGAACGGGCGGCCATGCGCCGCGAACTCGCCGAGGAGCTGCCGCCGTGACCACCGCACCGCCGGCCGAGGTGCTCAGGCCGCACGCCGAGCAGCAGTACGCCGCCGAACTGACTGCCCTGGCCGCGGCTGACGACCGGCAGCGGCCGCGGGCCTGGCGGCTGTCACCGTGGGCGGTCGTCACCTACGTGCTCGGCGGCACGCTGCCCGACGGGACCGTCATCACGCCGAAGTACGTCGGCGCCCGGCGCCTGGTCGAGGTGGCCGTGGCCACGCTGGCGACCGACCGGGCGCTGCTTCTGCTCGGCGCCCCCGGCACGGCCAAGACCTGGCTGTCGGAGCACCTGGCCGCGGCGGTCAGCGGCGATTCGACCCTGCTGGTCCAGGGCACGGCCGGGACCAGCGAGGAGGCGGTCAGGTACGGCTGGAACTACGCCAGGCTGATCGCGGATGGCCCGACGCCCGCGGCGCTGGTGGCCTCGCCGGTGATGACCGCGATGCGGGACGGCAAGGTGGTGCGGATCGAGGAGCTCACCAGGATGCCCGCCGAGGTTCAGGACGGGCTGATCACGGTGCTGTCAGAAAAGACGCTGCCGGTTCCCGAGCTGGGCCTGCAGATCCAGGCGGTCTCCGGGTTCTCGCTGGTCGCGACGGCCAACGACCGGGACCGCGGGGTCAACAAGATGTCCGGCGCGCTGCGGCGCCGGTTTAACACCGTGGTGCTGCCGCTGCCCGCGAGCGCCGACACCGAGGTCGAGATCGTCGCCCGCCGGGTGGCCGAGCTGGGCCGGGCCCTGCAGCTGTCCGCCGAGCCGCCCGCGCTGGCCGAGGTGCGCCGGGTCGTGCAGGTGTTCAGGGAACTGCGGTCTGGGGTGACCGAGGACGGCCGGACGACGCTGAAGATGCCGACCGGCACCCTGTCCACGGCCGAGGCGATCAGCGTGCTCACCAACGGCATGACGCTGGCCGCGGACTTCGGCGACGGCCGGGTCGGCCCCGCCGACGTGGCCGCCGGGCTGGTCGGGGCCGTGGTGAAGAGCCCGCTACAGGACGGGGTGGCCTGGAACGAGTACCTGGAGGCGGTCATCAGGGAGCGGGCCCAGTGGCGGGATCTGTACCGGGCCTGCCGGGACCTGGACGTGGCGATCGAGTGAGCGTCACGCTCCTCGGCGTCCGGCATCACGGCCCCGGATCGGCCCGCGCCGTCCTGGCCGCCCTGACCGTGCTGGAGCCGGACGTCATCCTGATCGAGGGTCCGCCCGAGGCCGGGGCGCTGCTGCGGTACGTGCCCGGGCTGGTGCCTCCGGTTGCGATCCCGGCCCACGCCGCTGACCGTCCCGGCGAGGCGGCGTTCTGGCCGTTCGCCGAGTTCTCGCCCGAATGGCAGGCGATCGGGTACGCGGTCGCCGCCGGTCGCGAAGCCAGGTTCATCGACCTGCCGGCTGCGGTGACGCTCGCGGCCCGGGACGACGGTCGCTCTCCGGCGGCGACGATCTCCGGCGACCCGCTGGGCTGGCTCTCCCAGGCGGCGGGCCACGACGACCCGGAACGCTGGTGGGAGGACGTCGTCGAGCACCGGCTCGGCGGCGACCCGCTCGAGCTGTTCGCCGCGGTTGCCGTGGCGATGACCGAGCTACGGGCGGCGGCCCGGGCGGACGGCTGGACCGAGCCGGCCAGCGAACAGCGCCGCGAGGCGGCCATGCGCCAGGCCATCAGGACCGCCGTCCGCGAAGGACACCGGGCCGTCGCGGTGGTCTGCGGGGCCTGGCACGTGCCCGCGCTGGCCGTGCTGCCGCCGGCCAGGGCCGACGCCGACCTGCTCCGCGGGCTGCCGAAGGTGAAGGCGAGCGCGACCTGGGTGCCGTGGACGTCCCGGCGGCTGACCTACGATAGCGGGTACGGAGCCGGGGTGCGCTCACCCGGCTGGAACGGGCATCTGTGGCGGGCCGGCGATCACATCGCCGAACGCTGGGTGGCGCGGGTCAGCGCGCTGCTGCGCGAGGCCGGCCTGGCCGCCTCGCCGGCGTCGGCGGTCGAGACGGTCCGGCTGGCCGAGGCGGTCGCCGCGCTGCGCGGCCGCTCGCTGCCCGGCCTGAGCGAGCTCACCGACGCCGCGCTGGCCGTGCTCTGCCAGGGCGACCGGGTGCCGCTCGCCCTGATCGACGACAAGCTCGTCGTCGGCGAGGACCTGGGCCGGGTGCCGCCGGACGTCCCGACCGTGCCGTTGCACGCGGACTTCGAGGCGACCTGCCGCCGGCTCAGGTTCCGGCCCGCGGCCGGCGACCGCCTGATCGAGCTCGACCTGCGCAAGGACACCGACCAGGCCAGGTCCCGGCTGCTGCACCGGCTCCGGCTGCTCGGCATCGGCTGGGGCGAGCCCTCGGGGGCGGAGAGCTCGGGCACCTTCCGTGAGGGCTGGCTGCTGCGCTGGCGGCCCGAGTTCGTCGTGTCGCTGATCGAGCAGGCCAGGTACGGCACCACCGTGCCCGCCGCGGCGACGGCGGTGGTCGCCGAACGCGCAAACGCCGCGGCGGACTTTCCCCGGCTGACCGCGCTGGTCGAGGAGGCCGTGCTGGCCGACCTGCCGGACGCGATGCCGTCGGTCACGCAGGCGCTGGAGCGCCGGTCGGCCCGCACCGGCGACATCGCGCACCTGATGGCGGCGACCCCGCCGCTGGCCAGGGTGGTGCGGTACGGCAGCGTCCGCCAGACCGGAACCGACCTGGTCGCCATCGTGCTGGACTCGATCCTGGTCCGGATCTGCGCGGGCCTGGCGGCTGCCTGCGTCGGGCTGGACGAGCAGGCCGCCTGGGCCATGCTCGCGGCGATGGAGGCCGCCGACGGCGCGGTCGCGCTGACCGGATCGGCCGGGCAGCGGGCGGCCTGGCAGGGCGCTCAGCGCGCGGTCGCCGACCTGCGCTCGGCACCGCCAGTGCTGGCCGGCCGGTGCGTGCGGCTGCTGCTCGACACCGGCCTGCTGACGGCCGGCGAAGCCCAGCAGCGGCTGGCGAGAGCGTTGTCGTCGGGCGCGGCCGCGGTGGCCTGGCTGGAGGGATTCCTGCGCGGCAACGGGACGTTGCTGCTGCGGGACGAGCCGCTGTGGGGGCTGCTGGACGACTGGCTGACCGGCCTCGCGGCGGAATCCTTCGATGCCGCCCTGCCCCTGCTGCGACGGGCCTTCACGCAGTTCACCCAGCCCGAGCGGCGGCAGATGGCGGCGAATGTGCGTTCCGGCCGGGCGAGTGGGCCCGGCGGCGATGGCCGGGCGAGCGGGCCCGGCGGCGACGGCCGGGCCGGCGCC
>JBPCKO010000190.1:0-6041 GCA_051004215.1 Streptosporangiaceae bacterium | reverse complement strand
CCCCTCCCCCCTGCCCGCGGTCCCCCAACGAATGGGCCAATGGTGCTGCCCTCCACTGCCTCCCTCCCTTTTCCCCCTCTCCCCCCGCCCCCCCCCCCCAGGACCGGGCATCGTTCCGGCACGTGCTGCATGCCCGCCCCGGCTGGCCGTTCGTGCTCGGCTGCCAACTCGGCTACGTCCTTGGTGACGGCGGGCTCACCGTCACCACGACGGTGACCAACCTCGGCGCGACGGCCTGCCCCTATGGCACCGGCGCGCATCCCTACCTGAGCGCCGGCGTGCCGGTCATCGACCGTGCGCGCATCCGGGTGCCCGGCCCGGTCTACCTGCCCGTCGACGACGCGGGCATCCCGACCGGAACCAAGCCCGTCGACGGCACGCGCTACGACCTGCGCGAGGAGCAGGAACTCGGGGACCGCCAGCTCGACGTGTCCTACACCAGCCTGCGCCGCGACGGCGACGGGAAGGCACGGGTCCGGCTCACCGGGCCGGCGGGCCCTGCCGTCGCGCTGTGGGTCGACCAGGCTTACCCGTACCTGGAGATCTTCACCGGCGACGCGCTGCCCGAAGCCGGAAAGCGGCGCACCGGGCTCGGCGTCGAGCCGATGACCTGCGCGCCGGACGCGTTCAACTCCGGTGCCGGGCTGATCACCCTGGAGCCCGGGCAGACCCACTCGGCGTCGTGGGGGATCGAGCCCGGCACATGAAGCTGGCCAGTCCAGGCAGCCGGCGAATCCCGGCGATGAGAACCGGACGGACGACCGCACGGCGTAGCCCGCCAGGGCACGCGAACACCGGACGACGATCGAGGAGGTGTCCGCATGAGGGCAATCACGGTGATACCCGGCAAGCCGGATCAGGTGCAAGTCAGCGACGTGCCCGAACCTCCGCCCAGGCAGGGAGCGCTGCTCGTGGAGGGACGCCTGCTGGGAATCTGCGGCACGGACGCCGACATCGTGGAACAAGGCTACGGCTGGCCGCCGCCCGGCCAGGACCGGCTACTGGTCGGTCACGAGTCACTCGGCGCGGTGATCGAAGCGCCCGATGACAGTGGCTTCTCACCCGGTGACCTCGTGGTGGGCATTGTCCGCCGTCCCGACCCGGTACCCTGCCAGCCGTGCTCGGCCGGGGAGTGGGACTTCTGCCGTAACGGCCAGTACACCGAGCGCGGCATCAAGCAGCTGGACGGGTTCGGATCCGAGCGGTGGCGGATCGAGCCTGAGTACGCGGTCCGGCTCGATCCCGGGCTCGGGGACTGCGGGGTGCTGCTGGAGCCGGCGTCGGTACTGGCGAAGGCGTGGGAGCAGACCGACCGGATCTTCACCCGCGCTTCGTGGCGCCCCCGGGTGGCGCTGGTCACCGGAGCCGGCCCGATCGGCCTGTTCGCTGCCCTGCTCGGCGTGCAGCGGGGCCTGGAGGTGCACGTTCTCGATCAAACCGACACCGGGCCGAAACCAGGGCTCGTCACCGACCTGGGCGGCACCTTTCACACCGGTGATGCCAAGGACATCGGCGTGACCCCGGACGTGGTCATCGAATGCACCGGCCACGGCCCGCTGGTCTTCGACCTCGCCGACGTTGTCGCACCTGACGCGGTCATCTGCCTGACCGGGATCTCCTCGGGGACCAGGACAGTCACGGCCGGCCTGGACCAGGTCAACAAGGAAATAGTGCTGGAGAACACGGTCCTGTTCGGCTCGGTCAACGCCGCCCGCCGCAACTACCAGCAGGCCGCCGACGCGCTCGCCGCCGCCGACCGGACCTGGCTGGAGCGCCTTATCACCCGGCGGGTGCCGATGAGCGGTTTCGCCGACGCGCTAGCCAAGCACCCTGACGATGTCAAGGTGGTCGTCGACCTGCGCGCCTGACGCGCGGCCACAAGAGCCGGGCCTGGGCCCGCCGCGCGGGTCCCCGGGGTCACCGCCGCGGCGGTGACCGTCGCCCCCAGACGATCACACGCTGACCTTCGCCGCGTCCGGCCCCGGATCAGCGAGTTGCACCGAGCCGCCTCGACCGCATGGCCGTCTGGCCGACCCCCATCTTGCACCATGGCCAGTGACAGACGTAGGGTCGAATCGGCTTCGACAGTGAGGTCTCATCGTGGCCGAGCATCGTGCTCGCCCTCCGCAGAGGCAAGATCATGTCGATGCCACTGGACTCTGCCTTCCACGGGCACGAGGATCCGCCCGGCGCCCCGAGGCCAGTCCATCCCCGGAGAAGACCGGGTGGCCGGCTATCACGCAGTGACGGCCGCCCGGCCAGCAGCGGGGGTCAGCGCAGATTGGCCCAAAGGCAGCGTCAGCGGGGCGCACCTCCCGGCTACCGTCACCGCGTTCATCGACGCGGCCAGGAGGTAGTGCTCAGCGCGCCGGATTCGCAGATGTGCTCGCGCGGCCATGCGAGGAGCCGTTCCCTCAGGCGGTACTCGGCGCTCTCGGACTTCGGGATGATCCCCGGCGCGGCCTGCGGCGTCGACGTGATGCGGCTGCCGGGCCGGGCCGAGACGATGGCTCGTGCCTGTGCCGTCTCGGTCCCGCTGGCGGACAATCCGGGAATCCGCCTCGGTGCCCTGATCGGCGCTTGCGCCACGGGCGGGCGGGACAAGGTGACCATTCTCACCTCGCCGGGGATCGCCGGGTTCGGGGCATGGCTGGAGCAGCTTCTCGCCGAATCGACTGGCAAGGACGGCCGGGGCGTGATCCCGGTCGACCGGGAGCCGCTCGGAGATCCGTCCGCCTACGGGGCCGACCGGCTGTTCGTCCGCCTCCGCCTGGCCGCCGAGCCCGATCGCGCCGCCGACGCCGCCGTCGGGACCCTGATCAAGGCCGGCCATCCGGTCTGCCAGATCGAGCTCGGCGATGCCTACGACCTCGGCCGGGAGTTCTTCCGCTTCGAGTTCGCCGTGGCGGTGGCCAGCTCCATCCTCGGCATCAACCCGTTCGACCAGCCCGCCGTCGAAGACGGCCAGGTCGCGACCCGCCGCCTGACTGACGCTTATGAGGCCTCCGGGTCGTTGCCTGCCCTCACCCCGCTGTATGAAGGGCACGGCATCACCCTCTACGCCGATGACCGCAACGCGGGAGCGCTGCGGGCGACAGCGGCTGGCGACGCCGACGACGCGGACCCGTCCCTGGATGGCTACCTCCGGGCCGATCTCGGCCGGGTGCGGACTGGTGACTATGTGGCGCTGCTGGCCTATGTCCCGATGACCCTCGGACATGAGGAGATCCTCACCGAGATGCGGGTCCTGGTCCGTGACGCGCTCGGGGCGGCGACCTGTGCCGGCTTCGGGCCCCGCTTCCAGCACTCCACCGGCCAGGCCCGCAAGGGCGGCCCGAACACCGGGGTGTTCCTGCAGATCACCTGCGAGGACCGGGCCGACCTCGATATCCCCGGGCATTCCTACACCTTCGGGGTGGTGAAGGAAGCCCAGGCCAGAAGCGACCTGGACGTGCTCGCCGCCCGGGCCCGGCGGGCGCTGCGGCTTCATCTCGGCGGCGATGTGCGCAGCGGCCTGCAGTTGCTGCGGGACGCCCTTGGCCGGGTCCTCGGCTCCTGAACGGCTGGCCGCCAGCAAGCGAACGGAGAAGGTCATGGAACTGGGAATGGTGGGACTGGGCCGGATGGGCGCGAACCTGGTCCGGCGCGTGCAGGGCGCTGGTCATCGGTGCGTCGTCTTCGACGTCGACCCCGGCGCTGTCAAGGCCCTGGAAGAGGAAGGCGCCACGGCCGCCGCCTCGCTCGGCGACCTGGTAGCCGGCCTGCCGGCGCCGCGGGCGGTGTGGGTGATGGTGCCCGCCGGGGAGATCACCGGCAAGACGGTCAGCGACCTGGCGGAGCACCTCGACGCAGGGGACGTGATCATCGACGGGGGCAACTCCTACTACCGCGACGACATCGCCAGGGCCGAGGCCGTCCGGGACAAGGGCATTCACTACGTCGACGTCGGCACGAGCGGCGGGGTGTGGGGGCTGAAGCGGGGCTACTGCCTGATGATCGGCGGCGAGGACGAGGTGGTCGATCGGCTGCAGCCGATCTTCCAGGCCATCGCCCCCGGCGTGGCGGCGGCCGGGCGGACCCCGGGGCGGACCGGGGAACCCAGCCAGGCCGAGCAGGGCTACCTGCACTGCGGGCCGAACGGGGCGGGGCACTTCGTGAAGATGGTCCACAACGGGATCGAGTACGGGGCGATGGCCGCCTACGCCGAGGGCCTCAACATCTTGAAGAACGCGAACGCCGGAGCAGTGAAGCGGGAAGCCGACGCCGAGACCGCCCCCATGGAGAACCCGCAGTTCTACCGCTATACCCTCGACCTCGCCTCGGTCACCGAGGTGTGGCGCCGCGGCAGCGTCATCGCCTCGTGGCTGCTCGAACTGACCGCGCAAGCCTTCGTCGAGAACCCCGGCCTGTCCGACTTCTCCGGCCGGGTGTCCGACTCGGGGGAAGGACGCTGGACGGCGATCGCCGCGATCGAAGAGGGCGTGCCGTCACCCGTCCTGGCCACCGCGCTGTTCTCCCGGTTTGACTCACGAGACCTCGACCAGTTCGCCAGCCAGGTGCTGTCCGCCATGCGCAAGGGCTTCGGGGGACACGCCGAGAAGCCGGCCGGATGATCAGCCGCCGGCTACCCCGGCGGCGATCCCGCCGTGCGCGCGGGCCGCAGCCGTGGCCAGGCCGGAACTCTCACCGGAACCTCATCACCGACTGGAGCCAGCCATGGCACCGAAACGCCTTGTCATCCTGTTTGACATCGACGGAACGCTGATCATCACCGGCGGGGCCGGCGCCGCGTCGTGGCGGATGGCCTTCGACGAGCTTTACGGCATCCCGGCCGACATCGGCCAGTTCACCGACACCGGCATGACCGACCCCGACGTGGGACGCCAGACCTTCGCGGCCGTGCTGCACCGCCAGCCATCCCGCGCCGAGTTCGCCAGGCTGCTGGAGCGGCGGCTGCACTACCTCTACCAGACGGTGGCCGATTCCCAGGGCTACCGGGTCCTCGACGGCGTCCGGGAACTGCTGTCCCAACTCCTCGGCGACGGCTACCTGCTCGGCATCGTGACCGGCAATCTCGAGGCGGCCGCGCACATCAAGCTGCACCGGGCCAGGCTGAACCGGTTCTTCTCGTTCGGGGGCTACGGGTCCGATGCCACCGACCGCGGCGAGCTCACCAGGACCGCCCTGCGTCGCGCCGCCCTGGTCTACGGCGAGGAGGTGAGCCCGGAGCAGTGCCTGGTCGTCGGGGACACCCCCCATGACGCCGAGGGGGCGCACGCCGCGGGCATCGCCTGCGTGGGGGTGGCCAGCCACAACTTCGACGCCGGTCAGCTGCGGGCGGGCGGGGCGGACTATGTCATCACCTCGCTCAAGGAAGGGCTTCCGCTATGACAGGGGACGCTGCGGCCGGCACCACGGCCTGGTCGGCCCGGAGATGGTCAGAGGGGGCGCGGCTGTACCTGCTGCCGTTCGACCACCGCGGCTCGTTCAAGAAGGACCTGTTCGGGCTGTCCGGAGGTCGGGAACCGGACCCCGGTCAGCGGGCGCGGATCGGTGACCTGAAGACGCTGATTTACGAGGGCCTGGAGGAAGCGCTTGCCGGGCGAGCGCCGAAGGCATCCGCCGCGGTGCTCGTCGATGAGGAGTTCGGCACAGCTGTCGCCCGCCGGGCCAGGGCAGCCGGCCTGACCCTCGCTATGCCTGTCGAGCGCTCTGGCCAGGAGGAGAGTTCGACCTCGAGTACGGCGATGGCTTCGCCCGCCACATCGAGGATTTCGATCCCGATTTCGTCAAGGTCCTGGTGCGATACAACCCCGAAGGCGACGCAGCGGGCAATGCCCGGCAGGCCGCCCGCCTCGCCAGCCTGTCGGACTGGCTGCGCCAGCGCGGGCGCGCCCTGCCCTTCGAGTTCCGGGCTGCGCCCCAACGAGCTCGTCTTCGACCTGGCCGACCCCGGCGGCGTCACGGTCGATTTCTCGGCCAAGAAGCCGGGGCCGCGGATGGCCCTCGAGCCCGCCTCCTGCTCGTTCCGCTACGCCGAC
>JBPCKO010000189.1:0-3162 GCA_051004215.1 Streptosporangiaceae bacterium | reverse complement strand
CGCCGGCCCCGGGCCCGCACGCCCGCTGGTGCTACTCGACCTGGCGCTGCCCAGGGACGTCGACCCGGCCGCGGCCGGCCTGGCCGGGCTGCACCTGATCGATCTGGAGACCATCGGATCGGCCGCGAGCCAGGCGGCGCACGATGACAGCCCGGCTGCCGTCTCGGTGCCCGCCGGGGCCGCCGATGTGGCGGCGGTACGGCGCATCGTCGCCCAGGAACTGGCCGCGTTCTTGCAAGCCGACCGGGCGGCAAGCGTGGCGCCGACGGTGGTCGCGCTGCGGGCTAAGGCAGCGACGGTGGTCGACGCGGAGCTGGCCAGGCTCGAGCGCCGGCTCGGCGGCGCCCTGGACGAGCGCACGAGGCGGGAGATCGCCCAGACAATGGGCCGGATCGCTGACAAGCTGCTGCACGGCCCGACGATGCGGGTCAAGGAGCTGGCGGGCGTGCCGGGAGCCGAGTCCTACGAGAGTGCGCTGCGGGTGCTATTCGAGCTGGATCCTGAGGCCGTTCAGGCCGTCGGGCGCCCGGACGACGACGTGCTGGCCTGGTCGCTGCGGGAGGAAGAAACATGAGGCTAGCGGAGGACGGCACGGACGGTGCGCGGCTGCGGCTGGGCACCCGGCGCAGCCCGATGGCGATGGCTCAGTCGTCGCGGATCGCCGAGCTGGTGACCGCGCGGACCGGGCGCGCGGTCGAGCTGGTCGGCGTGACCACCTTCGGCGACGTCAGCCGGGCCGAGCTCGCCCAGATCGGCGGCACCGGGGTGTTCGTCAGCGCCATCCGCGAGCGGCTGCTGGCCGGCGACATCGACTTCGCGGTGCATTCGCTCAAGGACCTGCCGGCCGTGCTGCCGCCCGAGCTGGTGCTGGCCGCGATCCCGGCCAGGGACGACCCGCGCGACGCGCTGGCCGGGCGGGGCGGGGCCAAGCTCGCGGACCTGCCGCCCGCCGCGACCATCGGCACCGGATCGCCCCGCCGGGCAGCCCAGCTGCTGCTGCTCAGGCCGGACCTGCGGCCGGTCCCGATCCGCGGCAACGCGGGCACCAGGCTCAGCCGGATCGGATCAGGCGACGTCGACGCGGTCGTCCTGGCCTATGCCGGGCTGGCCAGGCTCGGCCGGCTCGAGGTCGTCAGCCAGGTGTTCGAGCCCGACGAGATGATGCCTGCGCCCGGGCAGGGCGCGCTCGCGGTCGAGTGCCTGGCGAGCCGGCCGGACCTGGCCGCGCTGCTCGGCGCGGTCGACGACCCGGTCAGCCGGGCGGCAACCGATGCCGAACGCAGCCTGCTCGCCGCGCTGCAGGCAGGCTGTTCGGCGCCCATCGGCGCGTATGCTGCCGGGACGGATCACGTGCGGCTCGACGCGATTGTCGCGGCCGCCGACGGGGGAGAGGCACTGCGGGCGAGTGCGGCGGGTCCGGCCCGCGAGGCAGGCCGCATCGGCCGCGAAGTCGCCGCCGACCTGCTCAGCCGCGGTGCAGGCAGGTATACGAACGTGTCCGCAGGACACCTCACCGACGGGGACGATGTGACGTGAACCCCACGCCGAAGACGAAGACGGCGCCGGTTTCCGGCCGGTCTGGGCAGACCGGCCACAGGGGCGCGGGATCGCGCGGCGGCCTGGTCGCCCTGGTCGGCATCGGTCCCGGGGATGAGGGCCTGCTGACGATCCGCGCGGCCGCGTTGCTGGGGCAGGCCGACCTGGTCGTCGCGGCCAGCTGGGTCACCGAGCGGATCGCGCACCTGCTGCCGCCCGAGGCCGAGATGGTGGACTCGGCGAGCGCCGAGGCCGACCCGAAGCTGCTGGTCAAGGCGGCGAGGGCGGGCAAGACGGCGCTTCGGCTGTTCGGCGGCGACCCGTTCCTGTTCTGCGGAGCGGCCGCGGACGCGGCGGCCTGCGCGAAGGCGAAGGTGCCGTTCGAAGTCGTGCCCGGCATCTCGGCCGCGACCGCGGTGCCCGCTTATGCAGGCATACCGCTCACCCAGGATGTGACCGGCGACGTCCGGATCGTGCACGCGGCCGAGGTCAGCAAGCTGACGGCCGGGGCCGGAGCCGGCACGCTGGTGATCCTCGGGGCCGAGACCGGGATCGCCGACATCGCCAAGATGCTCATCGCCGGCGGCTGGCCGGATGGCACCCCGTTCGCGATCACCTGGAACGGCACCACCACCGACCAGCACACGGTGACCGGCACGCTCGCCACCATTACCGGGGACCTGAAATCCGCAGGGATCAGCCTGCTCACCGCGCACGGGCGGGCCATCGCGGTAGTCGGCGACGTGGTCGCCGCGCAGCGGTCGCTGTCGTGGTTCGAGACCAAGCCGCTGTTCGGCTGGCGGGTGCTGGTGCCGAGGACCAAGGAGCAGGCGGCCAGCGTCTCGGAACAGCTCAGGGGCAGCGGGGCGGTGCCCGAGCAGGTGCCCACGATCGCGGTCGAGCCACCGCGTACGCCGCAGCAGATGGAGCGGGCCGTCCGCGGCATGGTCACCGGCCGCTACCAGTGGGTCGCGTTCACCTCGGCCAACGCCGTGCGGGCGGTGCGGGAGAAGTTCGAGGAGTACGGCCTGGACGCCCGGGCGTTCGCCGGGATCAAGGTCGCGGCGGTGGGCGAGCAGACCGCCGCCTCGCTGCGAGCGTTCGGCATCGCTCCTGACCTCATGCCCGAGGACGGCGAGCAGTCGGCCGAGGGCCTGGCCAACTCCTGGCCGCCGTACGACGATCTGCTCGACCCGATCAACCGGGTTCTGCTGCCACGGGCCGACATCGCCACCGAGGGCCTGGTCGCCAAGCTCACCGAGCTCGGCTGGGAGGCCGAGGACGTGACCGCCTACCGGACCGTCAGGGCGGCTCCGCCGCCCGCGCCGATCCGGGAGGCGATCAAGGGCGGCGGTTTCGACGCCGTCCTGTTCACCTCATCCTCGACGGTCAGGAACCTGATCGGCATCGCCGGCAAGCCGCACGCCGTGACGGTCATCGCCGTGATCGGGCCGGAGACGGCCAAGACCGCGGCCGAGTTCGGCCTGCGGGTCGACGTGGTCGCCCCGGTGCCGTCGGTCACGGCGCTGGTCGACGCGCTCGCCGAGCACGGCGCTGCGCTGCGCGACGCGGCGGCCGAGGCCGGCGAACCGGTGCGGCGGCCGAGCGAGCGCCGCCGGGGAGCTC
>JBPCKO010000188.1:0-16321 GCA_051004215.1 Streptosporangiaceae bacterium | reverse complement strand
GGTTGGGCCGTCCCGCCCTGGCGTGCAGCGCCGTGGCCTCGGCGATGGTGGCCCTGGCGTCGCGGGCCAGCAGCGGCGAGACCTCCAGCGAGACCCACCCGTCGACGCCGTCGCTGCGGGCGTGGGCCGGCGCGAACAGATCGGCGGCCCGGCGCAGGTCGGCCAGGGCCAGCTCAAAGAACACATCCTCGTCCGACGCACCGGCCGCCTTGCGTGCGGCGATGTCGGCGTCGTAGTCCGGGCCGCCCTCGATGGCCTTGTCGAAGATGGTGGGATTGGAGGTGAGCCCGGTCACCGAGTACCCGTCGATGTAGCCCTGCAGTGTCCCGGCGTCGAGCAGGCCGCGGGTGATGTTGTCCAGCCACAGGCTCTGGCCTGCCTCGTGCAGCCGCTGCGTCGGCTTCATGGCGCCTCCTTGGTTGTGTGCGTCATGCCCCGGCGAGCCGGCGGGCGGCACTGACGATGTGACGAGCGGAAATGCCGGCGGCGTCGAGCAGCTCGGCTGGTGTCCCGGAGCCCGGCAGGCCCTGCACGGCCAGGTGCGCGACCTGCAGCGGTGGCACCGCAGCGTCGGCCAGGGCCTCGAGCACGGCGCTGCCGAGCCCGCCCTCGGGGTAGTGGTCCTCGGCCACGACCAGGCGGCTGCCGGTGACCCGGCATGCCTCGACCAGGGTGGCGCGGTCGATGGGCTTGACCGAGTAGGCGTCGATGACCCGCGCCGCGATTCCCGACCCGGCGAGCTCGCTGGCGGCGGCCAGGCACTCGTGCAGGGTCACCCCGGCTCCGACCAGGGCTACCTGGTCGCCGGGCCCGGCCCGGTGGACCTTGGAACCACCGACCGGGAATGCCTCGCCGGGCGGGTAGATCACCGGGTAGGCGCCGCGGGTGGCGCGCAGATACACGATGCCGGGGGTGCTGGCCATCTCGGCGACGAGCCGGGCGGTGGCGGGGGCGTCCGCGGGATACAGGATGACCGACCCGTGCACCGCCCGCAGGGCGGCCAGGTCCTCCAGCGCCATCTGGGAGGGGCCGTCCTCGCCGATCTCGGCCCCGGCGTGCGTGCCCACCAGGCAGATGTTGACCCCGGAGATCCCGGCCATGCGGATGAAGTCGTAGGCGCGGGAGAAGAACACGGCGAAGGTGGCCGCGAACGGGACGTAGCCGCGGACGGCGAGCCCGGTGGCCGCGGCGACCAGCTGCTGCTCGGCGATGAATATCTCGAAGTAGCGCTCGGGGCAGACCTTGCCGAACTCCTCGGCGTGGGTGGAGTTGCCGACCTCGCCGTCCACGACGACGACCTCGGGCCGGGCGGCCAGGGCGGCCAGAGCAGCGCCGAAGGCGGCCCTGGTCGCTACCTTGTCGCCCAGGGTGTAGGGCGGGAGGGTGACCGCGGCGGCGGGGTCGGCGGTGATGGCCGGGGTCCCGGGCTCGGGCCGGGCTGTGCTGATCCGCAGGCTGGTCGGGCCGCCCAGGGCGGCGATGGCGCGCTCCGCCATCTCGGGGGGCAGGGCCTTGCCGTGCCAGCCGTTCTTGTCCTCCAGCTCCGGCACGCCCTTGGCCTTGATCGTCCGGGCCAGCACCACGGTCGGCTGGTCACCGTCCGAGCGGGCCCGCGCCAGCGCCTGGTCGATGACCGGCAGGTCATGGCCGTTGATGATCAGCGGGCGGCAGCCGAAGGCCTCTACCCGGGCCGCGTAATGGTCCAGTTCCCATTGCAGCTCGGTGGGCCCCCGCTGACCGAGGCGGTTGACGTCGACGATGGCGGTGAGGTTGCCGAGCTGGTAGTAGCTGGCCTTGTCCAGGGCCTCCCAGACCGAGCCCTCGGCGGTCTCGCTGTCCCCGCACAGGACCCAGACGTGATAGGGCAGCTTGTCCAGGTACTTCCCGGCCAGGCAGACCCCGACCGCGTCGGGCAGCCCCTGGCCGAGGGAGCCGGTGGCCACGTCCACCCACGGCAGGACCGGGGTCGGGTGGCCTTCCAGCCGGGCCCCCATCTGCCGGTAGGTCCTGACCAGCTCATCCTCGGTCACCACCCCGACGGCCCGGAACATCGAGTACAGCAGCGGCGAGGCGTGGCCCTTGGAAAAGATCAGGTGGTCGTTGCCGGCCAGGCCCGGATGGTCCCAGTCATAGCGCAGGTGACCGGTCAGCAGCACGGCCATCAGGTCGGCAGCCGACAGCGACGAGGTCGGATGCCCCGAGCCGGCCTGGGTGCTGCAGCGGATGGAGTCCACCCGCAGCTGGGCGGCCAGCGCGCGGGCCAGCTCCAGCTGCTCTCCGGTCATGACCGTGCTCCCGCGGGCGCGCCGCCCGTGAGTTCTTCCAGCGCTACCGCGGGGTCGGCCAGCCGGGCCGGATCGACCTGGCGGCCGGAGCGGACCAGCGCCGCGATGGCATCGGTGACATCCCAGATGTTGACGTTCATGCCGGCCAGCACCCGGCCGCCACCCATCCAGAACGCGATGAACTCGCCCTTGGCCACGTCGCCGCGGAAGACCACCTCGTCGTAGCGGCCGCCCGGGACGTAGCCCGAGTACTCCAGCCCCATCTCGTACTGATCGGAGAAGAAGTAGGGCACCTGGTCATAGGACGCGGCCCGGCCCGCCATGTTCGCCGCCGCCACCGGCCCCTGGTTCAGCGCGGCCGACCAGTGCTCCAGGCGCAGGTGGGTACCCAGATGGGGGTAATAGGCGCTGGCCACATCCCCGGCGGCGAACACATCGGGGTCGGAGGTGGCCAGGTGCTCGTCCACGACGACCCCGTTGCTTATGACCAGGCCCGCTGCCTCGGCCAGCCCAGTGTCCGGGGTGATGCCGATCCCGACCACGACCGCGTCCGCGCCGATCACGCTGCCGTCGGCCAGGCGGACCCCGGTGGCACGCTGATCCTTGCCGGTGATCTCGGCGACCTGGACGCCCAGCCGCAACTCCACCCCGTGGTCGCGGTGCAGCGCGGCGAAGATCCCGGCCACCTCCCGGCCGAGCACCCCCAGCAGCGGCAGCTCGGCCATCTCCAGCACCGTGACCTCACACCCGGCGGCCCGGGCCGCGGCTGCCGTCTCCAGGCCGATCCAGCCCGCCCCGATGATCGCCACCCGCTTGGCCGCTGCGAACGCTGCCTTCATCGCCTCGCAGTCCCTGAGCTGACGCAGGTACAGCACCCCGTCAAGGTCGCCGCCCGGCACGGGCAGCCGCCGGGGGGACGAGCCGGTGACCAGCAGCAGCTTGCCGTAGCACACCCGCTCGCCGCCGTCGGCGGTCACCTCGCGGGCGGCCCGGTCGATAGCGGTGACCCGGGTGCCCAGGCGCAGGTCGATGTCGTGCTCGCCGTACCATCCCGCCGGATGAATGTAGACCTTCTCCTTCTCCGACTTGCCCTGCAAGTAATCCTTCGACAGCGGCGGATGATCATACGGGCGCTCAGCCTCCTCCCCCATCAGGACGACCCGGCCGGCAAAGCCCTCCGTGCGCAGCGCCTCGGCTGCCTTGGCCCCGGCCAGCCCCGCGCCGACGATCACGAAGGTCTGATCTGCTGTCACCATGTCATGTCCTTATCTTGAGCTCAGGGTGCTGCCGGGCAGGCCGCCGGCGCCGGCGATCCGGCGCGGGGGGAGCGATACTGGCCGCGGGTCGATGTCGCATGGCACTGGAGAGCACCAACTGGCCCTGGTACTCATCAAGGGAAAGGCGGGAAGGGTGAACGGGCCGGCGGTGAGCAGCCCGGCCCAGGCCCCGGCCATCCGCGAGGGAGCTAGGTCCTGCCCGAAGCGGACGACGCCGGGCACCGCGGGAAAGGCCTGTGCAGTCATGGCAGCACAGCTGCCCCGCGTGGCGGTCACCGCAGGCCGGATACGGCCGAGTGCCGGTTACCGCTTCGGCCGCTGCCAGCACGAATACGGGCACTGGCACGCCTCCCCGGGGGGATCGCGCGGCGAGTTACACCGACGTTGACCCTCACTGTCGAAGGCGTCATCAACGCTAGCTCCGCCACACCGAAAGAGCAACCACCGGCCCGGCGTCCACGCTTGCCAGCGGGCACGAAGACCTGTGCACCCGCGGAACCGAAGCTCGGCACCGTGCTCGGCCCCTTGCCGCAGGCAATCTCATGCTGGCGCGGTCGGCCTCCGTCACCTGGTGGGTGAGGGCTTCCTGTGGGCCAGCAGTACCTAGTCTCTGGCCGGTGGCCGGTGGCCGGTGGCCGGTGGCCGGTCGGCGGGCCGCGGATCGCAGTGCGCCGCGCCCGGCCGCTCTCAGCGGCGCAGAGGGCCCGCCCGCCGCCGGGATATCCCGGCCCCTTGCGCCGAGGTCGGCAGCAGACGTAGCCTCAAGTCAGCTTCGACAGTGAGGCTTCGTCCTGGCTGGGCATCGTGCCCGGCCGTTGCCAGGGGCAAGCTCATGTCGGTGCTGTCGGTCCCCGGTCACCCAGAGAACGTGCGCGCGCGACGCGCCAGTGGCGCCTCGTCTCCTGTCGGCGAGCGGCGCCGGCCCTCCGCCGTCGCCCGCGGAGCTGGCTCACCGGGCCGGACTGCTCCTCTCCTGCTGACGCGGCGGGCACCACCAGTGCGGATGCGACCGGCCAGGACACCGGGACCGTGGCGATGAGAGTCGCGTGAGGCTTCGACCACGCCGTGAGGCCCGAGGGCCAGCAGTTGCGCGGCGGCGCGGCGGGCATATGAGCGCCATGCGACCATCTGCTTCTGCCAGCCCTCCCCGGGTGGTCATTGTCGGCGCCGGATTCGCCGGCCTGGCCGCCGCCCGGGCGCTCCGCCGGGCCCCGGTCGAGGTCACCCTCGTCGACCAGCACAACCACCACGTGTTCACCCCGTTCCTCTACCAGGTGGCCACTGCCCTGCTGGAGCCCGCGGAGGTCGCCCTGCCGGCGCGAGCTCTGGTCCGGCATCTGAGAAACGTCACCTTCCGCCTCGGCTGGGTCACCGACATCGACCTGGCCGCCAGGCAGGTCGAGACCGACCACGGGCCGATCGGCTACGACTACCTCGTCCTGACCGCCGGATCGGCCACCAGCTACTTCCACAACACCGCCATCGCCGCACGCTCGCTCGGCCTGAAGGACCTCGCCGAGGCGCTCCAGCTCCGCAATCACATCCTGTCCAGCTTCGAGCAGGCCTGCTGGGAGACCGACCCCGCCGAGCGGGCCCGCCTGCTCAGCTTCGCCGTGGTCGGCGGCGGCGCGACCGGCGTCGAGTTCGCCGCCGCGCTGGCCGTGCTCGTGGCAGGCATGGCCGGGCGGGACTTCCCCGCCCTTCACCGCGACGACATCACCATCACGCTGGTCGAAGCCGCCGACGCCCCGCTGGGCTCCTTCGCCCCGACCTTGCAGCGCTCCGCCGCCCGGGGCCTGGCAGCCAAAGGCATCCAGATCCGCTCGGGGGCGACGGTCACCGACGTCGACGAGAAGGGACTCGTCCTGAACGGCGGCACGCGGATCGGGGCCGGCACCGTGGTCTGGGCCGCGGGGGTCCAGGCCGCCCCGCTGGCCGAGGCCCTGAACATCAAGCCGGGCAGCCACGGCCGGATCCCGGTCAGCCCGGCCCTGCATCTGGCCGGCCACCCCGAGGTCTTCATCGCCGGGGACCTGGCCGAGATCCCCGCCGGTGACGAGGTGCTGCCGATGCTGGCCCAGGTCGGCATCCAGAGCGGCCGCCACGCCGGACGCTCGATCGCGGCGCAGGTATCCGGACACCAGGCCCGCCCGTTCCGTTACCGCGATCTCGGCACGATGGCCACCATCGGGCGCAACAACGCCATCGCCCAGATCGGGCCGCTCCGGCTATCGGGATTCGCCGGCTGGCTGGCTTGGCTGCTGGTCCACATCGTGCGCACAGCCGGGCTGCAGACCCGGGCGTCGGTGGTGATCCGCTGGATCGCGGGCTACCTCTTCGCCAACCGGCCGGTCCGGCTCATCACCGGCCCGCAGAGAGAAAGCGCACCTGCGCGTCAAGAGCGCGGCATTGAGTAGCACCCTGAACGGCACCAGCTTGGCTGGAGCGCCCTGCGGCCGCCGGCCCCTGGTGAGCGGGAACTGGAAGATGCACCATGACCATGTCGAGGCCGCTGACGCTGCGCCTGGCCGAGTGCCTGCACCTGGCGGACGCGGAGCGAGTCGAGGTCTCGCTCCACCCGCCCTTCACCGGCCTGCGCTCGGTGCAACTCGTGCTCGCCGCCGGCGGCATCTCGGTCGTCCTCGGCGCGCAGAACTGCCATTCCGAGGACGAAGGGTCCTTCACCGGCGAGGTCAGCCCGGTGATGCTGGCCAGGCTCGGCGTGCGCTACGTCATCGACGGGGTCCTGATCGGCGGCGCCAGCCTCGACCCGGACCGCTTTGCCGAGACCGTAAGGGTCATCGCCCGAGCCGGCGTCCTGCCGGGGAGATGAGGATGGCTGGCCTGCCGCCGGGCGCTTCGCGCGATGGCGGTTGCCCGTGGACGGGCGGCCTCCACGGTCTGGGAGCCGGCGGCGTCTGCGCCATGGTGGTGCCGTGCGCGGTCGTCATGTCGGCATTCTCGAAGAGCTTCCATCAGGCCCGGGCTGCCTCGCTGGCCACCGGCGCCGGCTGAGACGCCGCCATGCCGCGCAGCGAACAGGCTTCCGCCCAGGAGCACGTGAGCACAGCAGCGAGCCGGGACCTGATCCCGTCGGTGCAGGACCTAGCCGCGTGCGGTTCCACATCGGGCCCGGGCCCGGCATGACCGTATGGTCCTCATCCCCGAGGTCGAGCCCGGCCGGGGGCGCCACCAACTGCTCCAGAACCAGCGCGGCGTCATCCTCGCCAGCGTCCTGCGGCGGCGCACCGACGTCGTCGTCGCCACCATGCCGTTCCGCCTGGCCAAGGGATAGGTCCGCCGGCCAGCCGAGATGACGCAGAGGCAGAGGCAGAGGCAGAGAGCCAACGTACCATTCATCACCGGGAACAGGGGGCCTCGCCTCCGGACAGGACACAGACTATGAACGTCGATCTCATTGTATTGGGCACGGGCTCGGCCGCCCAAAGCGTCGCCTACCCCTGCCGCGAGGCGGGCTGGAGCGTCACCGTCGTCGACTCAAGCCCCTTCGGGGGCACCTGCCAGCTGCGCGGATGCGACCCCAAGAAGGTCCTCGTCGGCGTCTCCGAACTCGTCGACTGGACGCGACGCATGCAGGGCAAGGGCATCTCCGCTCCGCTCCCCGCACTCGCCTGGACGGACATGATCCGCTTCAAGCGCACCTTCGTCCACGATGTTCCCGCCGCCACGAAAGAGAGCTTCAGGGAGGCCGGGATACTCACGGTCCACGGGCGTGCGCACTTCGTGGGCCCAGCCAGCCTCCGGGTCGGCGATGAGACGCTTAACGGCCGTCATGTGGTCATAGCGACCGGAGCGCGGCACGCGCCCCTTGGCATCCCCGGAGAGGAGTACCTGACCACCAGTACGGGATTCCTGGAGCTGGAGGAGTTGCCGCGCCGGGTCTCCTTCGTCGGGGGCGGATATATCGCCTTCGAGTTCGCGCACGTTGCCACGCGCGGCGGCGCTGAGGTGAGGATTCTCCATCGCGGCGACCGGCCGCTGGAGGGGTTCGACGCAGATCTCGTCGGCCAGCTCGTCGAGATAACACGTGATCTCGGAGTTGATGTGCAGGTGCGCACCGCGGTCACGGCCATCGAGAAGCGCGGCCAGGAATTTGTCGTCCACGTCCGCGCGGGGGAGAAGATCCGGGAGGTCACAGCCGACCTAGTTGTCCACGCCGCAGGGCGCGTACCTGAGATCGATGACCTAGCCCTGGACGCGGCGGGCATCGCGCGTGCGGGGAAAGGCGGGGTCGTCGTCAACGAGTATCTCCAGAGCGTCAGTAACCCCGCCGTTTACGCGGCCGGGGACGCCGTTGCCAGCGGCGGACTTCCGCTTACACCAGTGGCGGGAATGCAGGGGTCCACTGTGGCCAGTAATCTGCTGAACGGAAATACGCGCACGCCGAACTACCAGGGCATCCCCAGCGTCGTCTTCACCACGCCTCCCCTGGCGCGGGTCGGCCTGGATGAGGCGACCGCGCAGGCACAAGGCCTCCGATTCACGACGCAGCAGGACGATACGTCGGGGTGGTACTCCTCGCGGCGCGTGGCGCTGGCTCACACAGGCTTCAAGACCCTCATTGAGGAAGGTACCGAACGCATCCTGGGCGCGCATCTCCTCGGTCTCCACGCCGAAGAGGTCGTCAACATCTTCGGGCTGGCGATTCGCACCGGCTTGAGCGCGCATGAACTAAAAGACATGGTATATGCGTATCCGACCAGCGCGTCAGATATCAGCTCCATGGTGTGAACAGACAACCACGTACCTCTGGCTAGTTTGCTAGCTGACCAGGCTCAGTGTCCGGCGCCAGTCGTGTGCGCTGGTGGTACCAGCGTGAGGCGCCTGGTGGCGGCGCCTCCAGTCCAGCCTGTGCCCGGTGATCCATGGCGACGGCGAATGGCCGAGCAGCCGCCTGGTCTCCGGGACGGTCAGCGGAATCATGCCTGGTTCGGCAGGCGGCGGCTGGTCCGGGGCGAGCCCGATGAGCGGGGCGATCCGATGTCGCCGCTGCGGTGGACGACTTGCCCATCCGCGGTTCGTCCTGCACTTCACCCGGCCTGCTCCTCCTGGATCAACCAGGTCGAGCGATGGTTTGCCGGTGCTGATCCGGGCGAGCCCGGAAAGCCTGATGGCCGGAGCGGGTGACGGGAACCGGACTCGCATGGCGAGCCTGGGAAGCTGCCCGGCGCGTCCGGTTGGCGGCCTGTGGATCGCTTCAGGTTCGGGAGTGATTCCGGCGGGATCAGGCGGGAGCCGCGCGGCCGTGCTTACCGCTGCCCGCCTGCGAGGATCTGGCGTCCAGCGTCCGGGCGGTGATGAATGCGGCCCGCTGCCGGGCCAGGGCGTCCCGCCGCGCCGGGTAGACGGAGCGCCGGACGTCAGCCAGCACGCCCCCGTTCCTCCCGCGCGAAATGGTCCTGGGTTGCCGTGATGGCGGCTGTCACGGCGCGCCACCACGCCGGGCTGCCCACGTCCTGCAACCGCGCTTCGGCCGCCGCCTCGCGGATGTCGCCGTGATCGGCGATGGCGTCGTCGATCCGGGCAGCAGCAGCCCTCCTGCCATCATGCAGCGCCGGATAACAGATCTCTTCCCCGGCGTCGCAGTGCGCTTCGAGCAGGGCGGCGGCCCGCTGCCACGCCTCGCTCAGCATCCACCGGGCCCAGGCGGGGTCGTCGCACCGGGCGGCATCACCGAGCGCGGCGAACAGCCGGCGGATCCGCGCATGGTCGGCCAGGATCTGGCCGGTGATGTCGCCGGCCGTGCTGCCCTGAGCACCGGCGTGAGGCCAGCCCTGGGTGAGCTGGCCCGCCGGGGCTGGAGTTCCGTTCTTCATGCTGTCGTCCGTCCCTCTGGGTCTTGCCTTGAGCCAGCAGCGGGCACGTGAGATCGCTGCCGGGGTTTCGACGCGGTCCCAGCCGGGTTCGAGGGCCGCGGTTACCTGCGTATAGTTAATGACGGACGAACCGTTCCTGCCACATCGGCTTGTCCCGGCCGGTTTCGGGGGCCTGTCCCTCATCTTGAACTTCGCGCCGGGCCACGGGACCCGGTAACCACGCCCTCGGCCCTGGTCAGCGGGTCTGAGGCTGGCGGCGGGCCCCCTAGTCGTGCGGGCGGGTCCGGCCGGGGTGCGGCGGCGGCGCAACTTGTGGCTGGTGCTGCCGCCGATCAGCCACAGCCCGAAGCAGAAGATCAGCCCCAGCGCGATCCCGGCGCAAAACACGCCCAGCGTGCTCAGCGTGGCCAGCGTGTCGCCGAAGATCTGCGGGGTGAAGTTCGGCCCGCCCGCGCTGTTGTAGGCGATGAGCAGGCCGGATGAACGCGCCGGCGCCGCCGGCGATCAAGATACCCAGCAGGATGAACATCGCAGTGGACTCCTTCGTCGTTTTCGGCCCGTTCCGGGCAGCCAGCCGAGCCGCGGGCGGCGCGGCGAGGGCGGCCGTTGCGGTCCGGGCCGCGGTCAGGCCGGCCGGTGAGCGAGCAGGCGCACGATGCGTCGCCAGGCCCGCCGGGCGACGCTGACGCGGGGCGGCGGCCAGTCGAACTTGCGGGCAGCACGCGGGTCGTCATGCACCAGCCCGTATTCGATCTCGGCGAGCATCCGCCGGTCACGCTCGGACAATCGCATCCGCACTCACCTCCTCCCCCGCTCACGATGCCGCGGATCTAGCGCGCGGACGGCAGGCCGGCGGAGCGGACCAACGGGGAAATCGTCGGCCGGGATGGCGGCAGCAGGACCCGGTCCAGGGCGGTGATCTGCAGCAGCCGGGCTATCCGTGCAGGGGCTTCGATCAGGGTCAGCGTGCCGCGTTCGGCGAGGAAACGGTGGTGGGCCGCCATCAGCAGGCCCAGCCCGGCCGCGTCGCAGAAGGTAACTGCGGACAGGTCCAGCCGCGGATAGCGCCGCCCGGCCCGGCGCTGGCCCGCACGGGGGGAATGCCCACCACGTCGACGAGGCTGCCCTCGCCCAGGCGCGTCCTCGGTCACAGTGGGATCACCGACGACAGGGGGGGGGGTGAGCGTGGTCAACGGTCCGCCCGCACATCCGGGCGACGCTCCGTTGGGTACCGCCGCGGGTGCGCCGGCTTAGGGCCAGCGGTGACCGAGATGGGCGAGCTGGCGGCGGTCTTCTCACGGGCCAGGAACGAGCCGAGTTCTTCGATGGTGCTCATCAGCGGGGCGGGGAACACCACGGTGGTGTTCTTGTCCACACCGAGCTCCACCAGGCTCTGCAGGGTACGCAGCTGCAACGCCAAAGGGTGGGCCATCATCAGGTCGGAGGCGTCGCCCAGCGCGGCCGCGGCCATCGATTCGCCCTCAGCGTTGATGATCTTGGCCCGCTTCTCCCGCTCGGCCTCGGCCTGGCGGGCCATGGCTCGTTTCATGCTGTCGGGCAGCTGAATATCTTTCAGTTCCACCAGGGTCACTTCCACACCCCACTCGACGGTGGTGACGTCGAGGATCTCGCGGATGTCGAGGTTGATGCGGTCGGTCTCGGACAGGGTCTCATCGAGGGTGTGCTGACCGACCACCTTGCGGAGGGTGGTCTGGGCGATCTGGTCGATGGCGGCGTACACGTTCTCGATGGCGACCACCGACTTCACCGCGTCGACCACCCGGAAGTACGCCACCGCGGAGACATCGACGGTGACGTTGTCGCGGGTGATGATGCCTTGGGACTGGATGGGCATGGTGATGATCCGCAGCGACACCCGGTGCAGGATGTCGGCGAACGGGATGATCACCGTCAGTCCCGGTTCGCGGCTGCCGACCACCCGGCCCAGCCGGAACACGACCCCTCGTTCGTACTCCTTGATGATCTTCACTGCAATGGCTGCTGCGATCAGGAGCAGGACGGCGATGATGACGACGACGGCGATGATGACGCTCATGGTGCTTCCTTCGGGATTGCGTTTGACGGCGAGCGGCCCGGTGGGGATAGAGCTTCTCGTCTCAGCCGGTAGTTCGGCAGCCGATCGTTTGCATCCTGGCGCCGAGCCCGGCCGAGATCGGCGGTCAGCTGCTTATCGTCTGGCTGGAGGGCCGCCGGGCTGGTCCGATGGCTTGCAGGACCACTCCGGAGACCGCCACGAGTGGCCAAACCGTGAAGGTGGCGATCATGATCGCTGCGCCTGCCGAAAACAACAGCATGGCGCCGGTACCGCGAACCCAGACTGAACAACGCCGACATGGGCTTTGCCTCTGGCAACGGGCCGAACACGCGCTCAACCCGGATGAGACCTCACTGTCGAAGTGATTGGAGGCTACATCTGCTGCCGGCCTGGTGCAAGCATCCGGCGACCGCGCTCGACTACGGCGGCGGCCACGCCGGGTCGCTTAGGCCAGCTCGGCTTCAAACACGTCAAGTGGATCAGCGAGATCGAGTTCGTGCACCATTTCCGCGACCGCGGCGCCGGACAGGGCGGCTACAACGAAGACCATGAATTCTCCGGCTACCGCGACCAGGTCTGATGACTGACGGTTACTGGGCTGTACTCGCGGTAGTTCTAGGGTGGCCAGGCGCAGGCATCTCCGGCACCCGGCTGGCGCATGGTCGGCCGGCACATCCGGCGCGCGAGAACTTCCTCCTCGGGCGACTGCCCCGGGCAGGAAGGATGCCTGAGCGATCGGCCCGGCCCCGGCAGCGGGTAAGGTCGACGGCTAGCCATCAGCCGGCCTGGGACCGCAACGCCCGGACCGTCCGCCTAAGCGAGGCATGCCAAATGAGCGAACAGGTCAGCGGAACGCACGGGCCGGCGGAGGATGACGCGATCAAGCGCCAGGACCGCAGCGAATTGCAGCGCACGGCAAGCAATGGCCGGAGCCCGAGGCGTGGGCGAAGACGAGCCGGCGGCGACCTGGGTCCCGGAGGGCAGGTTCGCCGGAACACCGCACGGGGAGGACTGGGAGGTCATCGAGCTGCGCAGCGATCTGGCCCGTCACCTGGACCGTACTGCGTTCCCGGGGACCCGGGCGCATCTGGTGGAAACCCTGGCGGCGCACCAGGCGGACCCGCGGCTGCTCGATCTGGTGTCGTCGCTCCCGGACGACGCCACGTTCGCCAGCCTGGGCGAGCTGTTTCGGGTGCTGGGGCTGCCCATGGAAGAGCGTCCGGCCTGAGACGCGGTCCCGGCCGGCGGTGAGCGGGCTGCGCGGCCGTGAGCTCACCCGGCCTGGGTGAGCTCCCCTGGCCGGGCGACCGCATTACGGTGTGCCTACCGGGAGATTGCCGGAGTGCCCAACGGCGCCGGCGGGCTCACCTCATGTGGCCTGCAACGCGACGCGCCCTTACGCACTGTCAATGGAGCTGGCGCGCAGCGGACGAGGCCCGCGGCTGGCCGAGAGCCGCGAAGGACCCATGAGGTTCCCACTCCACACGGCGCAGCGAACGGCGACGTGCCGACTGGCCGTCGGTCACCCTTTCTCGCACACCGGCAACCTCGTGGCCGTTTCGACGGGTAGCCTCGGCGGATGCGGGTCTTTCTGGCCGGTGCCACTGGGGTGCTCGGGATGCGCCTGGTGCCGTTGCTGGTCGCCGCCGGGCACGACGTCGCGGGCATGACCCGTACACCAGCCAAGACGGAGCAGCTGCAGGCGATGGGTGCCGAACCGGTCGTTTGTGACGTGTTCAATCGAGATGCCCTTTGCGAGGCGGTGGTGAACTTCGGGGCCGACATGGTCCTCGACGAGCTCACAGACTTGCCTGACGACCCGGCACGCATTCCCGAACTGGCCTGGCAGATTCCTGGCGACGGCGGAGCAGCAGTCGAGGAGCACGAGCGCACCATCCTTGACGCTGGGGGTGTCGTCATCCGCTACGGCCAGTTCTATGGGACCGGCACCTACTTCGAATCGGAGTTGCCGCCGCCACCGCGCATACACGTTGACGCCGCCGCCCGTCGCACCATGTCCGCGCTCGACGAACCCAGCGGGGTGGTCATCGTCGCTGACGACCGGCCCTAACTTAACGAGGTAGCCCTCCCCACCGCAGCGTGCTTCCGCCCCATATGCGACGGCACCGAGATTACTCATCATCATCATCATCAGCAGCAGCAGCAGCGTTTGGGCATCGAATTGCATCAGGGCACGCGTACTGGTGACAACGCCCGGTTGGCGGCCGCAGTCAGAACGCTGATCCCTCAGTCTGCGGTGCGCGATCGGACCACGGGGCCGCAGCAAGGATCGTTCGCGGCTATCCGTGCGGACACGATCCGTACGAGGCTTTGCGAGGTGGGCCCGCGGAAGCAAAACGGGAATGAGATGATGGGCGCATGACCATGACGGCTCTGGCCGTCGCGGTTCGTGCAACGGTGGCGTGCATCCCGCCGGGCGCTGTCGCGACTTACGGTGACATTGCCCGTGTGCTTGGTGTCGGGCCGCGTCAGGTCGGCCAGGCGATGGGGATGCTTGATGACGGTGTCCCGTGGCACCGTGTGGTTCACGCAGACGGCACGCCAGCGTCCTGCCGCGACGGACAGGCGCGGGGGTTGCTTCGCGCGGAGATGACGCCGATGATCGGTGGCCGTGTCGACATGGGTGCCGCTCGCTGGGATCTCACCCGAGGCCGGCGCCCGGCGTCGCGGGTGGATAGCTGACGTGCCCGTCCTGCACGTGGGCGAAGGCATGGATCACCGCTGGCCGGGTCGCCGTCATCGACATGATGTCGCACACCTGGACGCCGCGCGCGATCAGTGCGTCGGCGACCAGGGAGCGGTGGCAGCGCCATGGCAGCGCTTCCGCGCACATGATCGCGACGGTCTGCCTGGCCGTGTGCTCGAGCAGTTCCGCCAGCCCCGCCTGGAACGCCGCGGTCTGCATGTAGTCGGCGTAGCCCCGGAAGGCGGCGTTACGCCACCCCCCATTGCTGCTCTCGCTGGCCGGCAGGGCCTGACGTTTCCCGCCCAGGCGCGGCAGGTGGGTGTAGCCGATGTCAGCGGGCAGGGCGTCGATGATCGCCTGGCGGTTCCATTGCGGACAGAACCTTGAGGACGGGTAGGAACGGATGTCGCACAGCAGCGTGACCCTGTTGCGGCGCAGCATCGCGAACAGTTCAGCGTGTTCCCTGGTCGAATGCCCGATCGTGTAGACCGTCATCTCTGCCTCCCGAGCCGGACGACGGCCGCGTGAACCGAACTAAATCGTAGTGTCGCGGCTGGTCAGTCGGTAAGCCGGGTCCTCATGACTGGCCCGGCGCTGGCCGCTGCCGGCGAAATCGGCGTTGCCGCAGATGACGTCGCCGGCCAGGCAGGTGAGCGGGCGGTTGTGGCTGCGCGCATGGCGGCGCAGCATGGCGAACGCCGGGCCGGGGGTCAGATGATGCCGCCCAGCCAGGATTCCACTCCCGATTGCCACGGCCATCCCTGCCGGAAGTGAGGGCCAGGGATGTGATTCACCGGTCCGGGTCGAAACGGAGCCGGCGGCGCACCACGTCGCCCGCGACGTCGGCCAGTTCGGCGCTGCTGGCGAATGCGTGCGCCCGCAGCCGCGCGAAGGCTTCCGCAAGGCTCACGCCCAGCTGCACCGAGATCATCCCGGTCGCCTGATGCACCTCGGTGCGGGCCTCCGGCGCGCCGTCCAGCGGCTGGTAGCCCGGGGACCCGGTGATACCGCTGGACGCATCCAGCAGCAGCCCACGTGCGATGTCGGCGAACACCAGCGCGTCGGCCAACTCCCCGGCGGCCTGCGGGCCGGGCCGGGCCCGGTACAAGGAAAGTACCGCTACCCGGATGGCACCGCTTTGCAGAGGGAACGCGAACATCGCCCGGGCGCCCGCTGCCCCCGCAGCCAGCGCGAATCCCGGCCACCGCGCCCCGGCCGATTCCAGATCCGGGATCAGCACCGGCGCCCCGGACCGGAACTCATCCACGCACGGCCCCTCCCCGATGGTGACCTGCAAGTCCTCCAGCCGGGCGCTGACCTCGTCAGAGGCGAACACCGGCTCGCGGGCCGAAGGGCCGCTCACCGCCGTCACGCTCGCGCCATCTACCCCGAGCCTGCGTACCGCCGCGCGGCACAGCGCCGCGATCGGGACCGGCGCGTCACCGCCGGCCGCAGCGGCGATCCACGCCCACACCCTGACCGCGCGCTCACCCATCACCTAGCTATTCTGGCCCCTGATACCGGACCGCACGGACCCGGCAAACGGTGCGGCCGGCCAGATTAAACGCCGTCTCTTAATGCCTCCGGCGAGCTGACAGGCCCGGAACTGGCGCCGGAATCCCGCCGCCCTGCGGCCTGGCGGCCGGTCAGCGCATCAGTCAGAACTTGCGGAAGCTGCCCCTCGGCGGCCGGCGGCGGCCGTCCGGGTGGTAAGGATGATGTGTGCAGGCCTGGCTGATCCCGCCGACGCTGCGGGGCTACCGCAGGTCGTGGCTAGGGCCGGATGTGCTGGCTGGCCTGACCCTGGCTGCTATCGCCGTGCCAGAGCAGATGGCGACCGCGCGGCTGGCGGGTATGCCCGCCGTCGCGGGCCTGTACGCGTTCCTCGCCGGGTCGGTGCTGTTCGCGGTGCTCGGCCGCAGCCGGCAGATGTCGGTCGGGGCCGACTCGACCATCGCCCCCGTGCTGGCTGCCGGTGCCGCCGCGCTTGCCGCCGCCGGGACTCCCCGCTACACCCACCTCGTGTCCTTCCTCGCGCTCATGGCCGGTGCCCTGCTGATCGCGGCGGGGCTGTTGCGGCTGGGGTGGATCGGCGAGTTCCTCTCCACGCCGGTGGTCACCGGCGTCCTCGCCGGGATCGCGGTCCAGATCCTGGCCCG
>JBPCKO010000187.1:0-19306 GCA_051004215.1 Streptosporangiaceae bacterium | reverse complement strand
ACGCCGGACGAAGTGCACGACACCGGAGCCCACCGTCTGTGGATAGGAGTCCAGGCCCCGGGTTTCAAGGAGGAGTCATCCGGTGCCGTGCAGTGCTATTAGTGCTATTAGGTCTCAAGCATTGCTCCCGGGCACCGTCCGCTACCGGTTGCGGAACGAGTCCTTGACCGGGTGCACCGCGCAGTGAGTGCATTCTGTGCTTTCAGGGGGTCTAATCATGGGCATCAGCTGGCCCTTCTGAGCCGGGCGAGTGCAGGTTGAGCGCCCCTTCGATGACGACCTGGGTCGGCCTACCCGGTAGCCCCCCTCCCCGGTGAGCTACAGCCCGTCGGCCCGGACCCGCATCGGCATACGGGATGGAATGGCGCTGGCGGACCACCGAGGCGGGAATGTGGCTCAACCGTACAACAAGACATAAACACGGCTTTGTCTTGACCCGATTTATCTGCGAGCGTAGAACCGGAGGTGAGTTGCCCATTCTGTGAGCAGAGTTGAGCGAGGTGCGCATGCGTCGCTGGCCGGCCATTGTTCCCGCCCTTGGGGCGCTGACCATGGCGGTCGCCGCGGCTGCCGTCGGATCACCGGCGGCCGGAGCGGCCACATCGCACGGGCACACCGCCGTGTCGGCCGCGAGCGCAGTGGCCGGTCGCGGCCCGGCCGGTGACAAGAAGCAGGCCGTGGCGACCGGGACCGGTGGAGCGGTGGCGTCCATGGACCTGGGCGCCAGCAAGGCAGGCATCGCGGTGCTCAAGGTCGGCGGCAACGCCATCGATGCCGCGGTGGCTACCGCGAGCACCCTGGGCGTGACCAACCCGTTCGTCGCCGGGCCGGGTGGTGGCGGGTTCATGGTCATCTACCTGGCCAAGACCCACCAGGTGGTGACCGTCGACGGGCGCGAGAACTGCCCGCAGGCCTGCACGCCTGGCATGTTCACCGATCAGAAGACCGGCAAGCCGCTCGACTACACGTACGCGTCCGATCAGCCCTTGTCGACCGGCGTCCCCTCGATGGTGGCGACGTGGGCCAGAGCGCTCCGGCTGTACGGGAACAAGAACTTCGCCGCGGACCTGCGGCCGGCCATCGCGACCGCGAAGCACGGCTTCCGGGTGAACCAGGACTTCCAGCAGCTGACGGAGTCCGCGCTAACTTTGCTGCGGGCCTACCCGGCCAGTCACTGGCTGCTGACCAAGGACGGCAACCCGCTGCCGGTCGGCTATCAGCTGCGCAACCCTGACCTGGCCCGCGCCTACCGGCTGCTGGCCCGCTACGGTCCGTCCTACCTCTACGATGGCCCGCTCGGCCGGGCCATCGTCCACGCAGACGACCACCCGGCCGTCACCCCGGGCAACACGCTGATCACCTTGCCCGGCATCATGACTATGAACGACCTGCGCCGCTACACCGTCCGGTCGCCAGCGCCCACCCACGTGAACTACCGCGGGCTGGACATCTACAGCATGGCCCCGCCCTCAAGCAGCGGTTCCACCGTGGGCGAGGCGCTGAACATCCTGAACGGGTGGAAATTGCGCGCCGAGCCGAGGGCAACCGCGCTATTCCACTACCTCGAGGCCTCGCGGCTAGCCTTCGCCGACCGCAACGCCTACGTCGGCGACCCGCGCTACGTACACGTGCCGCTGCACGGGCTGCTCGACCCGGCCTTCGCCGCGACCCGCCGCTGCCTGGTCGCAGACACCGCGCTGACCTCGCCCGTGGCTCCCGGCGACCCGTATCCGCCGTACCGCGGCTGCGGCTCCGCCGCGACCACGCAGTCGTTGCCGCCGGAGGGGATGCACACCAACAACATCGTCACCACCGACCGGTGGGGCAACATCGTGGCCTACACCAACACCATCAACTTCTTCGGCGGCAGCGGGATGACCGTGCCGCACTACGGGTTCTTGCTCAACAACGAGATGACCGATTTCGACTTCGCGCCGCCGGCCCCAGGCGCCTACGACCCCAACCTGCCCGCGGGCGGCAAGCAGCCGCGGTCCAGCATGGGCCCGGTCATCGCCTTCCGCCGGGGGCGGCCGGCGTTCACCGTCGGCGCGGCGGGCGGCTCGACGATCATCACCACGATCCTGCAGATAATCGTGAACCACGTGGACTTCGGAATGCCCCTGCCGCAGGCGCTGGCTGCCCCGAGAGTGAGCCAGCGGAACTCGCCTACCTCACTAGCCGAGCCTGCCTTCTACAACAGCGCCCTGGCCAGGCGGCTAACCAGTCAGTTCGGCGAGCAGTTCACGCTGGCTACCGGCCCGATCCTGCCGCTGGACAATTACCCGGGCGACGCGACCGGGATCCAGTTCCTGCGTGACGGGGTCGCGGTAGCAGTCGCCGAACCGGTCCGCCTGTACGGCGGCAGCGCGCTCGTGGTGCGCCCAAGGCACTGACCGGCTGGTCGCGGTGTCAGAGCGGGTAGCCGATCGCGTGCAGCAGGCCGTGCCTGGCCCGCGCGTCGGCCGCGGTCTCGACGCCCACGGGCAGCGATCCCCCGATGACACCGCGGCCCCCGGGGTCGACGAGGCCCCGACGCCAATACGTAACGACTGGGTTCTGTCTTACCGAGGTTGTATTTCGACGATGACGGCTTCGATGGTCAGCGACCTGGCGGCGCGGATCGATGATCCCGCCGCCGATGACCAGTTCAGCGCGCTCCTCATGCAGCCCGCCCTCAAGGCCCTGCTGGCACCGCGGATGGTGACTAACGGCACCTCCAGCGTCCGGGCTTACTTCGCCGACATGCTCCGCTACACCAACGCCCCGTCGATCGCCCGCGTGCAATGCCCCAGCTACGTCACCGACAACGAGACCGACACCCTCTCGACCGGCCAGGGCAGACAGCTGTTCGATCACCTCACCGGCCAGAAAGAATTCCGGCTGTTCACCCGGGCCGAAGGAGCCGAAGGGCACTGCGAGGGCATGGCCCCCATCGTCTTCTGGACCGCAGCCTTCGACTGGCTCGACCACACCCTCACCCGAATACCCGGCCGTTAGCTCGCTGGGAGGGGGGTCGACCTGCAGGGTGTTCAGCGAGCGGCTCACCTCATCGCGGAGCGATGCTGGGGCGTAGGGTCCGAATACGACCTGGACCTGGAAGTAACGCCCGCCGTCCTCGAAGGTGATGATGTAGCCCTTCACTCCCCAGCACTCGTATGGACCACCCAAAACGCCGAGGTGCAGGTGCTTGGGTCGCGGCGGAAAGCTAGCCTGGGCGACTTCGTAGACGACGAAGAGTGCTCCGTTCGCGGGCAGTACCTTGAGCGCCGCCGTGGGGGCGCAACTCCCGCCGGCTGGCACCGGTCCTGTCCCGGCCGCAAACAGCATGGCGGGGGACAACAGCGCGGGCGCGGGGTTGCGATTGAAGTGCCAGGCTGCCGGGATGGCGACGGAAATTCCTACTGACGGGCCGTTCGAAGTGGACCAGGATTTGCCCGTGTGCCGGACCCAGCCAGCGGGCGGGGGTGACGAGGTCGCCGCTGACGGGTGGTTACCTGGCCCGGCTGATGTCGTCCCGTGGCGGCTAGGGGAAGGTGCGGGTGAGACCGGGCCGGACGAACAGGCAGCGATGACGAGACCGGCTGTGGCCGGGAATAGCAGCACCCAGCGGATCATGCGATCACCTCGGGCAGTTGTCTCGGAACGGCATTTGCCAGCCCGGCTCCGGAATTGTCCTGGAACCCAGATCGGCACGAGCCGCAGCTCGGGCTGTGCGGCAGGCGCGTAGCGGGCTCTTGGGTGCCCGGGAGGTCAGGTCGGCAGCCATGGACCCGCCTCGGTGCGGAGCCAGCGCAGCATCTGGCCCCGGCTCACCGGACCCCGCGGGACCCAGGGTGCTGGCAGGTCCCCGGACTCCGCGAGCGCGCGCTGGACCGGCCGGTTAGCCGCGAGCATGTCGCCGTCGAGCGCGCAGCGAACCGCGTGCGGGTCCAGGCCGAACAGATCGGCTGCGTTCAGGCCGAGCACGCGCGCCTTGACGTCCTCGGTCAGTGCCGGGTAACCGTAGCGGGCCTGGTACTCGGCGGAGATGTGGAAGGCGCGGAACGCCATGATCTGGGTTTGCGGCGGGCCGTACCACACGCTGTCGGTGCCCCACAGCACCCGGTCCGTTCCCAGTCGCTTGAGCAGCTTGCCCACCGCGTGCGCGGCCTGAGTCGGGTCGGCCAGCAGCACCCGCCAGGTGGAGGCCAGGTCGGCCCAGACATTGCTGTTGGGCGGGACGTGGTAGTCATCCAGCGCCTTAATCAGCGAATCGATGCCGACCGGATCGGCTGGGTTGTACGGGCCCTCGACATGGTCCGGTCGCCAGGCCGCGTGGTAGATCACGAACTGCATATCAGGGAACTGGCGGGAAACGGCGACCATGTCGCGCGGCTGATTCCAGGTGCTCGCGAAATTGAGCAGCGGCAGGCCCTTGTGGCCGCACATGATTCGCACGCCCAGGTCGTGTGCGTGCTGGACGACGGGCAGCCCGATAGCCGGATCGTCCAGATCGAAGCCCCGGCCGCCGGGCCCCCACGCGGTATACACCTTGAAGGCGGCCACGTCGCCGGTCTCGGCGGTCTGCGTCATCTGGTCCAGCCGGTCCTGGAGCCGGCCGAAGTTAGGTGCGAGCACATTCTGCAGGAGCACGCGAGAAGCCCCGCCCCGGGTGAGGCTCGCGGCCAGATTCCTGGTGCCTTCGGCGTCAGCGAACGGGATCGGATCATCTGACTGACCGGTGCTGGGCACATCGGAGAGCAGCGCGACGGTGGTGTCGCTGGCCAGGAACACGTCATGCAGATAGACGCTGCGATCCACGCAGGTCAGCGGGTCCGAGGCAGCGCAGTCCGACGGGATCATGTCGAGGACGAGCTGGAGCGTGTCCGGCGCGTTACGCCGCCATGGCAGATGAGGCATCACGTGATGGGTGTGGACGTCAAATATGAACTCGCCGCGGCTGCCCAGCGCGTGCTCGCAGGCCGGGAGTTGCTCCGGAGTCGGCACCCGGTAGCCGCCACCCCGGTGCGGGCTAGCCAGGCGGCGCCCTGTTCCGGTGCAGCCCGCGGTGTTGATCGCGCCAAGCAGGGCGGCCATTCCGCCGGCGCTCTGCAGGAAGCGCCGACGGTCCATGCCGATCCGGCGCGCCGCGGTATCCGCCCGCGCGAGCACCTCCTCAGCGAGCCAGATGTCGCCTGGGCCGGCCGCCGCCGGGAGGAATTCGCCATTGGTCACCGGCCCCAGCACGAGCGGCGGCCGGACCTGGTCATCATCTCGTGGCACGTCGATCACTGTCCCTCGGTCGCCGCGTCACGCCATGACCGCCGGGGCGGGCCCACATCGGCCTGGCTGCGGGCCGGTCATCGGCGCGCCGAATCGGCTCACTGCCGGTGTCCGGGTCATGCGTCCTCCGCCTGATCGCGTCTGGCCGTCCCCCCTGATACACGCCGGCTGGTCAGTTCGTTGCACTGCCCGCGGACAGAAGTTGACCGGAGAATCTCGTGAGCCCGTGCAACACTTCGAGTTCCCGGCTGGTCAGATAGGTAACGGAGGACGCTTTGGCCGGCTCGGACCTCGGCACCGACAGCTTCGGCGAATTTGTCGCCGCGGCCATGCCTGGCCTGCTCCGCTTCGGGCACCTGCTCACTAGCGACCCGGTGGAAGCCGAAGACCTGGTTCAGGAGGCGCTGGCCCGGTCCCTGCGCTGCTGGCGCAATGTGCGGGCCAGCGACGCCAGCTCGTATGTCCGCCGGGCCATGGTCAACACGCACATTACCCGCTGGCGGCGGTGGGACGCCCGGGTGCGGCTGGGCTTGCCGCCAGACCGAAGTGCCGACGACCCCGCCCTGGCCCGAACCGACGACTGGGACCGGCTGCGCCGGGCGCTGGCCCGGCTACCGCCGCGCCAGCGAACGGTGCTCGTGCTGCGTTACTACGAGGACATGCCGGATGCCAGGATTGCCCAGCTGATGGGTTGCGCTCCGGGAACCGTCCGTAGTCAGGCTGCTCGCGGGCTGGCCGCCCTCCGGCCGCTGCTACTCGAGCCCGAAGGCGTCCGCGAGGGAGCTACCCGTGAACGATGAGGAGCGGCTGCGCGAGTTGCTGCGCGACAGCCGGTGGTCACTGACACCGTGGCCGGACGCGCAATCGCGGGTGCGGCGGGCGGCCAGGCGGCAACGGAGGGCTGCCGCTGGCGCGGCCGCGGCGGTCGTTGTCGTGTTCGCGGCCGCAGCCGCTTTCACGCTGCCGGCCCTACTGGGCAACTCGCCGGCAAAGGTAGCCGCAGGCCAGCCGGCCGTATCCGGACCGGCGCCGCGTTCGGGGCCAGCCCGATCGTCTCCTTCGCTAGCTCCGGGGTCGCCGACCGGACGGCCGAGCATTCCGCCGGTCGGGTCAGCGACCTTCCCGGTCAGCATCTATCCAGCCCCGCGGAAGCCCCGCATGACAACCGGGGCGCTGGCCTTTTGCCCCGATCCGGCCGGGCTCGAGGATCCTGGCCCGTACACGGCCGCCGCCGCGCGAACTGTTCTCGGCGTGCTGGGCCGTGGATTGGCTGGTGACCTGCGGGTAAGCGACAGGTCGGCCTGGCCGTTCCTGGCCAGCAGCCGGACAGTCAGGAATGACTCCCTGCTCACCTTCGCGCGCACGCCGGTCCGCTTCGCTGGTCCGCTGCAGGCCGGCCGCGGGCTGCCAGCTGACCTCCGCCGCACCGTCGCCGCCGGGTGCGGCACCCGGGTTGCGCGCGCCACCTGGGTCCTCAGCTTCCGGCTGGCCCGACGGCCGGCGATTCACGCCGTCATGCTGTTCGTCACGCGGCGGGGCCACATGCTGTTCTACGGCCTCGTCTAATCGTGGTTCAAGGGGATCAGGACGCCAGTCCCCGCCCGCGGCGGCTGCTTTGCGGCAATGGGTACGCCCTTATGCTGGGAAGGTCGGCGGTGAGCCCGACAGGACGCCGGTGATGGGCACGGGAGGCATGATGGCGCGTATTAGTTACGTCGATCCGGGCACCGTGACCGACCCGGAACTGGCCGGGTACCTGGCCGATGCCCGGGAACACGGGACGCCCCGGCTGGAGAGCCAGGCGATTCGGGCGCACGTCCCAGCGGTATTGCGCACCTTCAGCCAGTCTTGGCAGCAGGTGTTCCGGGACGGCGTGGTTGATCACCGGATCAAGGAGCTCGCCCGGGTGTTCATCGCCAAGTCCCTGGAGTGCGGGTACTGCGCCGCCCAGCGCTCGGACCTGGGAGCCGCCCAGGGCCTGACCGAGCGCGCCTTCGATGACGTCATCGACTTCCGCCGGTCGCAGCTCCTGACCGGGCGGGACAAGGCCGCGCTGCGATGGGCCGAGGCAATCGCCTGGGACCCCGGGCTGGCCGATGATGACCTGTGGGCCGAGCTGCACCGCCACTTCACCGAGCCCGAACTGGTCGAGCTGGGCTCTTTCATCGGCCTGACGATGGGACAGCAGCGGTTCATCAAGACCCTCGGCCTGCGCCATGGCGACCTGGGCCGCGACAACCTGGCCGGGCTCGCCCCCGAAGCCGCCGCCGAGCTGGCCGGCCGCTGACCAGGTGGCAAACCAGACGGCCACCCGACGGCCAAGCTCCGCATCGGCCGCTTCTCTCAGCACGCCTCCCTCCGGGCCGCCAGCCCCCGAACAGCCAGGTCGGCCGCACGCGTTCCCTAGGGTCGAGTCCATACCCTCGCGTGAGCCGCAACGGCAGGTCATTCAATTCCCCATCGCCCACTAGGAATGCCAGCTGTTGAGCGCTGTTGGCCTGTCGAGGCAATCAGCTCAGCCAGCTCGCTGCCGGTCCAGGTCAGGATCAGGTCTGATCGCGGGCCGAGCGGTGAGGGCGGCAGCGCGGACCAGTGCGCGCGGGCGATCCCGGCCGCGGTCGCCGGTTCGGCAGGCAGCAGGCGGTCGGGATGCGGGTCGCCCCTTCGCTGAAGACGACGCAACCGGGTCGCCGCCGCCACGCCGAGGCCGAGCACGAGGGCGACGGCCAGGGGCCGCCGTCTGCGACGGGCCGTACGGGCCGGCCGGCCGCCCGAGTGCGACGGGCCGGGCTGGCTGCCGTCGGGTTGGCTGCCGCCGGGCAGCGGAACGTCCTCCGGTGCGACGTCCTCCCTGTTTCGCCTTTAGGTTAGAGGGGCCAGCCCACCTTGCCGGTTCCGGCCGGCTACCGCCTGCGCGGGCAGAATGATCCGGGGACTGACCCGTGGGCGCCGATGGCTGAGCGGTTCGTGGACGGCCTACCGAGTCGGGATGTCGATCTGCTCGCTGATGCCTGGCATCGCCCAGCCGCCGATCGTCTGTATTCCGTTCAGCCTGCGTGGCCGCTACGGTGCTGGAGCGTGGGACAACATCCTGGCGGTCCGGTTGACCTGTCGGACCCTGAGCGGCGGCTGGTAGCCGCCGTGCTCGCCGGCGATGAACTCGACTTGGCAGGGACCAAGCACGCGGGTAAGGCTGTCCCGCCGAAGGTCCTGCGGGCGTGGGGGCACGGGCACGAGATCCGCGCGGAGGTGATCCGCCTTATCCTGCTGGGGCATCTGGCTTCGGATCCGGACCCGCGCGGCCTCAGGCTGCGCGGTGCCCGGATCGTCGCCGGCTGAACCTAAACCACGTGACATCGGCCATTCCGCTGACCATGGTGAGCTGTCATCTCCGGGACGGAGCGGAGCTAGCCGACGCTAACCTTCCCGCCGTCGGGCTGCGCGAATGCTTGATAGAGCACGCGGACCAGACAGCTTTGCTGGCCCCCCGCCTGAGGACTGACTTGCTCGACCTGACCCGGGCGACTGTCGTCGCGCATCGTGAGCGCCCGGCGGTCGACCTGGACGGTTCTGAGCTGGGTCAGCTGACCGCCGACGGCGCGAACCTGACCAGTGACCACGGGTCGGCCCTGCGCGCCAGGCAATGCCACATACGGCGCGACCTCCGGCTGACCAGGTTCGAGGACGACGACAGCGGTTTGGTCCAGCGATTCGAGGCGGCCGGCCGAGGCGACGACGGCACCATCTACCTGTGGAGAGCGCAGATCGACGGGGCGCTGTACTGCACAGGCGAGGTGAGCAACGAGTCAGGCCCGGCCGTCGAGGCAACGGCCGCGAAGATCGGACTCGCCGTGCTGATGACGGCGTTGCAGGCCGACGGTGACGGCGACGGCGGGACGATTCGGCTCCACAGCGCGCGGATCGGTAGTTCCCTGATGCTGAACCATGGACATGTCTCCAACAGCACCGGCCCTGCCCTGATGGCCAACGGGGTCACCGTATCTGGGGACGTGTCGTGCTCGGAACTGGCGGCCAGCGGCTACGGCGACAACGGCGTGATCTCGCTCGCCGGCGCCCGCGTCGACGGTAACGTCTACTGGCTTGGGGCGAAAGTCGAGAACGTGAACTGGTCGGGCAGCGGGGGTGGCGGACCCGCCGTGCGGGCAGAGGACCTCTCCGTTGGCCACGACCTGCGGTTCTCCGACGGCTTCACCGCCACTAGCGGCGGAACCAACGGCGTAGTCCACCTCACAGGAGCGCAGGTCGGCGGCCAGCTCGTCATCATGGACGCCATCTTGAGCTGCGACACCGGGCCTGCCCTCTACGTCGACGGCGTGACGGTGAGCCAGGATCTGTATCTAGTCCGGGTCACTGCCACCGGGGCCGGTGAGCAAGGCGTACTCGTACTTTCGAACACGCAGGTTAGCCACGACTTCGCATACCGGCCCGCAAAGCTCACCAACTCCACGGTTTCGGCCAGCCTGCTCAGCGTCGACGGCCTGACCTACGGCGGCCTGCCGACGGGCGTCAGACCAGACGAGTGGCTCGACATCCTCCGGCACAGCACATGCCGGTACGCGGCGCAGCCCTACCAGTTCCTGGCCGCCGCGCTGACGGCGGCCGGCGACGACGACGGAGCGGCCCGGGTGCTGATCGCGCAGCGCCAGGACCAGCTTGACCGGCGGGCCTTGACCGGTGCCCGGGCCCGAGCCTGGGCCCGGTTCACCGGGGTCATGCTGGGGTACGGATACCGCCCGTCCCGGGCGCTGCTGTTCTTGCTGGGTGTCCTCGCGGCATCTGTAACGCTCGCGCTCCTCCTCGGCGCCCACGGCGCGCTGGCCCAGACCAGCCCAGCTGGCGCCATCCTGCCGCATACACCCTGCACCATCCTGCAGCGCATCGCTGTCGGCCTCAACCTCGGCGAGCCGTTCATCTCGGCCAGCCCTCCATGCGTCGCTTCAGCGACAGGTGCGGGCAGCGCATTCACAATCGCGCGGTGGTTCCTGCAAGTTGCCGTGTGGGCACTCGCCACGCTATTCATCGCCGGCTTCACCAGCGCCGTCCGTAGATCCTGACGGCGTTCGCGCAGGAGCGGCCGGCGTTCCCGGCTGGCTGCAACCTGGAAGCCGACTGTCGCATCAGTGCACTCCAAGCAGACCCGTCGTGCCAGCGGCCGCCTGAGCGTGTCCATGGGCGCGCGCGAGAGGCCATCTTGAAGCAGTCAGCGCTTCGGGTTAGCAAGTGCTTCATGCGCGCCTCCTTGTTGAAGCACAGTGCAATACGCAGGTGCTGAAAGCCAGCATATTGAGGTGTTGGGGCATCGGACTTTAATACTGATTGCCTGCGTCGGTGACGGCGCCCCAGCAGGGCGGCTCCCGGGCGGGCGGATGATCCGGCAACCTGAGCGCTATCGCGCCTTCATCCCCTCCCGTCGCCTGGCTCCCGCAAGGCTCGGCAGGCAACAGCGAACCATGCAGGCAAGCACGCGACCTTGGGCTCAGGACTTGAGCCAGGCTGCCGGCAGCAGGCTCAGGAGCCGCTCGTGGAGTCCGGATCCGCGGGCAGGCTCATGATGGCGGCAAACGGGCTGCTCTTCGGCGGTTGCCTATGCTCGAACCCTGATGGCGTAGCGGTCGGCTCGGCTGCGGGAGCCCGGAGATCAAATGAACGAATCAGCGACGATGGTCGTGTCGGTCCGCGGTGAGGCCCGGCGGACGGTTCCGCCAGACAGCGCGCTCATCGCCGCTACGATCGCGGTAACCAGCCAGTCGAAAGCGGAGGCACTTCGATCGGCTGCGGCGGCGCTGGACAGCCTCACCGCCGACCTAGCCGAGCTCGGCGGCGTCGCGCTGGGCGTGGACACGGTGCGCCGTCCGCTGACCTGGTCGGCACAGTCCGCCGTGACCCGCGATGAGCACGCGCACGACAAGCACACCGGCCAGTACGAACCGACCGGAAAGATAACCGCGACAGTAGCCGTGCAGGTCACGGTCCGGGCAGTAGGGCTGCTGGACGTAATCGGCAGCCGGCTCGCCGGGCACGGCGCGCTGGCCGTGCGCGAGGTGTCCTGGCAGGTCGACTGGGACAACGCCGCCTGGCCGCAGGTGCGGGCAGACGCCATTCACGCCGCGATCGCCAAGGGCCGCGACTACGCCGCCGCCCTCGGCGGACAGCTCAGCGCTGTCGAGCACGTCGCCGACACCGGCCTCCTGAGCGCAGACGGCCCGCAGCTGGCGGGCAGCCGCAGCATGGCCTTCGCTAGTTCAGGCGGCGGGCACGCCGAGGCCCCCTCACTGGATCCGGTCCCGCAGGAACTGACCGCCCTGATCGAGGCCCGATTCACCGCGGTCGGCATCTCGCTCGCGCGCAGCTTCGGTCAGACGTGATCGGCGAAGTTGCCGGTATGGATCAGTGACCAGTTAGTGCGCCAGTCCTCGTAGGTTCGCCGCAACGTCATGATGCCGCGTGGGTCAATCTCGTAGAACTGCGCAACCCCGGACTCGGCCGCTGCGCCTTCTTGATGGCCTTCGGTGTGACCGCTCGCTGCACCGCGGCAGGAATCCCATCCACTCACCATCCGGCGCAGGATCCGGAACTGCTCCACAAGCGGACTGTCCTTGGCCGACGATCAGCGACACCCGCGGGCTGTGCGGCAGCGGCTACCAGATACGGGACTCCCGATTCCCAGTCGCTCCAGCCGCCCGAGCGTCTCGAGGAGCTCCGGAATTCATGCGCGCGGTGGCCAGATTGGTCAGCCGGCTCGGGGTGCAGCCGATCTGCCCGGCCAGGACCGCCCAGGTCAGCCCTCGCCGCCGGCGCTCCTCGTTGAGCGCGGCATGGAGCTGGGCGAGATCCCATCGGAGCCGGCTATCCGGGCCCGGGTCCGGGAGCCGCACGTCTCCGACGTCCAGAGCCGCGCCGGTGAGGAACTCCTCCGGCGCCTGCCCGAGCCAGCGCAACAGGTAGAGCGCGTACTGGCACGACGTCTCGCCTCGCGCGCCCAGCCGCGAGACCGCGCCGCCGCACAGCGGGTGATCGCCGCGCTCGGCGTTCAGCTGCGCGGACTGATCCCACACCTCCTCGGCCAGGTCGTACCAGCCCATATCCCGGGTCCGGCGGGCAGCGTCGACCGCAGCGAAGAAAGCCGCGAAGTCGAACGCGGCACGAGCATCCACATTGGTCACGTTCGCCTACCTTCCCGTCATGTCGACGGGCCCCGTGCGCCCGTCGATGATGCTGCCAGATCTCACTGACGGCCTTTCCCAGATGGCCAGGTCCGCGACGCCCTCGGCGAGGGCAGAGGGCGCCACTAGCCGGCGGTCGTCTGCACGAGCAGCGCCTGCGGGCCGCGGAACGAGATATTCGGGTGGAAGGTCAGGGTTTGCCGGGCGGCGAGCCGCAAGCTCGGGTAGCGGCGGGCGAGTTCACCGATCGCGATCTTGGCCTCTAGCCTGCCGAGATTGGCCCCGAGGCAGTAATGCAGGCCCTTGCCGAACGCGAGGTGATCGTCGGCGTTGGGCCGATTCAGATCGAACCGATCGGGCTCGGGGAACGCGGTCGCGTCGCGACCGGCGGCGGCCAGCCACAGGAAGAGCTTCGACCCCGCAGGAAGCGTGACTCCGGACAGGGTGACCGGCCTGGTGGTGACCCGCCGCCAGACTGCCACCGACGGGTCGTATCGCAGTGCCTCCTCGACGGCCGCCCCGATCAGCTCGGGCTGGCCGACGATGACGCTCCAGCGCGCAGGATCCTCCAGGAGCCGGCGCACCGTATTTCCGATCAGCCCGGAGGTCGTCTCATGCCCGGCAAAGGACAAGGAGAACAAGATGGAGGAGATCTCATCGAGAGTGAGCCGCTCGGGGTTTTCGTCATGAATGACGAGAAGCTCGCTGGCCAGGTCATCGCCGGGCTCGCGGACCTTCGCGTCGACGAGGTCCCGCAGGTATCTGCGACATGCCGCGATGCTGGTCGCGATCTCGACCTGGTCCTGCGGCACCGACCGCCCGAAGGACAGCGCGGCCCGGTAGCCGCACCACTCTTTCAGCTGGGCGTAGTCCTGCTCCGGCACGCCGATCAGGGCGAAGGCGATATTGGCGGGCAGCGGGAAGGCAAGCGCGGCGACGAGGTCGAACTCGGTCGCCGAGCCCACCGCGTCGAGCAGCCGGACCGTCGTCGCCTCGATGGCGGGGATCATGGCGCTGACTCGCTTCATGCTGAACGCCCGGGCCGTCGGCTTGCGTAGCCGCCCGTGCCCGGGCTCGTCCAAGCTGACCATCGTCGGCTGCGGCCGATGCCCGCCTGCCAGCAGGATCTGCTGCGCCTGGGCGGCCAGGGGAGCCAGCGGCGCCTGGGTCACCGCCGCCGAGTACGCCGCCGGGTCCTTGAACACCGCCTCGATATCGGCGTAGCGGGTCACGACGTAGTAATCAATCGACGGGGCGTAGAAGACCGGCTCCCGCGCGAGCGGCAGCCTCGCCATCACCGCATAAGGATCCGCCAGGTACTCGGGGGACAACGGGTCGAACGACTCATGAACCGGGCAGCCCGATGCTGGGGTCGTTGCCATCGCGCCCTCCTTCAGGCAGTCCTGCCACGAACTATGCAGGATCGCCGGGCGGAACGGAACGCTCAGGCGGTTCCGTCGCTGGCCGGCAGATGCTGAGCCCAGGCCAGCACGTCGTGACGGTATTGGCGGCCGGCATGATGGTGATCGATGTTGTGGCCGACCCCGAGCACCTGGTGCGCGGACACGCTCGGCGCCGCCGTGAAGGCGGCCGCGAACTGATCGACGCCGGCGGGGGTGGAGATCCAGAGCTGCTCGTGCTCAGACAGTCCATAGTGGACCGGGACGTCCACCGCGACGGCGACCGCGGGAAAGTCGCGGACCCACCCGTCGACGACCTCAAGCAGCTCGGCCACCGGGATCGGCGGCGACGCGGCCGAAGCGGCGGCGACCACCGCCTCGTCATAGGTCTCCGCCGGCCCGTACATGAACTGCACCCGCTGGTCCGCGGTGAACTCGATCGAGATGTCGGCAGGCATGGAGTTCCAGGCCTGAGCCACAGCCTCCGGGGCGTCGAAATGGATGGCCGAGATCGCGATGCCGAGCAGCGGCCACGGCCGCGGCCGGCTGGAGGTTTCCTCGCTGGCCCCCCGCGGGAACGGGTTGCGCCAGACCGCGCTGCCCTTCATGGCGGACTTGCACGTGGCGACCAGGCAGCACGTGCTGCTAGCGGTCCGCGATGGCAGCGAGGCGGTGCTCGTCGAACGGCTCTCCGCGCGAGGTGCCGCGAAGGTGCTCTACCGGGTCGGCGGCCGGATGCCCCTTCACGCCACCGGGGTCGGCCTGTGCCTCCTGGCCAACGCCCCAGCGCGCCGACCGGCTCCTGGTCGACGGCGATCCGGCCGTCGACATCGGGGCGAAGGTCGCCTTAGGCGCGGTTCGCACCGGCCACGCTCACAAGCTTCCTCGCGCCTTAGCTACCATGCTGTCCGGTGCCCTGGCCGGTGGGCAATTCACCTTGCGCCACTGGCAAATCGAGATATATCTTGTTCGTGTCACCGATGAGCCCCGGACATCCCGCGGGCTGACCGTGACCGGTGCGACCGACCGAAGTGGGAGCTGAACGATGAGCAAGGCCCGCGCCCTGGTGCGCCTGCCCGGCGGCCGCCGGACCAAATGGGCGGTCCTGGTCTTCTGGCTGATCGCTGCGGCGGTCGCCGGATCGCTGTCCGGCAAGCTGACCGCCGCGGAGAAGAACGACGCCCAGTCCTGGCTGCCGGCCAAGGCCGAGTCAACTCAGGTGCTGAAGCTGCAGTCGAGCTTCGAGTCACCGAATGTCTTCCCGGCCGTCGTGGTCTACGCCCGGCCGGGTGGCCTGACCGCCGCCGACCGGCAGAAAGCGGTGCGGGATGCCGCCGCAATCGCTGGCGTCCACGGCGTCGTGCAGCGCCAGGTCGCCGGCCCGTTCTTCGCGGCCGACGGTAAGGCTGCTCAGACGCTCGTACCGGTCAACCTGGGTTCCAAGGGGTGGAACGGAGCCACCGCGGCAGTCGACAAGCTGCGCGCGATCGCCACGTCGGACGGCGCCCTTGCTGTGCACATCGCCGGTCCGCTCGGCAGCGCGGCCGACTCGGCTAAGGCGTTCAGCGGAATCGACAGCACCCTGCTCTTCGCCACCCTCGCGGTCGTCATCGTGCTGCTCCTGATCACTTATCGTAGCCCGGTTCTCTGGCTGCTGCCGGTGATCACCGCCGGTATCGCGCTGACCAGCGCGGAGGCACTGATCTATTTGCTTGCCGCGCACGCGGGCCTGACCGTGAACGGGCAGAGCGCCGGCATCTTGAACGTTCTCGTGTTCGGCGCGGGAACCGACTACGCGCTGCTGCTGACGGCCCGGTACCGGGAGGAACTGCGACGTCATGAGGACCGGCACGAGGCCATGGCCGTCGCGCTGCGCCGGGCCGGGCCGGCGATCATCGCGAGCGCCGGAACCGTCATCCTCAGCCTGCTGACGCTGACGATCGCGGAGCTGAACTCCACCAAGGGAATGGGCCCGGTGCTAGCCATCGGGGTCGGCGTGGCCCTGGTCGCCATGATGACTCTGCTGCCGGCGTTGCTGGTGATTTTCGGCCGGTGGATCTTCTGGCCGGTCCGGCCCAGGTACGGCTCGGCCGAGCCGACCAGCAGGGGAGTGTGGGCCCGGGTCGGCCGCAGGATCGCGGTCCGGCCGCGGGTCGTCTGGGTCACTACGGCCCTGGTCCTCGGCGTGCTGGCGATCGGGCTGACCGGCCTGAAGGCCAGCGGCCTGACCGCGGCGCAATCCTTCAGCGGTCATCATCCTGACTCGGTCATCGGGCAGCAGGTGCTCGACCGGCACTTCCCGGCCGGGGTGGGCCAGCCGGTCGTGGTTGTCGGCCGCCCGGCGGCGTCCGCGCAGTTGCGGACCGCGTTCGCTGGCGTGCCCGGCATCACGGGAGTTACCCAGCCGCAAGTGCACGGCAGTCACGCGTTCATCGACGGCACGCTGGCGATGCCGCCCGACAGCCAGGCTGCCTATACGGCCATCGACCGGGTCCGGGCCGCCGTGGGCGCGGTCCCAGGGGCGGATGCGCTCGTCGGCGGGAATACGGCCGTCAACCTGGACGTGCAGCGGGCAGCGGCGCACGACCGGGATGTCATCATCCCGCTGATCCTGGCGGTCGTCTTCCTGATCCTGGCCCTGTTGCTCCGCGCCATCATCGCGCCGATCATGCTCGTCGCCACCGTTGTACTCTCGTTCGGGGCCGCGCTCGGAGTGAGCGCACTGGTGTTCAATCACCTGTTCCATTTCGGCGGCGCGGACACGTCGTTCCCGCTGTTCGTGTTCGTCTTCCTCGTCGCGCTCGGCATCGACTACAACATCTTCCTGATGACGAGGGTCAGAGAGGAAACAAAGCGGCACGGCACGCGGCGGGGCGCGTTGATCGGGCTTGCGGCGACCGGCGGGGTGATCACCTCAGCCGGGGTGGTGCTGGCCGGGACGTTCGCCGTGCTCGGCACCCTGCCGATCACGTTCCTGACCGAGCTGGGGTTCGCCGTCGCGTTCGGCGTGCTGCTGGACAGCATCATCGTCCGGTCGGTCCTCGTGACCGCCTTGAACCTGGACATCGGCAGCAAGATCTGGTGGCCGAGCCGCCTGGCGCGTGAACCCAAGCCGGAAGAGGACCTGACCGGAGAGCTTGAGACCGTCGGCTCGGTCTGAGAACGACGATGCCGGCGATGAACGTCAGGCGGCTCGCGGCGATCGACCTGTACGGAGCCAGGGGCACGAGCCGCCGCAGGCGGATCATCCTGACTGAGTTCACCGCCGGCCTGGCCACGATGGTGGCGCTGGGCACCTGGATCCTCACCGTCGCGTCCAGTCTCGGCGCCCGCCTGTTCGGGATCTGGCTGGTCGGGGCGGGCTCAAACTACGCGCCGCTGGCCGCCCACGCGATCGCGCTCCGCCGCCCGGGCGCCCTGGACGCCGAACTCGCTGGTATCGACACGCGCCGGGAACTGCGCCGCTACAGCATCTTCCAGCTGTGGATCTTCGTCCCGCTCTCGCTCGTCGCCATCCAGGCAGTCACGCCGAGAAGGCAGCCCACCACCTGACCACCTGCGACGGTCGCCCGGTCGGCGCCGGTCACTCTGAATGTGTGGGTGGGGTTGTTATCGCGACAGCAAGGAAGACCCTACCCACCGATTCAGAGGCCACCGATGACCACGGCTACCGGGCGGGAGCGGGCAGGGTGATACGCGCGACGATATCCTTGCCGGTCTCGGTCACCCACACGGTGCGCCCCGGTCCCGCGGCAATGCCGTCAGGGTTGGTCCCCCGGGACGGCAGGGCAAGCGCGCTGACCGCTCCGGCCGGGGTAATGCGGCCGACGAGGCCGGCCTGCTCGGTGAACCACATAGCGCCGTCCGGGCCGCGCGTGATATCGCTGAGCCCGCCGTAGGGCGCCCGGTCGCCGAACAGCCGCAGCCGGCGGCCGGGGCCTAGCTCGCCGATCTGGCTGTTACCGAAGTCGGTGAACCAGACGGTCCCGGCCGGGCCGGTGGCCAGGGCGTCCATGTTGCTTGTCCGGCTGGCGAGGGTCAGCGCCCCGGCCGCCAGGCCCGGCTGGCCGTCGAGGCTCCGCAACACGCGAGAGTATTCGAAGTACCGGGTCAGTTCGCTGAACCAGACCGTGCCGAGCTGGGTCATGGTGATCGCGAACGGGATGGCTCCGGCGGGCAGCGTGGTCCTGGTGACCATTCCGGCCGGCGTGACCCGGTCGATGTATCCAGCCGGGTCGGCCACCCACACCGGCCCGCGCGGAGTACCGGTGATGCCGTCGCCTCCCAGGGTCGGTCGCGGAAGGCGGAACTCGGTGACCCGCCCGCTCCTGCTGACCCGGCCGATCCTAGTGGTGTTGTATTCGGTGAACCACATCGATCCGCCCGGGCCTGCCGCGATGTCGAAGGGCTCGGCGCCGGGGGTCGGCAGGTGAAACTGCCGCACCGACCGGACCGCGACCGCCGGGGCGGCATTGACGGGGCCACCGCGCTCGGGCCCGGGGACCACGAGCGAGGCTGCGGGCGCAGCGGGTGGGCCGCGAAGAACCTGAGGATCAGCTTGTCGCCCGCCCGAGCGCCGATCGCCCGGAACCATACGTGGCCGCCTGCGGCCAGGCGGTAGCCCGCTACGGCCGCGCCCGCCGGACAGCTGGCCCACTGGCGGGCCGTGATAAGCGGCGAGCGCACGATCAGCCGCGGCTGGCCGCGGCACCGGTCGCGCGCTGCCCACTCCCGCAGCCAGGCGGGGATCGCCAGGGCGTCGTAGTCGGGTGACCCGCGGGATGGCACGCCTGCGTACGGGGCGACCGGGTCGGTCAGGACGTGCACGTCGAGTATCGCGGCCGGGTGGGCCGGGTGGCAGCCGCCGGGGATCTGGAAGAACACTCCCTCGACGGGCGCGAAGGCGGCGATCCGGCCGGCCAGCACGCAGGCCAGGTATCCGGTCATGCTGCCGCCGTTCGATACGCCGGTGGCGGCGATCCTGGCCGGGTCGACGCAGTAGGCAGCCTGAACGGCGTTGAGGAGGTCGGAGACGTACAGGCCATCGTCGATGCCGTCGGCGAACGGGTCCTCCGGCCCGCTGGCGTCCCAGCCGAACGAGCCCCGGCCGTGCTCTTGAGCCAGGCCCTGCGGGTAGGCAACCAGGAACCCGCGCCGGTCGGCCAGGGCCGACAGGCCGCTGGCTCGCTGCATGCTGGCCCCCGTTCCGCCGCCGCCGTGGAAGGCGAGCACGAGGGGAGTCAGCCGGCCCGGATCGTAGTGCGCGGGCACGTGCAGCCAGTAGTAGCGCTCAGAGACCCCGCCGGAACTGGCCGGGGGAACAGCCACCGCGAGCCGCGCGGTCGTTCCCGGAATCGTGGCCGGGCGGTGGCCGCAGCCGGTGGATGTCACGGGCCGGTCGGCCAACCGGCCGGGCGAGGTGAGCAGCGCCCTGGCCGCGGGGCGGCCGCGGCCCAGGCC
>JBPCKO010000186.1:0-6252 GCA_051004215.1 Streptosporangiaceae bacterium | reverse complement strand
GGCGGGCCCGCCGATGAGCTCGCGCCGCGGTCCAGGATTAGTGCGTGACTTTGGTGGCCTTACGCGACGTTCTCGCAGGTCAGCGGCTTTCAAGATCGACTAGTGCCGATCCGTGGCCCAACTCGGGTTCCAGCACCCGGTCCGCGATCCGCACGCCCGGCAGGCCGCCGTGCCGGGCCTCGATCCCGGCCCACGCCTTGCGGCGGGCCGCGCTGACCGCCGCCGTGACCCGGCCCAGCGACCGCTCCCCGCCGGCCGCGACCTCGCTCAGCGCCCGCCACGCCGTCGGCACCGACGCGACCGGCCCGAACAGCTCGCCCTGATCGCCGATCACCCGGAAATCACTGATCGCCTCCCCGCCGTCGGCGATCGCGCACGCCAGGTCAGCCAGCACCCGGCCCCGGTCATGCACCAGCAGCCGCCGTGAGGCCAGCGCCCGCGACAACCCCCGGTCAGCCCGATATTGTCCGCCAGCCCGCGGATCAGCGCCACCCCGGCATGCGACACGACCCCGGTACCGCCCGCAGCGACCCGCAAACCCTTCAGCCACCCGGTAGCATTCACTGAACAGGTGCTCCACGACCTGGACGGATAACGGCCTCAACACCCCTATCCTCCCAGGTCAGGAGCACCTTTCATGATTGACGCGCCGCTCAGCCCCGTCCCGCGTGAATTCTCAGGGCTAACCTCGACGCTCTCGCGATCTTGATTGGGTGGCTTGAGGCGGCAGCTGGTCGTTGTCGCGCCGGGCGGGCGGGGTTCTATGGTCCCCGGTGGTGTCCTTCGTGGTCGTCGGGGCGGCGCCCTGATTTCAGCCGGGGGCGAGGGCGTGCAGGCGGCTGATGGCGGTCCAGAGGTGGGTTGCCTATGGCCATCGGGCGGAGATCTTCAGCCGCAGGCGGCGGCCGCCGCGGACGAGCTGTCCGGCGACGGCGAGCAGGCGCAGCCTGAGCCTTCGGGTTCCCAGCAGCGGGCCTTGCGGTCCAGGGCGAGCATCTGAGCCCAGGTCAGCAGCTCGCAGGCCAGGGCGACGATCTCGGTCCAGATCTGGTTCTGGCCGAAGTCGTGCAGCGGCAGGTTGCGCAGTCCTGTGTCTTTGGCGCAGCGGATCCGGTCCTCGCAGCGCGCGCGGCGGCGGTGCCGCAGCTCCAGGTCGGCAAGCTGCCCGCCTTTCGTGCTGGTGGCAAGCACGTGACGCGGTGCCCGTCGACATCGGTAAACCGGAGCTGAGCGCCGGGGTGGGGCCGCCTTGCGGGCGATGACCCGTATCTTATTGGGCCAGGAGGACAGGTCCAGGACGCCGGTGAGCTCGGCCACCCACGCGCCGGGCCGGACCAGGCCCTCGTCGTAAGCCGGGGTCAGGCCCGGGCGGGGATCTTGGCGATGGCGTCCTGGATGTCCTCGGTGATGGTGAACCCGACCGAGTACGCCAGCCGGCGGCCGGGCCGGGCCAGCCAGTTCAGGAACTCGTGCGTGCCGCCGCCGGAATCAGCCCGGATCAAGACCTGCCGCCGCCTGCCCTTCGGCAGCTGCGCGAGAGCCAGCCGGGTGACCTCCACGTGGTCGGCGGCGGCGTCCGGCCCGGCGTTTCTGGGCCGGAGCATGATCGCCAGCGGCTCACCGGTGCCGCCTGGTCCTTCTCTGAGCAGGCGGTGACGATCGTCGCGTCGACATCGACCGGGATCAGCCCGCCGTCCGCGCTGGTGGCCGCATCCCCGGCGAGCGCCCAGGCTCGCGCCCGGGCGGCGGACCGGGCCCGCCCGCAGCGCCCGGGGCGCGTCGGCGGCCAGGCGGCCGATCAGCCGGGACACCACCGGGTCCGAGGCCACCGAGCCGAACAGGCCAGGCTCGGCTCGCAGCATGGCGATATCGGCCAGGCAGTCCCCGCCCAGCGCCAACGCTAGGTCGGCGATGACCTTTCCCGGATCATGCACCGCCCGCGACGGCCGCCACCGCTCCAGCCCTGCCGACAAGGCCGCCTCCAGGCACCCCAGCCCCCGGGTCAGCAACACCGCGCCCGCCTGAGACACGACCCCTGACCCTCCGGCAGTCACAGTGATCTTCGGGCGGCGGGAGGTATTCTTCACGTGATAAGTGCCTTCGGCTGGTGACGGACAGGTCCTTCGACAAGCCCTATCCTTCCAGGTCAAAGGCACTTTCTATGCCGCCACGCAGCCCCGTCACCATCCAGGCGAAAGGCCGAGGCTAATCAGTCACTGCGCGCCATGGGCGAGGTCCGCCGGCCAGACGCGGGCGAAGTCGTCGCGCATGCTGAGCACGGTCCAGCCGCCTTCGGCGGCCGCGCGGAGTATCTCAAGGTCGTCGTAGGCGTATTCGCGGACATCGTCGTCATGGTGAACCACCAGGGCGAAGCGGGCGGCTCGGAGCATGTCGATGTCTCCGGCGGCGTTGCCCGCCGCCAGCACGGGCTGGGTTCCGGTTCGATCCCACAGGTGCACTGTCTTGCCCGGCCCGTCATCCAGGGGGACCGGCATGGCCGTGCGCACCAGTCGGCCGTCGATGGCCTGGATCTGGATCTCCGACCCGATTACCCGTTCACGCCGCAACCCGTAGGCCGGCCCGGAAATGACCCGCATAAAGTCGCGGGAGCTGTCAGTGCACATGAACACGCTGAACTCCAGAGCGTGCAACAGGGAGATGAGCTCCAGCATCGGCTGGTACGTCAGCATCGGGTAGGGGCGGTGGAAGCGCGGATGCAGTGCTTCGCCGAGGTAACACCGCGCCTGTTCCTCGTACTGCGCCGTTGTCTGGCCCGCGAACAGGAACCCTAGGTCGCGCAGCACGTCGTGGCCGCTCGTTACGCTCGGCGCTGCGATGCCGGCTGCGGCGGCCCGGTTCAGGAGGAATCCCGCCAGGGCGGTATGAGGCTTCTCGCAGGCCAGCGTGCCGTCATTGTCGAAGGCCGCCACCCGGTCAGCGAGGGGGAGAGGGTCAGGTCCCTGGGTGAGCTCCTGGAGAAAGGCGATCACTGACCGCCTCGCGGATCCGTCCCGCCAGGAGGGCAGGCTAACCGTCCAGTCCTCCCCATCCGTCAAGCTGACTCCTCCTGGCAGGGCAAATCGATTTCAAGGACTGCGCTGGCACGCAGTCGGCCGCAGCGACATGCTCACTTCGGGACAGTGTGACTAGCAGTTTAGAACGGTGCTGACCGGATGGGCAGCCTGCACGGTCGCCGAGGTTGGCGACCAGGTCGAGCCGACCGCCGAGCGCTTCGATCGTTGCCCTCGGGGTCCTTGTCCCTTCATCCCACCGCGTAGTGTCGAGACCCTCGGCGGTCAGGGCTCCTGTGGGCGGGCTCCGAGTTCGGTCCGCCGCGACCGCCGCGATCGCCCGGCCAGTGTGTCAATCACCAGGTGCGCGGCCTCCCGCCGGTACTCCGGTGTATAGCTCTTCCGCTTCTTCGACCCCATCGAGAACATCCTTCCCAGCATGCCCCCGACGAGGGAACCCCGCCAGACGGTTACCGGAATATGGGGTCAACTACAGTGCCGCATGAAGCGACCGCGGCGGCAACGATGGCAAGCTGCCCTAGGCGGTGAGTTCGTTGGGCCATAGAGGCGCGGCGCGGCTGTCGCGCTCGGGCTGGCTCCGCCTGGGCCGGCTGTCGCCACAGGTGGTGACACCCCGCCGCCGGTGCCGCCGGACTTGTGACGGCGTCGCTGTTGGTGGTGGCCGCCAATGCCGACGGCCGTGGTCCTGGCCATAGCCGTCTACGGCTACGCGGCCGGGTACAGACTTCCGCCCTTGTCGTCTAGGAGGGCCTGAACAAAGGGTGATCTGGGCGGGAAGAGCGCGGGCAAGGCCGTCTGTGTGGCAGTGGGCCCGGGCCGTTGCGGGCCGGCAACGTGGTCTGCGTGCGCGTTGCTGCCGGCCTGGCAGGCTCGGCGGGTGGCTGCGTGCGAGCCTGGTCCCTGCCCGGGTGCGGGTCAGGCGAGCCCATGTCCCGTTGTCGAAGGGCAGGCCATGGTTGAGGAGGTTACGCAAGTTCAGGGCGGCGGTACGGTTCTCCGGCGCCGCCGGGCCGGCAGGCCGCCGGCCATCGCGCTCACCGACGTCCTGGCGCCGCCGGGCCGCGCCGGCTCGGCGACCTCCGCTCCTCGGGGCGTGGCCGGGCCGGGCGGCGATCTAGGCAGGCAAAACAGGAAATGAACCAGCTCTTCCACCGGCCTGGCCTTGCGGAGAACCCCTCACCAGCCGGGGTAGCCGTGTGCCTGCTGGCAGCAGCCGGTCAGCAGGCTGGCGGTTGATCGGGCTCGCCACGTTGACAAAGCTGTCATTCGTAGCTGTTGATGACGGTGTGCGGGGCAAATAGTCTCGAACAACATCCCGATTTAGGAGTGCGCGTATGCATCCTGATCCCGATCCTCTCCCCGACCCGGCTCCTGATCCTGATCCGGGCCCCGGTCCTGGTCGCGACCTCAGTCTCACTCCGGCACCACCGCTGCCGCCGCCTCCGCCGAGGGCTAGGTACCGTCGCCTTCCTCTCTAGCCTGGTCACGCGCCCGCTACGGTCAACCTTGGGTTAGCCACAGGCAATGAATGCTGTTGATGACGGTTGGGCTGCGGTCTGCGGGTAGCAAGCCCGGCATGACTGTGGCGGCCAGTGAAACGGAGACCAAGTATGATGCGCCAGCTGGCGTCTGCCTCCCGCGGCTGGACGATCTGCCGCAGGTTGCAGGGATATCCGGACCGAAGGAACAAAGACTTGAGGCGGTTTACTACGACACCGGTGACCTGCGGCTGATCAGGGCCGGGGTCACGCTCCGGCGCCGCCAGGGCGGTGATGACGCCGGCTGGCACCTGAAACTGCCGGCCGGGGCGAGTACCCGCACCGAGATCCGGCTACCGGTGGGCCGGACCGGGCAGCGGGTTCCCGGCGAACTCGCCGGCCTGGTCCGGGTGCACACCCGCGGCGAGCCGCTTCGGCCCGTTGCGCGGATGACCACCGTGCGGCAGGTGCTGGTCCTGCTCGACGAGGGCGGCGAGGCCCTGGCCGAGGTCGCGGCCGATGACGTTCGCGCTCAGACCCTGGGCAGCACTACCACCGTATCCCGCTGGAATGAGGTCGAGATCGAGCTGGTCAACGGGGACTGGCAGCTGCTTCAGGCCGCCGATGACCTGCTGCGCCGCGAGGGCCTGCGTCGGGCGGGGCGGACGGCCAAGCTGGAACGAGCGCTGGGCCTGCAGTCCCCGGCGCCCGCGAGGGGGCTAGCGCTCAGGCCTTCCTCGTCCGCGGGCCAGCTGGTTCTGGCCTACCTGCGGGAGCAGATCAAGGCGCTGAAGTCGATGGACCCGATGGTGCGGCGAGACGAACCCGACTCGGTGCACAAGATGCGCGTCGCTACCCGCCGGCTGCGCAGCACGCTGCGGTCATTCAGGAAGATCATCCGCCCCGACCCGGCAAGCGAGCTCGCCGCGGAGCTCAAATGGCTCGGCGGCGTTCTCGGCCAAGCACGCGACGCCGAGGTCCTCAGCAGGCACCTGCAGACCCAGCTGCGCTCGACCCCGGTGGAGCAGGTGATAGGGCCGGTACAAGCGCGCATACAGGGCCACTTCCCGCCGATCAGGGAGGCGGCCCGCAAGACCGCGGTAGCGGCACTGGACTCCGAGCGGTACTTCGCCCTCCTCGACCAGCTTGACCAGCTGCTGGCCGACCCGCCGTTCGGCCCCGATGCGGACAAGCCGGCCGCCCGCGCCGTGATCAAAGCAGTGCGGCAGAGCTACCGCAAGACCGCTCAGCGGGCACGGCAGGCCTGGGCCGCCGCGGACGGCCAGCCGCGGGACGCGGCCCTGCACCAGGCCCGCAAGGCGGCTAAACGGGCCCGTTACGCCGGCGAGGTAGCCTCCCCGGCCTTCGGCAAGCCAGCCCGGCTTTTCACCAAGCAGATCAAAAGACTCCAGACCATACTCGGCGACCACCAAGACACGGTCATCGCGCGCCAGCAGGAGCGGCAGCTCGGCATCAACGCCCACCTGGCCGGGGAGAACAGCTTCACCTACGGCCTGCTCTACGCCGACGACGCCCACGCAGCGCAGCAGCTCCAGCGCGAGGCGCGGCGCACCTGGAAGCAGGCCGCCCGCGGCCGCTACCGGAAGTGGCTGCGCTAGGGCGTGTTTCCTGGATCTTGAACTCGGGCGGGTGTAGATCCGGTTGTCATGTTTACGCGTCATGATCTTGCCGATGAGCAGTGGGCTCGTCTGGAGCCGTTGATGCCGGCCGATCCGGGGCGT
>JBPCKO010000185.1:0-8471 GCA_051004215.1 Streptosporangiaceae bacterium | reverse complement strand
TGGGGCTCCTGTCTCGTGTGGAAGGCCTGCGGGATCGGCCGGGCTGCCCCCTCCCCTCCCCCCTCGCGCCGCCGGGTGGCCGGTATACCTGGTCCCATGAGCGCCGACATGCCGATCTGCGGTACCTGCGGAGTCCAGTACGGGCAGGCCCGCGCGAGCTGCCCGATCTGCGAGGACGAGCGCCAGTACGTCGGCTGGGACGGCCAGCAGTGGACGACCCTGGCCGAGTTGCGCGCGTCCGGGCACGCGGGCCGGGTCGAGCCGGAAGGTCCCGGCATCACCGGCGTCGGCGCGGTCCCGCCGACCTCGATCGGCCAGCGCGCGCTCCTGGTCGCCACGCCCGGCGGAAACGTGCTCTGGGACATGATCACCTACATCGACGACGACATCATCGCCGCTCTGCGGTCGCTCGGCGGGGTCAGCGCGATCGCGATCAGTCACCCGCACTTCTACGGCAGCATGATCGAGTACGCGGATGCCTTCGGCGCGCCGGTCTACCTCCATGCGAGCGACCGAGAGTGGGTGGCCAGGCCGGACGACTCGGTGGTGTTCTGGGAGGGCGACACCCGGGTCATCGGCGACGGCCTGACCCTGGTCAACGCGGGCGTGCACTTCGCCGGCGGGCAGGTCCTGCACTGGGCGGACGGCGAGGACGGCCAGGGCGCGTTGCTGTCCGGCGACATCGCGACCGTGGTGCCCGACCGGCGCTGGGTCAGCTTCATGTACAGCTATCCGAACCTGATCCCGGAGCGGCCGAGGACGATCAGGCGCGCGTTGTCCCTGCTCGAACCGCTGCGGTTCGAGGCCGTCTACGGTGCCTGGTGGGATCGGGTCGTGCGTACCGACGGCGCCGCCGCGATCCGCCGTTCGGCCGAGCGCTACCTCCGCTACGCCCTCGACGACGCGGGCGGCCGGGTGTTAGCCGGCGAGCTGCCTTTCTTGTGCTTGTCCTTGGGCAGGCGGCCCGTGGCCGGGCGGATCGGCGGGATCGGCGGTTCGGCGTGCCGCCGCGGCCCCGACCAGAGCGCCGGGACCGCGTCCACGGCGTACGCGATCGCGTACGCCGCGTTCTCGTAATTGACCCGCCAGCCGACGAACTCCAGCCACGCTTCCTCGGGTTTGCGCTCAATCGGGAAATCTACCTCGCGCATCCGCCCGACCGCGTCGAGGAACTCCTGGTAGGAAAGCGAGATTCCGGCCGCCGGATCGGGCGACTCCGGCACCTTCAGCCGCATCGCCCTGGCGATATCGCTCAGGCACAAGAACCCGCTCCGCAGGCACAGCCTGGCCGTCACGGTCGGCGCCGCCTCCGGGGAAAGCGCCAGGTAGAGCGCGGCCGAGTCCAGCACCGCGAGCAAGGCGGTGACCCAGGACGACAGCGGCCGGGGCGAGCGGAACTGCACGAGCGGCAGGTAGGTCGTGTGGCTCTCGGCGATGTCGGCGGCGAATCGCTCCCACTGCTCGTACAGCTCAGGCAGCGTGTCGATGGTCGACGCGCCCGACCCCAGGGCGTAGTGCGTGCGGGCGAGCAATTCCGGCCCCCAGGAGGGCACGCCGGCCCGCGCGTTCAGCAGGGCGATGTCGGTCTCGCGCCGGTTGAACGCCCCGTACAGGGTCGGCAGGTAGGAGATCTGCAGCGTGATCGTGACCAGGCCGGTCAGCGAGGCCAGGTCCTGGATGGCCCGCTCCCAGGCCCCGCTGACGTGCGAGTCGCCGATGAACCACAGGGCCGGGCCGGCGGTGGTGAACGCGTGCGTGATGCCCTCGTGCAGGAACGGCCACAGCATCAGCGAGTACCCCACGAAGAAGCAGGCCAGCCAGGTGATCAGCTGGGCCAGCAGCAAGGCCGCGGCCTGGCTGGCTATGACCGGATCGCGCCGTTTGTAGTCCTTGATCCAGGCCGTCGCCAGCAGGAATGCCGCCTTCACGATCTGGTCGACCATGCGGATCAGCCAGCGGTTCGCCGGCCTCGGCACGATGATCGTCTGGATCACGCTGCGGGCGGCCGTGATCACGAGCAGGCCGCCCACGATCGCGGCTATGACGCGGCCGGCCAGTGGTACGACCATGAGCCTCCTCGGCGCGCTCGCTCGAAAACTGCCAGGCCTAGGCATAGTAACGACGCCGCGGCGCGGGCTCGCGCGCCGCGCATCCGCCGGCGCGGGCCCATTCGGCCCGGGACGGCCGGTTAGACCGCCAACGGCAACCCGAACTGGCCGAACAATCCGGGTCCGAACGTGGTGATCTCGGCGATCTGGCCGTCCCGCACCCGCAGCACGTCCAGCTTGAACGCCCGGAATACGGTGTCGCCCGGACGGCGCAGGTAGCTGGCCGCTGCGGGCATCCGGTTCGCCGCCGCCGGCCGCAGCCGCCAGTCACCGTCCCGGTCCGGTCCGAACGCCCGCTCGAGCAGGGGCAGCAGCCCGTCGAGCCCGTCGAAGCGCCAGGGGTAGGGCGGCATCGTGGCGCGGATGTCCCGGGCGGCGATAGCCGCGGCGGCGTGCGCGTCGCCGCGCTCGTGGGCGTCGATGAATGCGGCCAGCAGCGCCCGCTCGCGCTGGTCGGGCTGCCCGGCGGCCCAGTCGGCCCGCCGGGCCGGCAGGTGCCCGGCCATCGCTGCCCGGGCCCGCTGCAGCGCGCTGTTCGCGGCCGGCACGCTCGTGCGCAGCAGCCCGGCCGTCTGCCGGGCCGACCAGCCGAGCACGTCCCGGCTGATCAGCGCGGCGCGCTGCCGGGGCGGCAGAATCTGCAGAGCGGCGACGAACGCCAGTGCGATGGTCTCGCGCTGGACCGCGACCTCGTCAGGCCGGTCGGCGGCCGGGGCAACCTCGTCCAGCAGCCGGTCCGGGTACGGCTGCAGCCAGGACACCTCGGCCAGGGACGTCACCGAGGCCGCCTGCCGGCCCCGGCGGCGAAGCTGGTCCAGGCACACGTTGGTCGCGATCGCGTACAGCCAGGCCCGCAGGCCGGGGCCCGGCTCGGCCGTGTCCCAGGCCCGCCAGCCGCGCAGGAGCGTCTCCTGGACGGCGTCTTCGGCATCGTCGAAGGAACCGAGCATCCGGTAGCAGTGCACGTGCAGCTCGCGCCGGTGCCGCCCGGCCAGGGCGGCAAACTCCTGCTCGCTGGCCGCATCGGCGCGGGCGGTGGTCATCCCGGCCGGCCGGTCTAGTCACGGTGGGCGGGCTCGGGGACCTCCTGCACCAGCCAGCCGTTGCCTTCGGGGTCGGAGAAGGTCAGGAACGAGTTGTAGCTGGCCCGCTCCGGGTCAGGGCCCGGCTGCTGGCCGCCCTGCTCGAAGTGGAAGATCTCGCTGACGTCGACGCCCCGGCCGGACAGGTCGTCGCGGGCGGCCTCGATGTCGGTGACCACGAGGTGCAGGCCCTGGACCGAGCCGGCCGCCTGGCCGTTCCGCATCAGCGTGATCGAGCAGGCCGAGCCGGGCGGCGTGAGCTGCACGACCCGGAAATCCTCGCCGGCCCGGTGATCGACGTCGAGCCGGAAGCCGGCCTTGTCGGTGTAGAACTCCTTCACGGTGTCCACGTTGTCGCACGGAAGCACGATCAGCTGGAGCTGGTAGTCCATCGCGGGTTCTCCTTCGGTTGTGAGATGCCTGTACCGGCTTCGTCAACCGTGAAACGAGCGCGCAGAAGAAATCTCATCGGTGCCGCGATGAATCGGGCGTGCGGCCGTCGGTGCGATCGAACAGCCGCTGGGGCAGGGCCGGCCGGTCCACGGGGGACATTCTGCCGGGCCCGGCCGAGTTGCAGCGGGCTGGCCCGGGCGGTCAGACCGGGCCAGGCCGGGCTAGGCCGGCGAGATCAGCAGTCCGTGGACGGGTTACACCAGCCGATGAAGGTGTTGCCGCCGCCGTCGACGTAGCCGCCGTCTTCGTACAGGACTTCGTTGCTGCCGAGGTTGAGGTAGTTGCCGGTCAGGGTCAGCAGCGTGCCGTCGCCTTGCTGCCAGGAGTAGCTGACCGCGCCCTCGTCGCCGGACTTGGTCAGGCTCAGGGTGTTGTTCGACGCGGTCGTGTTGTAGACCGGGCCGTCTGAGTCGCCGCTGCCCCGGGTGACCAGGAAGGTGGTGCCCAGGCCGCCCGTGCCGTCCGACACGGTGTTCCCGGTGAAGCTGTTGCCGGTCGCGACGTTTCCTGAGTAGTTGCCGAGTTCGGTGAATGCGTTGTCGTTGGTCGCGGTGTTGCTGCTGACGGTGTTATTCGACCCGCCATACACCTCGATCGCGGACCCATCGCGGCCGTAGGCGATCGAGCATGCCTGGTTGCCGCTGATCGTGTTTCCGGAGACCGTATTGCCGCTTCCCCACAGGAGCACCCCGAAGGCGCCGGCTGATCCGGACGAATTATTGGTGTCCAGCATGATGTTGTTCCTCAGGGCCGAGTTCTGGACGGAATTTCCGCTTGCCCCGGTCATGATGTAGACCGCGGCGTAAAAGCCGGTCGCGGTAACGCCGGTGACCGTGTCAGCGGTCGCGCCCGAGTAGATGTCGACGCCGTCAACGTGCCCGGCCGGGGTCTGCTTGCCGCCGCAGGTCCATGTCGCGGGGGCGATGCCGGTCAGCCTGAGGCCCTTCACCGTGTCGTGCGAGCCGTACAGCGAGATTGCCGCGCCGTTGGAGTTCCGGCTGATGACCGGTGCGCTCCCCAGGCCATAGGACGTGACCGTGACGGTGCTGGCCGTGATGGTCAGGGCGGTCGTGTACGTGCAGGACTTGCTGAGTTCGACGGTGGTGTTCGCGGCCGGGTGCACGGTGGCCAGGGACGTGCCGCACGGCACCTGGAGGAAGGAACTGGCCAGCGCGGGGCTGGCGAAGCCGGTCAGGCCGGCGGCGGCGGAAACGGCCGCCATGCCGAGGGGGACGATAACCGACATTCTCCGGAGTCTCATCGAGACCTGCTTTCACTCGCGGCACAAAGACGCCCGGAACAGGCAGGTCCGAAAATTACCGGCAATTTCGGCCACCCCTTGACGCTATTTCTGCCAATCGGCTGCTAGACCTAAGCAAAACTATCATCGGCAGCCGTTGTGCACGCCAATATCGTGTTCAATTTAGGGCCGAGGTTCACGTCGTTGCTGGTCAGCGTGGCAGCGTGACCAGAAACGTCGTGCTCGCCGTCGTATCCGGCGTTGCCTGGCCAAACGACTTTAAGTGGTCAAATAGAATCCGGGTAAACCGTGCGGCTATATTGGCAGCCGTTTTCGAGAGCTGGGCTATCCTGGCGATATGCACGATCGGCCCGCCAGGTACACCTCCGACGACGAGGACAGCGCCCGGTGGGAGGGGTTCGCGTTTCGGCCGGGCGACATCGTCATCAGCACGAGGTCCAAGAGCGGCACGACCTGGATGCAGATGATCTGCGCGCTGCTGATCTTCCAGACGCCGGACCTGCCGGCCCCGCTCGGCCAGCTCTCGCCCTGGCTGGACTGGCTGATTACGCCGCGCGAGCAGGTGTTCGCCGGGCTCGAGGCGCAGTCGCACCGCCGGTTCATCAAGACCCACACGCCGCTGGACGGCCTGCCGCTGGACACCAAGGCTACCTACATCGTCGTCGGACGGCACCCGCTGGACATGGCCGTATCGCTCTATCACCAGGGCAACAACATCGACCGGGCCCGGCTGCGCGAGCTGACCGGGCGGGACGGCGAGCCAAGCCCGCCAAGCCGGCCCCGGCCGGTCCTGCACGACTGGCTGCTCGCCTGGGTTGACGCCCAGGTCCGCCCGGAGGACCACCTGGACTCCCTGCCTGGCGTTATCTGGCACCTGTCCGACGCCTGGCGGCGCCGGACCGACCCGCCGCCGCTGTCACCGCCGGCCGGCCCGCTCGGCCCGGCGGTGCTGCTTGTGCACTATGACGCCCTCATCGCCGACCTGGAGGGCCAGATGCGGCGCCTGGCCGACCTGCTCGGCATCGCCGTGCCTGAGGATGAGTGGCCCGGGCTGGTGCACGCGGCCAGATTCGAGCAGATGCGCACGTCGGCGGGCCGCCAGGCGCCCGATCCGGCCGGTGTTCTCAAGGACCCTGGCGCATTCTTCCGTCGCGGGTACTCTGGCGCGGGAGCGGAGGCCCTGAGCGCTGATGAACTGGCCAGGTATTACGCTCGCACCGCGCGGCTGGGGCCGCCTGACCTGCTCGACTGGCTGCATCGCGTGAGCCGGCCGGGCGCGGGCAGGGTGGAACCGGCCGTAGCGGGGTAATTCCGAAGGTAAAATGTCGGCGCACCGGGACGCCATGACCCATTTGGCATAGTCTGGCTCCCCGCCGAGCGGCCGCAGCCGCTGGGCTATCCATGCACCAGCGCACAGAAGTAACAGGAGTTGGGAATGCGGGTTCTGGTTCTTGGCGGCGACGGGTTCTGTGGCTGGCCCACCTCGTTGTACCTCTCCGATCGCGGTCATGAGGTGACCGTCCTGGACAACCTCAGCCGGAGGAACATCGACAACGAGCTCGAGGTCGAGTCGCTGACGCCGATCAGGCCGATCGGAGAGCGGCTGCGTACCTGGCAGGAGGTGTCCGGCCGCGAGGTCGGGTTCGTGAACCTGGACCTGGCGACCGAGTACGACCGCCTGGTGCGGGTGCTCGAGGAGACCCAGCCGGAAGCGATCGTGCACTTCGCCGAGCAGCGCGCCGCCCCGTACTCGATGCGCTCGGTGAACACCAAGCGCTACACGGTCGACAACAACGTCCGCGCTACCCACAACCTGCTGGTGGCCCTGGTCGCCGCGGGCAGCCAGGCCTCCCTGGCTCACCTGGGCACGATGGGCGTCTACGGCTACGGCTGGTCGGGCAGCGCCCCGATCCCCGAGGGCTACCTGACCGTCAAGGTACCGACCCCCGACGGTGACCTGGAGCGGCAGATCCTGCACCCGGCCAACCCGGGCTCGGTCTACCACATGACCAAGACCCTGGACCAGCTCATGTTCGCGTTCTACGCCAAGAACGACGGGCTGCGCATCACCGACCTGCACCAGGGCATCGTCTGGGGCACCCAGACCGACCAGACGGCCAAGGACGAGCGGCTCATCAACCGGTTCGACTACGACGGTGATTACGGCACCGTGCTCAACCGGTTCCTGATGCAGGCCGCGATCGGTCACCCGCTGACCGTGCATGGTTCCGGCGGCCAGACCCGGGCGTTCATCCATATCCGCGACACGGCCCGCTGCATCGAGATCGCGATCAGCAACCCGCCGCAGGCCGGATCGCAGCCGATGGTGCTGAACCAGATCACCGAGACGCACCGGGTCGCCGACCTGGCCAAGATCGTCAGCGAGATCACCGGCGCCCAGATCGCGAACCTGCCGAACCCGCGGAACGAGGCCGACGAGAATGACCTGGTCGTGCTCAACGACCAGTTCCTCGCCCTGGGCCTGAACCCGACCACGCTGTCGAACGGCTTGCTCGATGAGGTCACCCTGATCGCGGAGAAGTACAAGCACCGGGTCGACCCGACCAAGATCATCGCGCGGTCGGTCTGGCGCAAGGGCATGCAGACGTCCGAGGACCTGCTGACGGAGGTCCCGGACAGCCACTGACCCGCCTGGCTCACGGCCGGGGCAAGCTCGGCGTGTTGTGCTCGGCCGTCCGGCGCTTGGCCGCCCTCGGTGAATCCGGGCGGGCGGGGAGAGTGCGGATTGGCGGGGCTATGATCACCGCATGCGATGTTGATCTGTGACCATGACCGGCCTGCTGGCCGGCCTTCGCCGACTCGCTGACCGGTCCGCGCCCGCCTTGAGCGGCCGGCCGCCTGGCGAGCGACCACCCCGCCGCGCTGGTGCGGGCAGTAGTGAGCCGCCGCGAGTTCGCCGTCGGTCGCCGCAAGTCCGCCGTGGGCGGGCGGGACGTCACGTCGGCGTGCTCATGGTCGCGGCGGCCCTCGCAGTCGAATACGCCGACGAGCTGGTCGACGGGACCAAGGGCGCCGCCCTGCCGCTCATCCGCGGCGACCTGCATCTGACCTACGGGCAGATCGGGCTGCTCATCGCCGTTCCGCTGCTTGCGGGCAGCCTGCTCGAACTGCCGCTCGGCCTGGTCGCCGGGACTGGCCGACGCAGGAACCGGCTCGTGATCGCTGGCGGCGTGGTGTTCATCGCATCGCTGGCGGCCGTCGCTGTCGTGCGGTCCTTCTGGCCGTTGCTGCTGGCATTCGTCGCCTTCTTCCCGGCCTCCGGCGCCTTCGTCGGGCTGACCCAGGCCGCCCTGATGGACTCCGCGCCGGCCCGGCACCAGCAGCGGATGGCGGCGTGGAACCTGGCCGGCTCCGTCGGCGCGGTGTGCGGCCCGCTGATATTCGCGGCTCTCCTCGCAGCCGGCGCGGGGTGGCGGGCGGCCTACCCGCTGCTCGCGGCGTTCGGCGCCGCGGCGCTGCTGCCCCGGCTCGATTTCAGCGCACAATCAACCATTCCCGGTGGCGACCACTCCAACGTGCTCGGGGGGTACTACGCGTCCGGGTACG
>JBPCKO010000184.1:0-12409 GCA_051004215.1 Streptosporangiaceae bacterium | reverse complement strand
GGCCCGCGTCCCGCGCCCGCCGGCTCGGCGCTCGTCGGCTCGGCAGCCGGCTGACTCGCGGCGGGCTGCTCTTCGGTCGGATGCTCGTCGGTCACGGTGCACACCTTACTTTTCGGCCGGTATTCGCGGGTCCGCTGGCTTTGCTGCCTGGTGTTCTTGCTATTCGGTGTTGTCGCTGCTCAGCCGCCGGAGGGCATCCCCAGCATGCGTGCCGTCGTTGCGATCGGCGTGCGGGCTGTCTGTAGTTTGATCAGAACCTGCGGCTACGGATAAAGGCCGGCCGCCCGGCCGGTTTCCCGCCCGCGAACTGAGGTACCTACCTCATCGCCGTCGTGGCGACGGCCACCGAGCCCGCGAGGGGTGCAGCGTGAACGGACCAGACATCAGGCAGTCGATCGCCGACTCCCTCGGACTGCTGCGAGCGCACCGGGCAGGCGACCTGTCCGGTGTCGCCGAGGTGATCTGCGCTATGTCGGGCGACGAAGTGCACCGCAGCTACCTGGCCCTGCTGCTGATCGCGAACCGGCTGGCGAGCGAGGTCGACCGGGTGCGCGAATCCGTCGGCCTGGACGGCGGGCACGCCGACGCGCTGCTCGCGCACCTCGCCGAGCACGCCTGACCGGGCCCGCCCGGCCGGGCTAGCTGAGCTCGCAGGGAAGGTGCTTGATCCCGTTGATGAAGCTGGACAGCAGCCGGTCGGGCTCGCCGGACGCGCGGATCCCGGGCACCCGGTGCAGGAGTTCGCGCATCATCACGGTGATCTCGCGGCGAGCCAGATGCGCACCGAGGCAGAAGTGCGGGCCCGCACCCCCGAAGCCCACGTGCGGGTTGGGCGACCTGGCGATGTCGAACCGCAGCGGGTCGGCGAAGACCGACTCGTCGCGGTTGGCCGACCAGTACATCAGCGCGCACTTGTCGCCCTCGCGGAACTGGTGGCCGTTGATGACCGTGTCCCTGGTGACGGACCGGCGCATCCAGATCACCGGCGAGACGTACCTGACGATCTCCTCGACGGCGGCCGCGATCCGGCCCTCGAAGTCGGCGAGCAGCAGTTCACGCTGACCGGGATGCTCGGTCAGCAGCACCAGCGCGTGCGACAGCGCGTTCCTGGTGGTCTCGTTGCCGGCCACGACCAGCAGGATGAAGAACGAGGCCAGCTCGGCCGGGATGAGCTGCTCGCCGTCGACGTTGGCCGTGATCAGCGAGCTGATCAGGTCCGTGCCGGCCTGGCCCTCGCGTTCAGCCGCGAGGTTGGTGACCAGGCCCGCAAGCTCGGCGCCAGCCGTGAGGATCTGGCCGATCGCCGTGTCCATGTCGTCGCTGAGGAACTCGGGATCGCCGCCCGCGAGGATCAGGTTGGTGTTCCTGAGCACCATCTCGAAATGCTCGTCGCCGATACCCATCATGTCGCAGATGATCTTCAGCGGCAGCCGGGCTGACACCCGGCTGACGAAGTCACACGGCCCGGTGCGCTCCAGGTCGTCGACCACCACGGCCGCGGCGCGCTGCACGTCGTCCTCGAATTTCTTGATCATCTTCGGCGTGAACGCCCTGGACACGATCCGCCGCAGCCTGGCGTGCCGCGGGTCGTCCATGTTGATCATGGATCCGAAGTACTCGTTGAACTCCGGCGGCAGGTCGACCAGGCTGGTCGCGCCCCTGGCCGAGGAGAACACCTCGGCGTGGCGGCTCGCCTCGACCACGTCGGCGTGCCTGACCAGGGCGTAATAGCCCTGGCCCGCGGTGGTGAACGGAGTCTCCGGGTCAGCGAAGTACGGCGGGCGGTCCAGCTTGCGCAGTTCAGCGAAGGCGGCATGCCGCTGGGCCAGCGGTAGCCCCCAGAACTCGTTCTGTGACAAGTCGATGCCGCTCGCGGCCGGTGATGGCGATGGCGCGGACGTCGTCATGGCGGGCCGCCTCCCAGCTTCAGGTCGCGTCAGGCAATAATCTCAGACCCGCACACTGATCGCTAGTTCGGCTTATGTCACGAGTATCACAAGTATTACGAGTATTACCGGCTGTCAGCTGCCGGCCAGCCGCGCCTTCGCTGGCCGCTTTCTCGCCGTCCGGTCCTCGGCCGCCAGGTCATCGGACGGCGCCGTCGCAGCGTACCCGGGCAGTGGCCCGGCGTCCCGCATCCGCAGGCCGCGCCAGGCGACGAGGAGCTGGCCGCCGGCATCGGTGACCGTGGCATCCCAGGCCAGCAGCGGCTGCTCCGCCCTGGGCTGGCCTGACGCATGGCGCGGCCGCGGCACCCGCTCCGCCGGGTCAGGCTGGCCGGGCTGCCCGGGCTGGCCGGCTGGTGTCACCTGCACCGTGACCAGCCCTCCGGCGGCCCGGCCGGAGAACCAGGCCTGGTCGCACCCGGCGAACAGCAGCCGGCGGCCGGGCACGCAGACCTGCGCGAGCTGCAGCGCCGCGTCAGCCAGCGCCGGGCTGCCGAGCACGAGCCCTGGCCCGGCCGGGCTCCGAGGCGGCGGAACCGCGCCGAACCAGGGTTCGTCGCTGGCCACCGCGGCGGCGGCGGTGGCCGACCCGGCCGGGCCGGGCCTGGCCTGCGTGAGCACGCGGAACCGGCCGGCCTGGAAGCAGACGGGTCCGTAGATCTGGCCGGCCGGCAACGTCGCCGCCTCGGTCCCGCTGGCCTCCGGCTGCCGCTCGCCGGTCCCGTCCGGTTCGGCCGTGGCCGGCTCGGCCCGCCCGGCCCGGAACGTAGCCCGGCAGTGGTCCACCGCGAATCCGCTGTCATCGCAGCGCAACCGGACCGAGATCGCGTCGCCGTCCCGGACCGCGCTGATCCTGATCACGGCCGGCGTGCCTGGCGGCAGCACGACCGGCGCGTCCAGCAGCACGTCGTCGGCGGTGTGCACCTCGCCGGGGGCCAGCAGGGCGGCGGCCTGAGCCATCGCCTCAAGGGCCAGGGTCGGCGGCAGCACCGCGAGACCGTCGATCCGGTAATCGGCCAGGTAAGGGTCGGTGAGCACGGCCAGTGTCGACTCGGTGACCACCTCGACGCCCGGATAGTGCACCGGTACCCGCTCGGCGAACCGGCCTGCCGGAGCGGTGTTTTCCCTGGTCCGGCGGGCGCCTGCGACCGCGATCGGACGGGGCGCCGGTACCCCGGCGCGGCCGTGCACGGCGAGGCGGCCTGGCCGGCCGTCGCGGCCGAGTGCTTTCAGCAGCTGCCTGGAGCCCTCGGCCACCGGGATCGCGCTGATGCCGGCGCCGGCCAGCAGCGCGCCGAAGCCAGCCCGCTCGCCCAGGCCGTCGCCGTCCCAGCCCGGCCAGTCCAGGTGCAGCGCGCGGCAGCCGGGGCTGGCTGCGGCCACGCGGTCGCCGTAGTCGGCGAGAGCCGCGCTGGCCAGCGCGGTCGTGCCCTCAGCGGCCATGCCGTACCGGCCGGCGATCGAGCCGGACGTGACGACCAGGCGAAGCGGAGCCGGGCTGGTCCCGCTTCTAGCCACCGCCCTGACCGCCGCCGCGATCTGGTCGAGCGAGCTCACGGTAGCCAGAACCTGGCGTTCGGCCTGGGCCTGGCTCAGCTTCTCCAGCTCGCCGCGGGACAGCGCGCCCACGGCATGCGCGATCGCGGTGACCCGGCCGAACCGGGCCTCGATCCGGCGGATGGCGGCGGCCAGGGCGGCATGATCGGACAGGCTGACCAGCTCGTAGCCGACCCTGGCCCCCGCGTTGCGTAGTTCCTCCAGGCCGGCGATGACCTGGTCATCGGGTCCTGGCCGGTCCCGGCCAACGATCGCGATCGCCGCGCCCGAGCAGGCGAGTACCTGGGCCAGGGCCAGCCCGCCCGCGCCGCTGGCCCGGCTGATCAGCATCACGTCACCGGAACCGAGCGGGAAGTCGCCGCCGCCCGGCCCGGTCAGCGGGCTCAGCACCGGTTCGGCCGGCGTCCCGTCCTGGCCGATCACCAGCTCCCGGTAGTGGCCGGGCGCGGTGGCGGCGAATCGCTTGGCCGCCAGCAGCCCGGCCGGAGTGAGGGGCGCACGCAACGCGGTGATGCCGAGGGCCGGGTTCTCGGCGTGCAGGGTCGCGAGCAGGCCGGCCGGCCCTGGTCCCGGGCTGATCACCACCAGCGAGCCGGTTCCGATCGCGTCCGTGGCCGCCCGCAGCAAGGCCGACCTGGAGCCGGCCCGGTCGAGGGGCCCGAGGACGGCGAGCGTGCGGCGGGCGGCGGGATCGGGCCGGAAGAGTTCCCCGGCCTCGGGCTCGAACTCCTCGCATCCGCCGGTGTGCAGCCGCCAGGGCCGCTCGTCGCCCACCGGAACCGGGAACGACGGCCGCTGGGTGTGCTCGGCGTAGCAGCGGAACCAGGGCCGGGAACCCGCGCCGTCTTGCCTCGCGGGCCGCCGCGCTCGTGGCGCGGGGACGGTCGGCCAGGCCGCGGTACTCGAGGCCCGGCCGGTCGCTGCGGCCTGCGGGCTGGCTGGAGCGGGCTCGGGTTCGGGTTCGGCTGGAGTGGTCGCGGGTTCGGGTTCGGCTGGAGCGGCCGCTGGCTCGGCCTGAGCCGAAGCGGGCGACGGTGGCGCGAGCGGCGCCTGGCAGGGATCAGCGAGGAATACCGGATCGCGCCACAGATCGAACGCACGGCTCGGCCGCTCCGCGTACAGCGAGGCAGGCCTGGTCAGCGCACCAGCCACGAACAGGGCCGCCGCCGCCTGGGCGACGACGCCGTCGTCGGACGGGTCGCCGTCGATGCCGACCATAGGTATTGGGCCTTGACGGCCGGCCGGGCCGGGCCGCGCCTGGCCGGCCGGTTCGCCGCCCAGGTCACTCCGGCCGGCGGCCCCCGGTCGGCGGGCCTGGACCGGCTGGCCGATGTCCGCGACGGCCTCGCCGAGCAGGGCGATCGCGTTGCTGAGGCGCTCGTCCCGGCCGGTCCGCACGACCAGTGCCGCGTCTTGCGCGACCGCCGCGATCGCCGCGGCGAGCGGGCGCACTGCCGTACTCGCCGCTATTGGGCCGGCCGCCGTCGGTCCGGCCGCGGGCGGTCCGGCCGCGACATCCGGGCTGAGGGTGGCGGCCGCCGCATCGGCGGCCAGCCTGGTCTCGAACAGCTCGGCGCACAGGACCTCGGCGATCCCGCCCGGATCGCCGATCTCCCGGCCCGTTGCCCCGGAAATCAGGCGGCGCTGACCCGGCTGGAACGCGATCGTGCCGTACTTGCCGATCGTGCTGCCGAGCTGCCCGGGCGCCGCGTCGGCGGCGGCGCCGAGCGCCGAGGAGCGCAGCGCGGTCAGCGTGCGGGCGTCACCGGGCGTCGTGCACCCGGCCCAGACCAGGCCAGCGATCTCCCCGATTCCGTGCCCGACCGCGGCCGCCGTCTCGACACCTGCGTCCTCGAGCCAGCGCAGCACGGCCAGGATCCGGCTGAGCTGACGTTGGGGCAGGTCGGCCAGGTCATCCGGCTGGCCGGAGATGACCAGCGCGACCCGGCCGGCCGCGACCGTCCCCGGTCCGGCCGCGAAGATCCCCGGCCTGGTGCGCAGGCCAGGCGAGGTCAGCTCGGGCAGCAGAGCCATCGCCTGCGTGGCCCGGGCCGCGAGCTCGTCCTGGCTGGCGGCGATCAGGGCGATCCGCAGGCCGGGGGGTCCGGGAGCCGGCGGCGCGTCGGCTGGTCGTCCGGCCGGCGGGCGGCCAGCTGGCGGGATGGCCGGAGCGCCATGCGTGCGGGCGAGCAGCACGGCCAGGTCTTGCAGTTCCGCATCCGACAGCCACGGTCCGAGGTCACCGATCCTGGACAGGACGGCGATCATGGTCCGCTGGTCGGGAGCCTGGAGGACATAGGCGAACTGGTGCCCGGTCCCCGGATGCCGGCCGGCCGGGCGGGTCGCGGGCAGCCGCCGCCCAGGTTCGGTCAGGTTCTCCGGCGGCAGGGCCGCCTTGCGGAGCTTGCCCTGCCGTAGCGACCTGGCCTGAGCCGGCGGCCTGGCCTGGACGGCCCGCGGCAGCGCCCGAGACCTGGCCTGGGCCGCCTTGCCCGCCGACACCGGCTCACCGGGCTCGCCCCGCAGCAGCAGGTGGACCGCGAGACCGTCGGGTCCGGCCGCGCTCACCGCGGCCTGGCGGAGTCCGGCCGGCCACGCCTCGGCGGCGGCTGGCAGCCGCAACGCTGGCCGGCCGTCCCGCAGCACCGGATGCGGGGTGCGGACCCCGGTCGAGGGCGGCAGTACCCCGTTGGCGATCGCCAGCACGGCCTTGATCAGGCCGGCCGAGCCGGCGGCAGCACCGGCATGACCGATGTTCGCGCTGATCGTGCCCAGCGCCGCGACGTGCCGGGCGCCGGCCCGCAGCGCCGCGAACGCGGCCAGCTCGGCCTGATCGCCGGCCTGATCGCCGGTTCCCGCGCCTTCGACGAGCTGGATGTCGGCCGGGTCAACCCCCGACATCTCGTGGGCCCGCCGCATCGCGAGCAGGTGGGCCGCTCCGTCCGGCTCCGGCCTGATCGCCTGGCCGGCGGAGGCCGTGCCCCAGCCCGTGATCTCCGCGAACACCGGCAGATCGGCCGCGCGGGCGTCGCTGGCGCGCATCAGCAGCACCACACCGCAGCCCTCGCCGGGCAGCAGGCCAGTGGGGGACTGGTCGTAGACCCTGACCTCACCGGTCGCGAGCAGTCCTGCCTTGGCCAGGCCGACCAGCTCGAGCGGGCCGATCCCGAGATCCACCCCGCCGGCCACCGCGACATCCACCTCACCGGCGGCCAGGGCCACGCAGGCCGAGACCGTCGCCGCAAGAGACGACGCGCCGGCCGCGTCGACGGCGTAACCGCCGCCGCGCAGTCCCAGGTGACGGCAGATCGTGGCGACCAGGGTCCCGGCCGTGCTCCCGGCCAGCGTCTGAGCGGTTACCTCGGCCAGCGGCGCCAGGTAGCGGGGGCCGGCCGCGGCCAGCACCCGGTCGGCCACCCCGACCGGAACCTGACAGTCGGCCAGCGCCGCGGCCAGGACCCGGCGCGCGTACGGCCAGCGCAACCGGAGGGCCGCGGCCGGGCTCGCATCCAGGGCGGGCGCGGAGCCGAAGAACACGCCGGCCCGGTCGCCGGGCAAGCCGGCGCCACCGGGAAAGCCCGCGGCCGCCAGGGCGCGAGCGGTCGTCTCCAGGGCAAGCCAGTGGGCGGGATCGGTGCTCGCGAAATCGGGCTTCGACACGCCGAACGCAATCCGGTCGAACCGCCAGCCCTCGATCAGCGCGGCTCGCGTGCTGTAGGTCGCGTCCGCGGCTTCGCGGTCGCCGTCGTAGTAGTCCGCGAGATCGACCCGCTCCTGCGGTATCCGCCGGAAGGCCCGGCGTCCATGCACGACCACGTCGAGCAAGGCGGCGGGATCATCGGCGTCGGGGAAGCGGCAAGCCAGGCCGACGACGGCGATGGCCGCCCGGGCCGGCCCCGGCGGCCGCGGCGCCGCCTCGTCCTGGGTCACCGGGCCCGCCCGGCGGCTGCCGGGGCGCTCGCGGCGCCGCTGCCGCGGCGTTGCGCCAGGTTTTGTGAATGCCGTTCCGCGCACACGCGCAGCCATGGCAGCGTGGAATGCCGAATATCCATCATTCCCCCGAATGCGGACCGTTCTCCCTGAGCCCCGACGAGACCGGAGCAACCCCGTATGCCCAGCTCAATCGCCCGTCACAGGCCTGATCAGGACGCTGGGGTCCTGAATGACGCACTGGCCCGCTCCCACCGCGAACGACTACAGCACGCCATTATCGGCGTGCGCGCAGTCGCGGTCAACGCCGGCCGCGGCGTCCGGCGGGAAACATTGTTCGTGGCAATGGACAAACAATGCGGACGACACTCTTACCTCGGTGCGCGACCCGCCAGGGGCCCGAACAGCCGGCCGGCCGGGCCGGTCTCGGCGGATCGGCCGGGCCGGGGTCGCGATCAGGCGGCAGGGGGCGGGCGAGCCGTTCTGCCTAGGAATGAGCACCGGAGCCGGCCGCGGGTAAGTCTGATGACGGGCCCGGGCGCGGTGGGATACCCTGGGGTCCGTGCGTTGCACCATGCTGCTCCTTAGTTAGCCGCGCCGACTGTACTGGCTCGTTGGCGCGGCTGCCCCTCGTGACCGAGGGGCCTTTTGTTTAGGAGCCCATCGGTCCGCTCAGCAGTGCATCCGTACAGCGCAATCGCGAGGATTCAATGACAGCCGTGCAGAATGCGGAGGCCGCGGCCGCAGGCCGCCCGCCGGCCGCCCCGCAGCAAGATAAGTGGGATCCCCGGTCGGTCCAGGAGAAGTGGCTGGCCATCTGGGACAAGCTGGACCTGTTCCGGGCCAGCGATGACGCCGGGGACTCGCGTCCTCGCACCTACGTGCTCGACATGTTCCCTTATCCGTCCGGCGACCTGCACATGGGCCACGCGGAGGCCTACGCGGTCGCTGACGCGATGGCGCGGTACTACTTCCAGCGCGGGCACAACGTGCTGCACCCGATCGGCTGGGATGCGTTCGGCCTGCCGGCCGAGAACGCCGCGATCCGCGGCGATTCGCACCCGGCCGACTGGACCTACAAGAACATCGAGACCCAGGCGGCCTCGTTCCGCCGGTACGCGCTGTCGTTCGACTGGACCAGGCGGCTGCACACCTGCGATCCCGAGTACTACCGGTGGACTCAGTGGCTGTTCCTGCGCCTGTATGAGCGGGGCCTGGCCTACCGGGGGGACGGTTACGTCAACTGGTGCCCCCAGGACCAGACCGTGCTGGCGAACGAGCAGGTCATCGACGGGCACTGCGAGCGCTGCGGCACGGAGGTGGTGCGCCGGACGCTGACCCAGTGGTACTTCAAGATCACGGAGTACGCGGACCGGCTGCTGGCCGACATGGAGCCGCTGGAGGACAGCTGGCCCGACCGGGTGCTGCTGATGCAGCGGAACTGGATCGGCCGCAGCGAGGGCGCCGAGGTGAAGTTCGCGATCGAGGGCTCCGAGCAGTCGGTGACCGTGTTCACGACCAGGCCGGACACGCTGTTCGGGGCGACGTTCTTCGTGGTCGCGGCCGACTCTCCGCTGGCCGAGGACCTGTGCCTGGAAGAGCGGCGCGGGGAGCTGGACGCGTACCTGACCGAGGTCGGCAAGCTGACCGACATCGAGCGGCAGTCGGCCGACCGGCCCAAGACCGGCGTATTCCTGGGCCGGCACGCGATCAACCCGGTGAACGGCGAGCGCATCGGCGTCTGGGCCGCCGACTACGTGCTGCCCGACTACGGCACCGGCGCGATCATGGCGGTGCCCGCGCACGACCAGCGGGACCTGGACTTCGCCCGCGAGTTCGGCCTGCCGGTCAGGGTCGTCGTACGGACCGATCTGCCGGACCCGGCGCAGACCGGGCAGGCCACGCCCGGCGACGGCACCCTGGTGAACTCGGGTCCGCTCGACGGGATGAACAAGACCGAGGCGATCGCCGCGATCACCGCGATCCTGGCCGGCCAGGGCCTGGGCCGCGCGGCGGTCAGCTACCGGCTGCGGGACTGGCTGGTATCCAGGCAGCGGTTCTGGGGTGCGCCGATCCCGATCGTGTACTGCGAGTCGTGCGGCGAGGTCCCGGTGCCTGACGACCAGCTGCCCGTCCGCCTGCCCGATCTGCGCGGTCAGGACCTGGCCCCGAAGGGTACGTCTCCGCTGGCCGCCGCGGCCGACTGGGTCAGCACCGAGTGCCCGAAATGCTCGGGCCCGGCCCGCCGGGATACCGACACGATGGACACCTTCGTCGACTCGTCCTGGTACTTCCTGCGGTACTGCTCGCCCGGGTACACCGGCGGCCCGTTCGAGGTCGACTCGGTGCGCCGGTGGTGCCCGGTCAACCTGTACGTCGGCGGGGTCGAGCACGCGATCCTGCACCTGCTGTACAGCCGGTTCTTCACCAAGGTGCTGTGCGACATGGGCATGGTCGACTTCACCGAGCCGTTCAGCAGCCTGATCAACCAGGGCCAGGTGATCAACCAGGGCAAGTCGATGTCGAAGTCATTGGGCAACGGGGTCGATCTGGGTGTCCAGCTGGCCGCCCACGGCGTCGACGCGATCCGGCTGACGATGCTGTTCGCCAGCCCGCCCGAGGACGACATCGACTGGGCCGACGTCCGGCCTGAGGCGTCGGTGAAGTTCCTGGGGCGGGTCGTGCGGATCGCCTCCGAGGCCGGCGCCGCCGGCGGCCCGCGGCCGGCGGATGCCGCCGCGGGCGGCGACGTGGCGCTGCGCCGGACGACCCACAAGACCATCGAGGAGGTCACCAGGCTGGTCGAGGCGGCCAGGCTGAACGTGGCGGTGGCACGGCTGATGGAGCTGGCGACCGCGGCCCGGCGGGCGATCGACTCGGGCCCGGGGCCGGCTGACCCGGCCGTGCGCGAGGCCGCCGAGACGCTGGCAGTGCTGCTGTCGCTGTTCGCGCCGTACACGGCCGAGGAATGCTGGGACCTGCTCGGCCATGAGCCTTCGGTCGCGAAGGCGGGCTGGCCCGCGGCCGACCAGGCGCTGCTCGTGCAGGATCAGGTCACCTGCGTGGTCCAGGTCAACGGCAAGGTGCGCGACCGGCTGGAGGTGCCGCCCGGCATCGCGGAGGACCAGCTGCGGGAACTGGCTCTGGCCGCGCCTGGCATCGTGCGGGTGCTGGACGGGCGCGAGGTCAAGAAGGTCATCGTCCGCGCGCCGAAGCTGGTGAACATCGTCCCGGCCGGCTGAGCGGCCGGCGTCCTGGTCGGCAGAGTGGCCGCGGTGCTGGCCGGATGGGCTAAGCCCGGCCGGGGCTAGCAGTCAGGCCCGGCCGGGGCCTAGCGGTTCAGACCCGCCGGAGTACCGCGACGACGCGGCCCAGGATCTCGGCCTCATCGCCGGGAATCGGGGTGTAGGCGGGGTTGTGCGGCATCAGCCAGACATGGTCGCCCGACCGCTTGAACGTCTTCACGGTCGCTTCACCATCGATCATCGCCGCGATGATGTCCCCGTTCTCCGCGACCGGCTGCTGGCGCACCACGACCCAGTCGCCGTCCATGATGCCGGCGTTGACCATCGAGTCGCCGACGACCTTGAGCAGGAACAGGGTGCCTTCGCCAACTAGCTGGCGGGGGAGCGGGAAGATGTCCTCGATGGCCTGCTCGGCCAGAATCGGGCCGCCGGCCGCGATCCGGCCGACCACCGGGACGTAAGCCGCCTCTTGCGAGGTGATGTCCATCGGCGTGTCGTCTTCGAAACCAGGTTCGGGTCGGACGGCGGGATGGCCGGGCAGCCGGACCTCGACCGTCCTGGGACGACCGGCGTCACGACGCAGGTATCCCTTGTTCTGCAATGTGGACAGCTGGTAGGAGACGCTCGAGGTGCTGGTCAGCCCGACCGCCTCGCCGATCTCGCGCATCGAAGGCGGGTAACCGCGGCGCTGCACGGAATCACGGATAACTTGCAGCACCTTGCGCTGCCGCCAGGTCAGCACGTGATCAGGATCTGGCTGGTCAGGCAGGTCGGGAACTGGCACGGGCACGCTTCCCCGTGGCTTGCGGCCCGGCTTGCCTCGCGGCTTGCCGGCGGTCGCGGAAGCAATCTGGTCGTCGGCTCGCGACTCGCCGGCCATCGCGGCGGTGCGCTGTCTGGCGCCGCTTTCCTCGGTGTCGTCACTCATGCGGACCTCCTGGTCGATAGTTGGTGCCATGGCCGACGCTAGTGGCTCAGCCCGGTCAGATCAAACATCTGTTCGACCGATCTGAAAAGTGTCGGACCCCTGCGGTATAACTCAATCGTATCTTCGTTCGATCGAACGAAAATTTGATCGAACAGGGATACTATCGAACTGCCGTTCGTAATGAGGGGATGGGCACATGGGAATCAGCAGCGCGGCCGAGGCCAAGCTCGAGGCGAGTATCCGGCCGGAGATCACTGTCCTGCGCGCTCGCACGTCCTATCCCCGTCGGCACCGCCGGGTACTGGCGCCAATGCCGGGTGGCGAGCCAGGCGGCGGGACGCGCGCTCTGCCCGCAGGCGAGCCGGTGGCCGGGGAAGCCGCCGATGCGGGGCCCGGGCGGGGAGGAGAGCCACTGCGCGGTCGGCAGGCCGGCGCGGGTGCGGCGCCTGAGACCGGCCGGCGAGCCGAGGACGCGGCCCCGGCGCCCGGCAGCGCCAGCCTGTTCAGCTCCGCGTCGTTCACCTCGGCCAGGACCGTCCGCACGGCGACGTCGGCCACATCGGCCACATCGGCAAGTTTGGGCACCTCGGCCAGGACCGTCCGCACGGCGACGTCGGCCACGTCGGCGACCTCAGCGACCTCAGCTACGTCGGTCGCGTCGGCCACGGCCTTCCGGTCAGCGGCGTATGTGCACCGCCCGGCCGGGCCGACCGGGGTTGCTAGCCCCGTCCCGGTGGTCGGGCCACGCCGGGCCAGGGTGGTGCGGCCCGCCGGGCCGCCTGCGGTCGGGGGAGCGGCCGGCC
>JBPCKO010000183.1:0-17791 GCA_051004215.1 Streptosporangiaceae bacterium | reverse complement strand
GATCTTCCCCACCGGCCTGCCCATCGGCACCTGCCAAGACGCCCTCGACACCGCCTGCGGCCTCTACCTCAACGACCCCACCGCCTGGACCTGACCCCCGACGAACTTTCGGGCGCGACCACTAAGCCACTCACGGACCTGTTCCTAAGCTGACGGTTGCCGTGCCAGCAAGCTGCCGTCGAGGGTGAGCACCAGGAGCCGCTGCCCGGCGAAGACTGGCGCGGTCGCCAGGGCGGGCCGGCCGGGCGCGCGAGGCAGGACGTGCCACCGGCCCGACCACGGGTCGTAAGCCGCCAGCGCGCCGAGATGGCCATCCGGGGCCGCGTTGCCCGAGTAGCTTTCGCCGGCGGCGAGGACCGTGCTGCCGTTCCAGAGCCAGACGGGAGGCTGCGTCAGCGGCTGGACGGTCAGCGGGCTGCGGGGGATCGTGGTGAGCCGGAGGGTCGCGGGATCGGCGAACCGGGCCGGGGATTCGCTGTACGGCGCGGGGCAGGGGCCGCACCAGAACTGACCGGGCGGAATCAGGATCCGGGAGCGGGCGAACGCAGCGCCGCCGACGACCCGGTGCTGGGGCCAGGAACCGGTCCGCAGCGTCCAGCGGCCGTCACCCAGCACCTGCACGTCGACCCCGGAGTCGATGGTGCCGCCGGTCTTGGTGCGGATGCTGCGTGACCACAGCGACCACACGATCACCCGGTGCCCGGTCGCGACCATCGAGACCGCGCCGGGCGGATGGCGGGCGGGCCGGGGCGGGGTGATCATTCGCCAGCGATGATGCGCGATGTCATAGGCGGATACGGCCAGCCTCGGCCGGGCGGGCGCCCCGGAGGTGCCGGCCAGCATGACGTCCTGCCCGGTCCAGACCGGCGGGGCCAGCTGAAGGCCCAGCATCTGCCGGGGCAGGTCGGTTACGGTCCACCGGTTGGTAACCGGGTCGTACAGCCCGGCGGCCGCCCCGGCGCCGGCGGCCCGGTGGGCCGGGCGGCGGCCGTTGGTCACGAACAGCTGGCTGGCCGCGCCCGTCCACACCGACACGGCACCGGTCATCCCGATCGAGCGGGGCACGGCGGTGATCCGCCGCCAGCGCTGGCGGCCAGGATCGAACGCGGCCCCGTCTCGCTGGACCACGCCGTTCCTGGTGCCGCCGAGTTCGAGCAACCTGGACCCGGCCCAGTCCAGGATCGGGCCGGAACGCCGGCCGAGAGGCGATCGCGGGAGGACCAGCCAGCGCGCCCGGACGAGCTCAGCCGTGGTCAAGGGGTGCGGCCGGCAGCAGGCCCGCGGGCTAACGACCCGGCCGTCAGCCAGTCTGCCCACGGCGGCCGGGAGAGCCGGCCCGCCCACGGCGACGGCCCCGATGCCGAGCAAGGCGACAGCGATCGGCCGCCGCCGGCGACGTACCGGCCAGGCCAGCCGCGCGGCCCTGGGCTCTAGGCGGCCGGTGTACTCGTCATCAGGGGGCACGGCGCGCTCCTTCCCGTCTCCGTTAGAGGCGTCGGCGAGCGTTCAGGTTCCGCTCGGCGCATAGTGGAGACCCGCATCAGGCTCTGGTGCGGGCCGGAGCCCGGGCCGGCCGGAGGCTAGGCGGCCAGCTCGGCGTAGCGGCCTTCGCTGGCCAGCAGGCTCAGGTGGGTGCCGGCCTCGACGATCCGGCCGTGATCGAGGACGACGATCTGGCCGGCATCGCGCACGGTGGAGAGCCGGTGGGCGATGGTGATGGTGGTCCGGCCTCTGGCCAGGTTGTCGAACGCCTTCTGGACGGCCCTTTCTGTCTCGGTGTCCAGGGCGCTGGTGGCCTCGTCGAGGACGAGCACCCGCGGGTCGCGCAGCAGCGTCCTGGCGATGGCCAGCCGCTGCTTCTCGCCGCCCGAGAACCGGTAGCCGCGCGATCCCACCACCGTGTCGTAGCCGTCGGGCAGGTCCGCGATCAGGTCGTGAATCTGGGCCGCGCGGGCCGCGTCCTCGATCTCGGCGTCGGTCGCGTCCGGCTTGGCGTAACGCAGGTTCTCCCGCACCGTGGCGTGCAGCAGGTAGGTCTCCTGGCTGACCACGCCGACGATGGCGGCCAGGTCGGCCAGCCGCAGGTCCCGGATGTCGATGCCGTCGATGCGGACCGAACCGCGGTCCGGGTCATGCAGCCGGGCGATCAGGGCGGCGAGCGTCGTCTTGCCCGATCCGGTCTCGCCGACCAGGGCCAGCGTGGTCCCCGCCGGGACATCCAGGGCGACCCTGGTCAGGGCCGGCCGGTCAGCGCCCGGATAGGTGAAGCTCACGTTGTCCAGGCGGACGTGGCCGGCCACCCTGGCCGGGTCAATGGCGACCGGCTCGGCGGGGTCAGCGACCTCGACCGGCAGGTCCAGGTACTCGAAGATCCGCGCGAACAGGGCCAGGGAGCTGATCACGGACACGCTCGTGCTGAGCAGGCCGGTCACCGGCCGGAAGAGGCTGCCCTGCAAGGTAGTGAACGCGATCAGGGTGCCGATTGTGATCGTGCCGGCGGATACCGGCAGCCCGGCCGCGAGGTAGATGATCGCCGGGATCGCGGCGAAGATGATGCTGAGCGAGGCCATCCGCCAGCGCCCGGCCAGCTGGGAACGGAGCTCCAGGTCGATCAGGCGGCTCGATGACGTGGTGAACCGGTCGACCAGCGCCGGCCCGGTGCCCATCGTCTTGGCCAGCAGGATGCCGTTGATCGACAGGCCCTCGTCGATCGTGACGTTGAGGTTGGCCAGCTCGCGCTGCTGCTGCGTGGTAATGGCCCGGCGCATGCGGGCTACCTTGCGGGTCAGGTAGACGGCCGGCGGCATCACGACCAGGGAGATCAGCGAGAGGCGCCAGGACAGGGCGACCATGGCCACGGCCGTGGCGATCGCGGTGGTGAGGTTGGCGGCGATGGAGGTGGCGGTCGAGGTCACCACCGATTCCATTCCGCCGATGTCGTTGGTGATGCGGGACTGGACCTCGCCGGTCCTGGTGCGGGTGAAGAACGCGATCGACTGCCGCTGCAGGTGGGCGAAGACGCTGGTGCGCAGCCCGTGCATGACGTGCTGGCCGACCTTGGTACTGATCCAGGTCTGAATCACGCCGAACGCCGAGGTCACGGCGGCGACGGCGACCATGCCGATGACCAGCCAGACCAGCAGGTGCAGGTTCCGCTCCGGCAGCGCCTGGTCAATGACCGCGCGGAGCAGGAACGGGGACGCCAGGCCGACCACGGACGACGCCGCGATGATGGCGGTCACGATGGCCAGGGGCCAGGAGTAGGGACGGAACAGGCGGCCGATGCGGCGCAGTGACACCTCGCGGGCCAGGGCTTTCTCGGCGGCGGAGACGGTGCGCGAGCCGCGGCTGCGGCCAGGGCTGCTCGCCCGGTTGATGGTGGGGGTAGCCAAAGAATCCTCTTCTCTGCCGGGATTAGGTCGTGAAGTTTTACTGAGGTTACCTCAATATGAGGCTTGAACACCAGTACCTGGTACTGTATTCCCGTGACGAACGAGGCCCGGGCGGACGGCCAAGGCGATCCGGCCGCTGACGAAGGCCTGTCGGACAGCTTCTGGTCGGTCGCGCGCCGTCTGCGCGAGACCTCTCAGCAGGTGCTGGCCCCCTGGGACATCACGCCCGCGCACCTGCGGGCGCTCCGCATTCTCGGCCATCACGGGACCATGCGGCTGTCCTCGCTGTCGGACCGGCTGGGCATCGCGCCGCGCTCGGCGACGGAGGTCGTCGACGCGCTGGAGTCCCGGGACATGGTCAGGCGGCAGCCCGACCCGGACGACCGGCGGGCTACGCTCGTCGCCCTGACCGAGCGCGGCGGCAGCGTCCTGGCCGCGATCCGCGCGGCCCGGGGCACCGAATCGGAGCGGCTCTTCGGCCGCCTCAGCCAGGCCGACCGCGAGCACCTGGCCCGCATCCTGCGCACGCTCCGGGACTGACCGGGCCGCCAGGACCCCGCCGCGCCGCAGGCCGCAGCCGCCGGCGTGATGGCGCGACGTGTGCCGGGCGCCCTAGCGTGACCAGGCTGACTTGGCGATCTCGCTGATCAGCTCCCGTGATTCCTGCGGGTCAAGGGCGGTTTCGAACAGATGCCGGTACGCGATCCGGTGCAGATGAGTCTCGCGCTCGCTCTCCACGGCGTACAGGTTCCGCAGCAGCTCGCTGGTGACCACGTCCTGGAGGACGGCGCCCCCGCTGTCCGAGCCGAACCCGAAGATGACGAATGACTCGCCGTAGATCGTGTGCTGCTTATCCAGCGGGAAGATCCGCAGCGTCACGCCGGGCCGCTCCGACTCCGTGAGCAGCCGCTGCAGCTGGTCGTACATCACCTGGTTGTCGCCGACCCGGCGGCGCAGGACGGACTCGTCGAACACGACGGAAAGCTGCACCGGCGGATCGCGTTCCAGTACCTGCTGGCGCTGCATCCGGACCGTCACCAGCCGGTCGACCATGCGCGGAGCGATCGGCTCCACCTGCCCGTAGCTACTGATGATGTGCCGGGCATAGGCTTCAGTTTGTAAAAGGCCGGTGACCACCTCGACGTGCCAGATCGCGATCGAGCGAGCCTCATGCTCCAGGCCGATGAACTGCTGGTAGTCCTCCGACAGCCCGTCGGCATAGGCTTCCCACCAGCCCTTGCGGGCCGCGTCCCGGGCCAGGGTCAGCAGCTGGTCCCGCCGCTCGCCGGTGACCTGGTAGTGGTTCAGCAGCTTCTCGACTTCGGCGATCTTCAGGCCGGTCCTGGCCAGCTCGTAACGGCTGATCTTCGACGGCGACCAGTGCAGCGCGGCCGCCACGCTGTCGCCGCTCTTTCCGGTGCTCTCCCTGATGGCGCGGAGCTCGGCGGCCAGCCTCCGGCGGCGTACCGCCGGGCTGCCTGGAATCGTCATCCGGCGACCCTCCTCCTGCGTGCCCGCGAACCTCCTGCGTGCCCGCGAACGGACCGGCGCTGGCATCGCGGCGGCCTGCTCTCCGCCGCCGCCAAACGCGCCTGATCCGATTGTAAAAGTAAGAAGGGAAATTTCACCGCAGCTGGCGGGGCAAGAATTCGTGCCGGGGCGAGGGCCCGGCCCTGGGATGCCGTCAGGAGGCGGCGGCCGCGGCGCGCGCGACTGCCCTGGACAAGCCGGAACGGCTGGCCTTCGTACTCTCGCCGGTCATCACTGCGCGTACCGGGAAGGTCCTGGGCGGCGGTGGTGCGTGCTGGCCCGCGGACCGGCCGCCGGGCCGTCCCCGGGCGCCATGACCGCGCCCGCGATCGGCGGCGGCCGGCCGGGCGCCGTGGGCGGGCGACGTCAGGCCGCGCGCATCAGGAATGCATTACGAGTGCAGATAAACCCCCGGGCCGCCAGCCGTATGCATCGAATGCAGATATACCTGAGGCGCGTGTGAGGTCGCCGCCATGGCGGGGGCGGTCAGAATGGTGCCGCCCAGGCCGAGGGCGGCGATTACTGGAATGAGGGCTACCCGGCTGATGCGCATGATTCCTCCTGGCGTTTCCCCGGGTCGGCCTGGCTGCGCGTGCAGCTCGGCCGACTTGCGCGGCGCATCTTATTCAGGGCGGTAAATCCCTGATAACTGCTATAATGAGGCGTCTTAGCGGAAAATTGCAAGCATTGAAATTGCAGCCGCAAAATTGAAAAGAAATACCGTGGCAAAGTGCGGTAGGGAATGCGCGGAAATATTGACCAGAAGGTTCTGTGCAAGTTCCGGTGCAACTTGCAGCCGGGCAGCGGGAACACTAGCCTGGCCACTGTGAGCCGATAGACTGCCTGATTGGTCTGGTTAAACTGATTAAGCCGAAACGCCTGTCTTGTTTGGTTAACGAGCTAGTAGTAAAGTTTGACCTGTGCCCGCCGTGACTCCCGCCGGTGTGCTCATCGGCCGTGACAGCGAGATGGCCCTGGTGGCCAGCCTGGTGGTGCAGGCCGCCGCCGGGACAGGCAGCGCGGTCCTGGTCGAAGGGGAACCGGGCGTCGGCAAGTCCACGCTGGTTCGCGCCGCCCTGGCCGGGGCGCCGTCCGGGGTCGCGGTCTTCTCGGGCGCGGGTGACGAGCTGGGCCAGGCGTTGCCGCTGCTGCCCATGCTCGAGGCTTTACGCCTGCGTGAGCCCTCCGCCGATCCCCGCCGCACGGCGATCCTCGCCCTGCTGCGCGGAGAACTCGCCCCTGAGCGCGGGACCGATGCGTCGGTCGCGCTGGCTGAGCAGCTGCTCGCGCTGGTGACCGAGGAGTGCGCGCGGGGTCCTGTCGTGCTGGTCATCGATGACCTGCAGTGGGCCGACCACGCGAGCGTCGCGCTCTGGGGGCGCCTGGCCAGGCTAGTGCCGCAATTGCCCTTGCTGCTGGTCGGCACGATGCGCCCGGTGCCGCAACGCGACGAACTGATCACCATGCGCCGGGCGGGCCGCATTCAGCGCATCAGGCTGACCGGCTTGCCCGAGGACGCCGTCGCGGTGCTGGTCGGCGCCCTGGTCGGCGGCCTGCCCGATGACCGGCTGCTCAGGCTGGCGGGCGGCGCGGCGGGAAACCCGCTGTACATCACGGAGCTGCTCGCCGCGCTGGCCCGCAGCGCGGGCGTGGTCATCACCGAGTCGGGCACGGCCGAGCTGGCCAGCGGCTCCGCGCCCGAGTCCCTGTCGGCGGCTATCGCTGACCGGCTGGGCTTCGTATCCGGTGAGGTCCGCGAGGTACTGCGAGCAGCGGCGCTGCTTGGCGTGGAGTTCTCGGTCTCTGACCTCGGAATCGTCCTGCACCGCAGCGTGCCTGAGCTGATCCCCGCGGTCGACCAGGCCTGCGCCGCGGGGGTGCTGGCCGAGTCAGGCAACGGGCTCGGCTTCCGCCACCAGCTGATCAGGGCCGCGCTCTACGACGCGATCCAGCTGCCGGTCAGGGCGGCCTGGCACCGCGAGGCGGCCCGCTCGCTGGCCGAGGCGGGCGCGCCCCCGGACCGGGTCGCCCGGCAGCTGCTCGGGGCCGGCGGCGGGCAGGACGGCACGAGCGAGCCGATGCAGGAGTGGATGCTCACCTGGCTGATCGGCACGGCCGACCTGCTGGTGGGCCAGGCTCCCCGCGTCGCGGCCGAGCTCCTCGGGCAGGCCGTCGCCAGCGTCCCGTCCGGTTCGGCCCACTATGAAGCGCTCGTCGGGCGCCTCGCTGACACCCTCTACCGGATTGGCGACATGTCCGGCGCCGAGCAGGTCGCGAGCCGGGCGCTGGCCCATGTCCGCGAGCCCGACCTGCTGACCGACCTGCACTGGACCCTGGCTCAGTGCCGGATGTGGACCGGCCGTTCCAGGGAGTCGCTGGAGACTCTGTACGACGCGCTCGAATCCTCCGGCCTGTCGGTCCGCCACCGGGCCAGGTTGCTGGTCATGGCGGCCAGAACCCACCTGTACCTTGGCGAGGTCGAGAAGGCCGGCAAGGTCGCGCAGGAGGCGATGTCGGTGGCCTCTGAGTCGGCCGACAACTGGACGGCCGGCTGGGCGCTGCACGTGCTGATCATCGTGACCGCGGTGCAGGGCCAGAACACCGACGCCCTGCCGCTGTTCGACCAGGCCCTCGCCGTGACCGAAGGCGATCCCGCGCTGACCGACCTGCGGCTCCTGCTGCAGATCAACAAGGCGGTCACGCTGGGCAACCTCGATCGGTACCAGGAGGCGATCCTGGCTGCCCGGCAGGCGACCCAGCTCGCCGAGCGGGCCGGCTCGGTGGTCAGGCTCGCGCAAGCTCACACGGCCCTGAGCGAGTTGCTGTTCGACACCGGGCAGTGGGACGAGGCGATGACCGAGGTGCACGCGCTTCCCGAAGCCCAGAAGGAACCGGGCGCGGCCTGCTGCGAGCTGGGCGTCGCCGCGGTCATCTGCGCGCACCGGGGTGAGGTCGCCCAGGCCCGCGACTACCTGGCCGCGGCCGGGCCGCACGCCGAGCGGATCGGCAACCGGCTGATCGGCCCCCTGGCGCTGGCCAGGAGCCTGGACCGGGAGCAGGCCGGCGATCTGGGCGGCGCGCTGGCCGAGCTGACCAGCGGGTTCGCCGGCGACACCGAGGAGCTGGAGGAGATCGAGGACCTGCTGGCCAGCGCCGTCCGGCTCGCGCTGGCGACCGGCGACCAGGCCACGGCGGCCTCGATGGCCGGGCACGCGACCGACCTCGCGGCGGGCTCGCAGATCCCGCACCGCCAGGCGAACGCGCTGTACTGCCAGGGGCTGCTGCACCAGGACGCGGCCGCGCTGCTAGACGCGGCCAGCAGCTACAAAAGAGCGGGCCGCCCGCTGCTGCGCGCCCAGGCGCTGGAGGCCGCCGCCGTCGAGTTCGTCCGCTCGGACGACCGGGGCCAGGCCAGGGCCGCGTTCACCGGCGCGGTGGAAGCGTACGCCGCGCTCGGTGCCGCGACCGACGTCGCCCGGCTGCAGGCCGCGTTCCGCGCTCACGGCATCCGGCGCGGGCCCCGGGCCAAGCACCGTCAGGCGGTCAGCGGCTGGGACAGCCTGACCCCGGCCGAGACGAAGGTCGCCGCGCTGGTCGAGCACGGGATGACCAACCCGGAGATCGCGGCGAAGCTGTTCTTGTCGCGGCGGACGGTGGCGACCCATGTCTCGCACATCCTGAAGAAGCTGGCCGTGAACTCGCGCACCGACATCGCCAGGGAGGCCGCGCTCCGCACGGCCGGCCCGCGGTAAGCCGACGCTCACCAGCTCCGGGCCTCGCGGCTGCTCCGCCGCGGGCGGGCCGCCCGCGGAGCGCGGCCGTCACAGCGCAGAACCCGCTCGTCGTCCTCGTCCTTCTCCAGCGCGAGGGTGAAGTACACCGCCTTGCCCGTCGGGGTGCGGAACCAGCCCCAGTCCGTGGAGAGCATGCTGACCAGCAGCAGCCCCCGGCCGGCCTCGGCGTCCGCGTCCGCGTCGGCTGGCATCGGCGCGGACCGGCAGCTATCGTGCACGTACACCCGCAGGTGGCCGCACGAGCAGGTGATGTGCAGGCGGACGGTCTCGGTCGCCTCGTGCCGGATCGCGTTGGTCACGATCTCGCTGGTGAGCAACTCGGCCACGGTCGGGTCGACCGGCACCTCCCAGTCGGCGATGGCCGCGCGGACGAGACTTCTCGCCTCGCCCGCCGCGGCCGGAGCCGCGGTCAGGCGGACACGAAGCGGTCGTCGGACGGCCGGGCGGGTCGGCGCCATCGTAGTCATCTGTTTCCCTTGCCGAGCCGGCCGGAGCCGGGCCTGACCACGCGAAAGGCATGCCGCGCAGCGCTGGATCCTGGGTGGGTCCGATCGCCATTGATGCTGGATCGCGTCAGTTCTTGCAGTACAAATCCTGCTGAAACTTTCACTGCGAGACATCGGTCGGCTGACGGATATTGGAACGCTGCGCGCCGGCCGGGGCCTGGCCCCCGGCCCGGCCGGTCAGACCGTGGTGCCGAGCCCGCCGTCAACCGGCAGGACCGCCCCGGTCACGTAGGAACCCGCCCGCGACGACAAGAACACGGCCGCTCCGGCCATGTCGTCGGGACGGCCGATGCGGCGCAGCGGCGCCGATCCGGCGATGGCGTCGCCGAAGGAGCGCAAGGTCGCGGCCATCATCTTGGACTCGAACGGCCCGGGCGCGATCGCGTTCACGGTGATGTGCCGGGGCCCGAGTTCCCTGGCCAGAACCCTGGTCAGGTGATGCACGCCGGCCTTGCTGGCCGAGTAGGAGTAGGTCGGCATCGCCGGTACCCGCAGCCCGTCGATGCTGCCGACGTTGATGACCCGGGCCGGGTCGTCCTGGGTCCCGGCCGCCTCCAGCAGGGCCAGGAACGCCCTGGTCAGGAAGAACGGCGACTTCAGGTTGAGGTCGATCACCTTGTCCCAGGCCGAGGCGGGGAACTCCTCGAGCGGCGCCCCCCAGGTCGCGCCGGCGTTGTTGACCAGCACGTGCAGCCCGGATTCGCGTTCCCCGACCTCGCGGGCCAGCCGCAGGCACTCGGCCTCGGACGACAAGTCGGCCTGGATCGCCTGGACCTGGCCGAAGGCCGCGAGCTCCCGCTGGGCTTGGGCACAACCCTCGGCCTTGCGTGAGCTCACGTAGACCTTGCCCGCTCCGGCCTGCAGCAGGCCCCGGGCGATCATGAGGCCGATGCCGCGGGTACCGCCCGTCACCACGGCGGTCTTGCCGGTCAGATCGAACAGGTCCATATGATCCTGCCTTCCGCGGACGATGTGATCGCCCCTATTGTCCACGCGTTGCGCGCGCGAGCGCCGGGGCAGCGGTCAGGGACACCGGGGCGCCGGCCTGGGGGGCCGAGTTGCCGCCCGTCGCGACGATGATCTAGGTTGCGGCGCATGCACGGAGTCGACCGGGTGACCGAGCAGATGATCCGCTCCGTGCTCGCCTACGCGGAAAACCGGCTCAGGCTCGATCCGGTTCCCCTGGACCAGGGCTCGCGGGATCCGGCCGTCCTGGACGTGGCCCTCGGCGGCCTGCTCGGCGAGGACGGGAACGATCCCGATCAGGTGCTCGGCGCCTACGCGGCGTTCGTGGCGCCCGCGGTGATCTCGGCCGACAGCCCGCGGTTCCTCGGGTTCATCCCGGCTGCCCCGACCAAGGCCGCGCTGCTGTTCGACATCGTGGTCTCGTGTGCCTCGATCCAGGGCATCTCCTGGCTGGAGGCGGCCGGAGCGATCCATGCCGAGAACCAGGTTCTCGCCCTGCTCGCGGCCAGGGCCGGACTGCCGGAGTCGGCCGGCGGGTGTTTCGTCTCCGGCGGGTCGGCGGCTAACCTGTCGGCGCTGGCCGTGGCCAGGGAGACGGCCAAGCGCCGGGCCGGGCGGCTAGACGGCGCGGCGGGGACCCCCGGGGCTCCCGGGTCCGCGACCAGCCGGAGCCCGCGCCGGTGGCGCGCGCTGATCAGCGCCGACGCCCATTCCTCGATCTCGAATACGCTCCGGCTGCTGGAGATGGATGCCCTGGTCGTGCCGACGCCCGAGCACCGGCTGACCGGCGAGGCGGCCGCCGCGGCAGTGGCGGCCGACCCCGACCCTGGCTCGATCGCGGCGGTCGTCGCGACCGCGGGCACCACGAACGCGGGCATCATCGACGATCTGGCCGGGCTGGCGGAGGTGGCCGGCGGCCTGGACGCCTGGTTTCACGTCGACGGCGCCTACGGCGGGGCCGGCCTGTTCGCGCCCAGCGTGCGGGACAAGTACGCCGGCATCGAGCGAGCCGACTCCTTCGTGGTCGACCCGCACAAGTGGCTGTTCGCGCCGTTCGACTGTGCCGCGCTGCTGTACCGGAACCCGGCCCTGGCCCGGTCGGTGCACACCCAGGACGCGTCGTACCTGGACGTCATTCATGACACGCCGGGGGAGTGGAACCCGACCGACTACGCCTATCACCTGACCCGCCGGGCCCGCGGCCTGCCGCTGTGGTTCTCGCTGTCGGTGCACGGCACGCGCGCGTACGGCGAGGCCATCGAGGCGGCGATCACGCTGGCCCGCGAGACCGCCGCCGAGATCGCCTCCCGCGACTACCTCGAGCTGATCAGGCCGCCTGACCTGTCGGTGGTCCTGTTCCGCCGCCTGGGCTGGGCCCACGAGGACTATTCCCGCTGGTCCGGTCGCCTATTGGCCGAGCAGGTCGCGTTCCTGCCGCCGTCGGCCTGGGAAGGCGAGACCGTCGCGAGGTTCGCGTTCCTGCATCCGGGCACGACGATGGAGCTGATCACCACGATCCTGGACCGGATGGCCTGACATGATGACGCGATGACGTCCGGGAGGTCCGATCCCCCGGCCGAGACGGGCCGTCTGGCCGGGCGGCACGAGGCCGGGCTGAGTTCGCTCGGCCAGCCCAACGCGCTGACCAGGCCTTACGACTTCGCCGATGACCGGTTTGAATGGCGCCGGGTGTTCGCCGAGTTGTTCGGCACGTTCCTGCTCGTGCTGGTCGCGGCCGGCGGCCCCATGGTCAACGCCCGGTTCGGCGGGCACGCGATCTCGCCCGGCGCGCTGGTGGTCGCGCCCGGGATGATGGTCCTGGGCATCATCTTGTTCATGGGCGCGGTGTCGGGCGCTCATCTCAACCCGGCCGTGACGATCGCGTTCACGCTGCGGTCCGATTTCCCGGTCCGCCGGATCCCGCTCTACCTCGCGGCTCAGCTAGCCGGCGCGGTGCTGGCCACGCTGCTGCTGACCGGCCTGGTCGGCCGGCACGGCGCGGCTGGCCTGACCCTGCCTGGCCCGGGCATCTCGACCGCCGCCGCGATGGCCTGGGAGGTCGTCCTCACCACCGGCCTGGTCAGCGTGATCCTCGGCACGGCCTCGGGCGCCCAGCAGATCGGCGCGATGGCGGCGATCGGCGTCGGCAGCTACATCGCGCTGGCCGGCCTGATCGGCGCGCCGCTCAGCGGCGCGTCGATGAACCCGGCCAGGTCGCTGGGGCCCGCCTTGGTGCTGGGCGACTGGACGTCCTGGTGGGCTTACCTGGCCGGGCCCCTGATCGGCGCGCTGGTGGCGGTGCTGTTCGCGCACGTTCTGCGCGGCCGCGGCGGCGGCCGCTTCGGCCGCCAGGCGGCCCAGGGCACGCTGGGCTCGGGCTGGGTGCCGGGCCCGGTCGGCCGGCCAGGGGGGCCACCGGACCAGCCGTGACCGGGGCGGCCGGGGCCGGGTCGTGTCTGAGGCCGGCCGCGCCGGGCTGACGGTGGCCTGGCGTAGATTTGCTGGCATGAACGAGCCGCTTACCCTGATGGCCGTCCACGCTCACCCCGACGACGAGGCGTCGAGCACGGGCGGCGTACTGGCCAAATACTCCGCCGAAGGCGTCAGGACCGTCGTCGTGACCTGTACCAACGGTGAGTTCGGAGACGGGCCGTCCGGCATCAAGCCCGGCGAGGACGGTCATGACACGGCCGGAGTCGCGCTGACCAGGCTGGCCGAGCTCCGCGAAGCCTGCAAGTTTCTCGGCGTGACCGACCTTGAGCTGCTCGGCTACCACGACTCGGGGATGCCGGACTGGGACTATCAGAACAACCCGGATGCGTTCTGCAACGTGCCGGTGCCCGACGTCGCGGCCAGGATCGGCGCGCTGATCGAGCAGTACCAGCCGCAGGTCGTCATCACCTACGACCCGGAGGGCGCCTACCAGCATCCCGACCACGTGCACGCGGCCCGGTGCGCGATCGCCGCGGTCGAGGCGACGTCGGCACCGGCCAAGCTCTATTTCACCTCGATGCGGCGCAGCGCCTGGCAGCAGGTCTTCGAGGCGCTCCGGGAGGCGGGCGAGGAAGTCCCCGAGTGGGACATGACCGAGGAGGAGCAGCGCAAGATCGCCGAGGCCGAGGCGCGGATCACGACCGAGATCGACATCCGGCCGGTGCTGGACCGCAAGCGGGACGCGCTGCTGGCGCACGCTAGCCAGATCACCGATTCCTGGTTCAGTAAGATCCCGCCGCAGGTCGTCGAAGTGGCGTTCGGTACCGAATCGTTCACTCGGGTCCGCGGTGCGAGCCCGCAGCCGGTCCCCGAGACCGACCTGTTGGCCGGCCTGCGCTAACCGCCCGCCGTCCCGCCCAACCGCACCGCCGCACCCGCCGCACCGCCTTAAGTGCGTTGCGGGGTGAGCGGCAGGCCCGGCACCATCACGCGCGTGGCGGCTGACGGGGCGGTTCAGTGGCGGCCGATCACCGCTGAAGACGGGGCCGAGTGGGCCCGGCTGTTGCTGGCGGTGGAGGAGTCCTATGGCACGGAGGACATCGTCGGGGCCGAGGACCTGGTGGAAGACCTCCGCGATCCGGACGTCGACCCTGAGCGGCCGCGGACTGGGGACGCGGCTGCTGGCCTGGGCCGAGCAGGCGGCACTGCCGCTGCATCGGGCCCGCTACCCGGGCCACCCGCTCGCGCTATCGGCGAGTTACCCCGCAGGCCAGGGTGACGCCGTCGCGCTGTTCGCCGCGGCCGGCTACCAGCAGGCGCGCTGGTTCCATTTCATGAGCCGGGACCTGACCGGCGCGGTGCCCGGCGGCCGCTCTCCGAGGGCACCCGGATCGCCGGGTACGCGGCCGAGTTCTCGCAGCCGGCCCGGCAGGTCAGGGACGAGGCGTTCCGCGACCACCGGGGCTCCGCCCAGACGACGGCCGAGAGCTGGCAGCACTTCGTCGGTCACGAGAGGTTCCGGCCGGCCTTCAGCTTCCTGGCCTTCCTCGGCGACCAGCCTGCCGGCGTGCTTATCGCGCATGAGTACGACGCCTTCGCCCAGGCCACCGGCCGCCGCGAGTGCTACATCGCCACCGTCGGCGTGATTAAGTCGGCACGCGGACGCGGCATCGCCTCTGCGCTGATCCGCCGCTCGCTGGCCGCGGCTCAGGCTGACGGCTGCGACGTCGCCACCTTGTACGTCGAAGCCGACTCCCCGACCTGTGCGCTGACTCTCTACGAGCACCTGGGCTTCGCCTGGCAGAGGTCGTCGGTCACCCTCATCAAGGACCTGGCGGACCAGTGACCCACCCGGCATGGCCAGGACGGCGTCCTGCCGGTTGGTCAGAGGGCCGGGCTGGCCAGCTCGGGGGCGTCCTGCCGGGCCGCTGACCCGCCGGGCCGCTGCTCACGGCGCAGGTAGCTCAGCAGCAGCGCCAGCCCGAGCGCGCCGGCCGGCGGCAGCGTGACCAGCGCGGGCAGCTGATAGCGCCAGGAGAACTGGAACGCGTCCGACATGGCCAGCACGGCCGCGCCGGTCGCGAAGAATGCCAGGCAGGCCTGGGTCAGGCGGCGGCGTCGGGCGGGCCGCCGGGCCAACCCGAGCAGGCTGCCGGCCAGCCCCGCGATCGCGAAGAGCGCCATCAGCGGGCCCGGCGTGTAGCCGCCGTGCAACTGGTAGGAGCGCAGGAAGGCCGCGACCGGCTCGTTGACCGATGCCGGGCCGCCGTAGGACGAGTCGAGCACGTGCCGGGTGATCGCGGGGCTGCCAGGCGACAGCCGGAGCCCGAGCACGATCCGCTGGCGCGGGCCGAGCATGACCCAGCTGCCGTAGGCCGGCCAGAACGTCTGGAACTGCCAGCGCGAGATCGGCGTGCCGCCCTGGCCGGACGTCCTGGTCAGCGCGAACAGCTTCAGCCCGTCGGCCCCGACGGCGGCCAGCACCCGGCCAGGCTGCTGGACCAGCACCTGGCGGTCGAAGCTCGAGACGAGGAGGTAGCGGTTCGCGCCGCCGGGCGGGTGGTAGCTCTTGAGCGGGGACGCGGCGTCGTGGTCAAGCCAGTCGATCCCGTAGGCGCGCTGCCGGGCGTCTGGGCACAGCGGCCGCTCGATCCTGGGGATCCGCAGCGTGCCGCAGTCGGCTGCCGCGGCCATCCGGCCGTAGCTGGACACGCTCGGCGTGGAACTGGCCAGCCAGAAGTGGCCCGAGATCAGGTAGGACCCGGCCATGTAGCCCGCCACCGGGACCGCGAAGGCCGCGGTCATCGCGATGACCCTGGTCAGGACCATCTGCCAGCCACCCCAGACCACGACCAGGTAAAGCAGCGCGGGCAGCAGCAAGATCTCGCCGACCTGGCGGACCGTCGCCGACGCGCCGAGCAGCAGCCCGGCCACGAGCACCGGGACCAGGCCGCGGGCGAGCCGGCGCCAGCCCGGTGCGGTGCGGTCCAATCCGGTGCGGTCCGCTGCGGTGCGGTCCGGTTCGGTGTTGCCCGCCGGGGTGCGGTCCGGGTCGGCGCCCGGCAGCGCCGGTCCCACCGACGGGGCCAGCAGGACGGCCAGCGCGGCCACGATCAGCGCCTCGAACCACACGTCGGGCATGATCGTCTGCTCGATCTGGATCTGGTAAGCGTCCAGCAGCACCGGGAGCGTGGCCAGCGTGGCCAGCCACCGGCCCGCGCCCCGGCGGACCAGCACGACGTACAAGGTGACGGCGATGGCCAGGCCGAGAAGGTGCTGCCCGGCCGTGACCGTGCCGAGGTTCCCGACGGCAAGAATCGCCCGCAGCGGCACCTTGTAGCCGACCGGGTCGGCACCCGGATAGGCGTTGTACAAGTACTTGATCGAGTCGATGTAGATCAGGGCCGGGTGGTAGGCGATCTGGGCAAGGACCCGGAGCGCGAGCCCGGCCGCCAGCGCGATCGCGAACGGCCAGTGCGAGCGGCCCGCTGCCAGCATCCCCCGCGTCCGGGCGGGCACGCCGGTCACGGGGCTGGCGTGGCCATCTCCGGTGCTCGTCCGGGCACGGTGCCGGCCGGAACGGGTTCACGCTGCTTGCGCAGCGAGACCACGATCGCGGCGACACCGAGCGCGCCGGCGGGCGGGAGCGTGACCAGAGCGGGGATCTGGTAGCGCCAGGTGAACTCGAACAGGTCGGAGATACCCAGCACGAGCACGCCGGTCGCCAGGAAGAGCAGGCTGCCGAGGGCGGCCTGCCGGGCGGCCGCGAACCGGCGGCGGCGCAGGAAGGCCATCACCGCCCCGGCCAGCCCGGCCAGCAGGCTGATCAGGAACACCGGACCAGGGGTGAAGCCGCCGTGCAGCTGGTAGTAGCGCAGGAACGCGGCGATGGGCTTGTCCACCTGCGGAGCGCCGCCGTAGGCCGGGTTCAGCTCGGTCAGGTTCGCCGACTGCAGCGAGCCGAGCAGCAGCCAGATCCGGCCGTTCACGACCGAGACCCACGGACCGTACTGGACCGTCGGGTAGTGCCGCTGGAACTGCCAGCGCACGATCGGGGTGTCGCCAGGGCTGGTGAACCTGGTCAGCGCGAACAGCTTGACCGAGTCGTGCAGGATGCCGGAGACCACCCGGAGCGGCTGCTGCCTCTCGACCGCCCGGTTGAACCCGGCGACCAGCTGGTTCCTGGGGTTCAGCTGAGTCACCGAGATCTGGGTCTCGAAGGTGCGCAGCGGTGAGGACAAGCTGTGGTCGAGCTTGTCTGGCCCCATGGCCTGCTGAGACTTGGTCGGGCAGAGCGGCCGCTCGATCTTCGGCAGCTGGAGCGTGCTGCAATCCGCGACCGCGGCCATCCGGCCGTAGGTAAGGCTCACCGACGAGCGCGAGATGTAGAAGTGCCCGGCCAGCTGGTAGTCGGCGCTCAGGTAGAGCAGCACGGCGAGGCCGAACGCGCAGATCACCGCGGTCGCGTTCTGGAGCACCTTGCGCCAGCCGCCGCCCAGGGCGACCACGAAGATCAGGGCCGGGATGATCAGCACCTCGCCGACCTGCCGGACACCGGTAGACGCGCCGAGCAGGGCCCCGCCGACCAGGCCCATCCGGACGGTCAGGGCCGGGCGCCAGAGCAGCACCGCGAGGCCCGCCACGACCATCGCCTCGAACCAGATGTCGGGCATGATCATGGCCTCGACCTGGACCTGGTACGCGTCGAACAGCACCGGTGCGATCGCGAGCGCGCCCAGCCAGCGCGGCACCCCGCGGCGGACCATGGTGACGTACAGGGCGACGGCGATCCCGATGCCGAGGATGTGCTGGATCACCTCGACCGTGCCGAGGTCGCCGACCAGCAAGATGAGCTTCAGCGGGACCTTATAGCCGACCGGGTCGGATCCTGGCCAGGAGTCGTACAGGTACTTCAGGGTGTCGATGTAGATGATCGCCGGGTGGTAGGCCATCTGGGCGAGCACGCGCAGCACGATGCCGCCGGCGATCAGGATCGAGGCGAGCCAGTGCACCCGGAGCAGGCCGGGGATCCTGGCCAGGAGTGTGATGGCGCCGCGGCGCCAGGAGTGCCAACGTCCGCCGCCTCCGGCCGCCAGCAGCCGCGGCCCGGCCCCATTCTCCGCCGCCTTGCGGTGGGCCGGGGCAGTTCGAGTGTCCGCAAGCCGGCCCT
>JBPCKO010000182.1:0-27211 GCA_051004215.1 Streptosporangiaceae bacterium | reverse complement strand
GTCTACCACCCGCCCATCTGCCCGGACTGTGCCTCGGCCGACGTGATCGCTGAGGAGGTCGAGACCGGCGGCGGGCTGACCGAGGCCGCGCACATCTGCCGCTGCTGCGGCACCGCATGGCCGGTTGCCTGCGTTTCCGAGTGGCGCGCCACCGTGACCGCCGCACGCCGCTCCGACGGTTCGGAGGCGGCGTCATGAAGGTGTCGTCGTTCTCGGGTGACCAGATCGCCCAGGTGAACAACCCTGACCCGTTCGCCGTCCCGGTCTGGCGGTCCCCGGTCATGCACACGCCGGGCTGGCTGATCGCGCTGGTTCAGCTCGTGCGCGGCCTATGGGCGCTGGTCCGGTTCACGGCCCGGCACCCGGTGGCCGACACCGTGACCCTGGCCGTCGTGCTGGCCTGGCGGCAGTTCGGCTGGCCCGGCCCTGTCGTCCTGGTCCTGATCCTGGCCGCCGCGCTGGTGCTGTGGTTGTGGCAGCGGCCTGCCTCGTTCACCCGCTGGGTGGCCAGGCCCGCGATGGGCAAGTGGCGCCGCTGGCACTACTCCCGGCGTTGGAGCGCGGTCACGGCCATCTCAGGGCTGGCGCCGATGTACCGGGGCCGCCTCCTGCTGCCCGTCCTCGGCCGGGTCAGCTCGAACCGCTACACCGACCGGGTGCTGGTGCGGCTGGTGTCGGGGCAGTGCGCGGCCGACTTCGCCGCCCGGTCCGACAAGCTGGCCGAGAGCTTCGGCGCCCTGCTGTGCCGCATCCGCACCGCCAGACCCGGCTGGGTTGTGCTGGAGCTGGTCCGCCGCGATGCCCTGGCCGCGATCATCCCGGCCTTGCCGGTTCCCGCGCACGTGGACCTGCGGGCGCTGCCGGTGGGCCGCCGCGAGGACGGCACCCCGTGGCTGGTCAAGCTGCGCGGCACCCATGTGCTGATTGCGGGGGCGACCGGGGCGGGGAAGGCGTCGCTGCTGTGGTCGATAGTCCGCGCGCTGCTGCCCGCGATGACCGCCGGGCTGGTCCGCGTCCTGGCGGCCGACCCCAAGCAGATGGAGCTGGCGTTCGGCCGGGAGCTGTTCGAGGCTCACGGCTCCTACGCCGCTGACGCGCTGGCCATCGTGATCATGCTGGAGCAGGCCGTGTCCGACATGCAGGCCCGCGCCCACCAGCTGGCCGGGCGCCAGCGCGACCACACCCCGACCCTCGCGCATCCGTTCGTGGTCGTGCTGATCGATGAGGTCGCGTTCCTGACCGCCTACCAGCCCGACCGAAAGCTCCGCGACCGGGTGATGGCCGCCCTGGCCACCCTGACCACCCAGGGCCGCGCCGTGGGCTACTGCGTGATCGCCGCCCTGCAGGACCCGCGCAAGGAGGTCATCACGATCCGCAACCTGTTCCCCGACCGGATCGCCATGCGCCTGGACGAGCCGGACCAGGTGGACATGCTGCTCGGCGACGGTGCCCGCGACCGCGGCGCCCTGGCCGACCTGATCCCCAACGACCCGGCCACCGGAGCAGGCATCGCCTACGTCCGGCTGGAGACCGACCCTGACCCGGTGCGCGTCCGCGCCGCCTGGGTCACCGACTCCGATATCCGGGCCATGGTCGGCCAGCTCGTCCCGGCCGATGCCGAAGCGATCGAGACCGGAGCGGCGGCATGACCGCCCGCACCGTGCGGCCCGCCCGCCGTCGCAAGCCGCCCGCGCTGACGGTGCACGTCGGCTACCAGCCAGCCGCCCCCGCCGTGCCGGGCCGGCGTGCCCGGCCTCGTGACGGCTACCACGCCGTGGCCGACCAGCCCGTCACCCTCGGCCCGCTCACCCGCGCCACCGGCCAGGCCCTCTGCGGCCTGCCCGGCCCCTGGCCCGACCCGCCACCCGGCCTGTTCCCACCGCCGGTCACCTGCCCGGCCTGCCGCGCCCTGGCCGAGTCCGGCCACATCACCATCACCGGCGCGCCATGACCGCCGGGGCCTGCGCGCATCCGGTACGGCTGACCGGCCGGATCGCCGCCATCGACAAGGTGACCGGCGAGCTGCGCCCGGTCTACGACACCACCACCGACGAGCCGGATGGCGAGCTGCGCGTAGCGTGCGGGAACCGGCGCGAAGCCGTCTGCCCGCCCTGCTCCCAGGTCTACAAGCGCGACGCCCGCCAGCTCGTCCGCGCCGGGCTGACCGGCGGCAAGGGCATCCCCGACACGATCGCCGCGCACCCGTGCGTGTTCGCCACTTTCACCGCCCCGAGCTTCGGCCCGGTCCACGCCCGCCGCAAGCGCGGGCCTGCGGTGCTGCCCTGCCGCCCCCGCCGCGACGCCGCCGTCCGGGTCTGCCCGCATGGCCGCGACATCTCCTGCCCCAAGCGACATGCCGACGATGACCCGATCTTGGGCCGGGCGCTGTGCCCGGACTGCTACGACTACGCCGCCGCGGTGCTGTTCAACGCGCACGCGGGGGAGCTATGGCGCCGGTTTAGCACCTACCTGCCCCGCCACCTGGCCCGGCTGACCGGGATGACGCAGAAGGCGCTGCGCGCCACGGTTCGGGTCCGCTACGTCAAGGTGGCCGAATACCAGGCCCGGGGCGTGGTCCACTACCACGCGGTGATCCGCCTCGATGCCGCGACGGACGACTACCTGCCCCCGCCCGGCTCGTTCACTGCCGACCTGCTGCACGAGGCCATCGACCAGGCCGCCGCCGCCGTCGCACTGCCGGTCGCGGCTGCCTCGGACGGTCCGCCCGTGGTGCTGCGGTTCGGCGCTCAGGTGGACGTCAAGCCGATCCGGCCTGGCGACGACCTGCCGGGCACCGGCCGCCAGCTCTCCCACCAGGCCGTGGCGAACTACATCGCCAAGTACGCCACCAAGACCCTGCAAGCTCCCGGCCTGCCCGACCGGCCTATCACTACCCGTCTTGACCTCGACACGCTGCGCTGCCCGGCCCACTACCGGCGGATGATTACCGCCGCGTGGCAGCTCGGTGGCGGGCAGCTCACCCCCGGCCTGCACCCCACCCGGCTGTGCCGGTGGGCGCACCAGCTCGGCCATGGTGGCCACTTCCTCACCAAGTCCCGCCGCTACTCCGTCACCTTCGGCCGCCTGCGCCGCGACCGTGCCGAGCACCGCCAGGCTCAGCGTCACCCCGCCGGGCAGCTCGACCCCTGGGGCCGCCCCCTGGACGAGCGCACCGTCCTGATCATTGCCACCTGGACCTACGCCGGGACCGGCGTCAACATCCCCACCCCGGACGCCGAGCTGGCCCTGGCCTCCGCCGACCAGGCCCGGCAACTCGCCCCGGCCCTCCTGTGACCCGACCCAGCCGCCCGAGAGGCAGTGATCACTTTGAGCAAGTCCGCTGACCGGCTGCTGACCGTGGCCCAGGCCGCCGAGCTGCTCGCCACGTCCGAGTGCTTCCCCCGGCGGCTGATCGCTGAGCGGCGCATCCGGTTCGTCCGCGTGGGCCGCCACGTCCGCATCCCCGAGTCCGCCCTGGCCGAGTTCATTACGGCTGGGACGGTCGAGCCGATGACCGCATGGTCACACCGACGCCGCCGGGTGGCCTGACATGCCCGGCCACAAGACCCGCAGCTTCGGCACAATCCGCAAGCTTCCCTCAGGTCGCTGGCAGGCCCGCTACCGGGGACCAGACGGCCTGCTCCGCTCCGCGCCGTCCACCTTCGCCCGCAAGTCCGACGCCGCCCGCTGGCTTGCGCTGACTGAGGCCGAGCTGGTCGGCGGCGCCTGGATCGACCCGGAGGCCGGGCGGATACCGCTGGCCGAGTACGCCACTGCGTGGATCATCGAGCGGCCGAATCTGCGGCCCAGGACGCTTGAGCTGTACCGCTACCTGCTGCGCCGCCACCTGGTGCCGAGGCTCAACGGGCAGACGATCGCAGGCATCACGGAGGCCGACGTGCGCCGCTGGCGGGCAGATCTGCTCGCGGCCGGGGTCAGTTCGGTGACGGCGGCGAAGGCATACCGGCTGCTGAAGTCGATACTGGCCACTGCCGTTGATGACGGGCTGATCCGCCGCAACCCCTGCCGGATCAGGGGCGCTTCGGTCGAGAGGTCACCGGAGCGGCCGGTCCTCAACGTGGCTGAGGTCTACGCCCTGGCCGATGCGGTCGGCTCCGGTTACCGGGCGCTGGTCCTGCTGGCCTGCTTCTGCAGCCTGAGGTGGGGCGAGCTTGCCGCGCTTCGCCGCTGCGACATCGACACCATCGCGGGAACCGTCTGGGTGACTCGCCAGCTCACCGAGACGCCCGGCCAGCCGTTGCGGTTCGGGCCGCCAAAGTCCGACGCGGGCCGCCGTGTCGTGGTCATCCCGCCGCTGATCCTGGCCGCCGTCACCGCGCATCTGGATGCCGACCCTGCCACCGACCCGGCCGCGCTCGTGTTCACCAGCCCGGGCGGTCAGCCGATGCGGCGCAACAACTTCCGGGGCCGGGTCTGGCTGCCCGCCCTGACCGCTACCGGCCTGGCCGGGGTGCACTTCCACGACCTGCGTCACGCCGGTAACCAGATGGTCGCTCACGCCGGGGCGAACCTGCGGGAGCTGATGGCGAGGATGGGCCACTCGTCCACCCGGGCCGCACTGATCTACCTGCACTCGACCGATGACCGCCAGCGCGAGCTGGCCGAGGCGGTCGCCAGCCGGGCACACGCGGAGCTGTCCGCTGGCTCTGTGGCACGAGTGTGGCATGACCAAGCAAGATCACCGGTTAATGATCGGTTCAGGGATGATCCACATGCCCGTTGAGCTGGGAGTTTCCGGTGGTGGAGCTAAGGGGACTCGAACCCCTGACCCCCTGCTTGCAAAGCAGGTGCTCTTCCAGCTGAGCTATAGCCCCTCGGTTGGGTGCCGCGCCCGCGACTTCCGGCGCGCCAACGCCACGGCCAAGCGACGCCTCAGCCTAGCGTGCCGGGGCCGACGGGCCGGGTCGCCCAGCTTCCCGCACCCGGCGCGGGCACCGGACTCCTCCGGCAGGGACCCGCCACCCCGTCAGGCCGGGCGAGCACGGGGCGCGTCCGCGCCGCCTCCGTCCTCACACGATCAGGAAGGTGCGGTCGGCCGGGTAGACCCTGGCGGGATGGCCAGGTACCTCCACCACCAGCGCCGGAACGCCAGGCGGGATGTCCTCGCGGCTGGCCGAGAAATCGTCGGAGTTCGCCGGGCGAGCGCTGATCCGGGCGCCGGCGCAGACCTCGACCGAGCGCAATTCCGGGGGGTGAGCGGCGATGAATGAGCCGGCCCCGCTCCGCCGGACGATCAGGCCTTCGGCGGACAGCATTTTCAGGGCTTCGCTCGCCGTGGTCTTTGACACCCCATATGTGTCTATGATGGCCGGCTCGCTCGGGATGCGCGCGCCGGGGCCGCCCAGGCGACCCGATATGATTTGGGCGCGTATTGCCGCCGCAATCTGGGCATAACGCGGTGCGGCACCCCGCTCCTGGCGCATGGACATAACTGTACGACGCCGAGTCAGGGATATGAATCCCCGAACAGCATGCTGGCCGGCCAATCGTGGACCTGAGTAGCCGCTGCTGGCAGCGCCCGGGCCGGGGCCGCTCGCGGCGGCATCCGGCCAGGTCAGCATGAGTCGGAACTACTCGTCCGCGGTTGTCGCCTCGGTCCACAGGTCGAGTTCGGCGCGGTCAGCCTGAACCTTGCGCCAGACAGCAGCGGCTCCGAGCGCGGCAACGGCCAGCACGATCAGCTTTTTCACGGTGGGCTTCCTTTACCTGTTCCACATGGCGGGCCTTCGCCATGAGACAAAGACCAGGCGGGCGGCCGGCGACCCGGCGCCCTGGCGGGACCGGAGCCAGCCTAGCAAGGCGGCCCGTTTTACCGGCTCCGGTCCACGCGCGCGGCGTCCCATACCGGCTCCGGCGCCTCGTACACCTCGCCGGACTCTCCGAATACGAGGAACCGGTCGAACGAGCGGGCGAACCACCGGTCGTGCGTCACCGCCAGCACGGTGCCCGCGTAGCCTTCCAGCCCCTCCTGCAGCGCTTCGGCGCTGGCCAGGTCCAGGTTGTCGGTCGGCTCGTCGAGCAGCAGCAAGGTCGATCCGGCCAGCTCGAGCAGCAGGATCTGCAGCCTGGCCTGCTGGCCGCCGGACAGGCTGCCGAACGGCTGGCGGGCGCAGTGCTGCAGCTCGTACCGCGACAATGCGGCCATAGCCTCGTTGATCAGCAACGCGTGCTCGGTCATCAGGATCTCGAGCGGGGTTCGCTCAGACAGGTCGGGCCGGGCGTGGGTCTGCGCGAACGTGCCGGGCACGACCCGGGCGCCGAGCCGGCACACGCCGGTATGGGCGACCGCGCCGTCGCCGAGCAGCCGCAGGAAGTGCGACTTGCCCGAGCCGTTCGAGCCGAGTACCGCGACCCGCTCGCCGTACCAGACCTCAACGCTGAACGGCTTCATCAGGCCGGTCAGCTCGAGATCCTCGCAGATCACGGCCCGCTTGCCGGTGCGGCCCCCGCGCAGCCGCATGCGCACGTTCTGCTCGCGCGGCGCTTCTTGCGGCGGCTCGGCTTCCTCGAACTTGGTCAGCCGGGTGACGGCCGCCTGATAGCGGGACGCCATCGAGTCGTTGTAAGCCGCCTTCTGCTTGTACATCCGGACTAGCTGCTTGAGCTTCTCGTGCTCCTCGTCCCAGCGCCGCCGCAGCTCGTCGAGCCGCTCGATCCGGTCGCGCCGCGCCTGGGCGTAGCCGGAGAACCCGCCGCCGTGAGTCCAGACGTTGCCGTCCTCGACGGTGATGATCCGTTGCGCAATGGCGGCGAGCAGCTCCCGGTCGTGGCTGACCAGCAGCACCGTCTTAGAAGACTGGATGAGCTGCTCTTCCAGCCAGAGCTTGCCCGGCACGTCCAGGTAGTTGTCCGGCTCGTCCAGCAGCAGTACCTCGTCGCGGCCGCGCAGCAAGGATTCCAGCACCAGGCGCTTCTGCTCACCGCCCGACAGGGTCCTGACCTCGCGCCACTGGCACCGGTCAAACGGGATGCCGAGCGCGGCCACCGTGCACGCGTCCCAGTGCACCTCGCAGTCGTAGCCGCCGGCGTCGCCCCACTCGGCCAGCGCGGCGGCGTAGCGCATCTGGGCCGGCTCGTCGTCGCGTTCCATCATGACCAGCTCGGCCGCGTCCAGCCGGGCCGCGGCCTGCCTGACCCTGGGCGGCGCGATCGACAGCAGCAGGTCCCTGACCGACGTCTCGTCCCGGATGCCGCCGACGAACTGGCGCATCACGCCGAGCCCGCCGCTGCTGGTGACAGTCCCCTCCTGCGGCGTGAGATCGCCGGCGATCAGCCGCATCAGTGTGGTCTTGCCCGCGCCGTTGGGACCGACGAGCGCGACCGTGCTGCCCTCGCCGGCCCGGAAGGAGACGTCCTCCAGCAGAGCGCGGCCGTCGGGAAGCGCGTGGCACAGATGTGCCACCTCGACATGGCCCACGGGACTCCCCACCTCTTAGCTAGTGCGCAGCAGACACTAGCCGCCCGCCGGCGGACGCCCCAAACGAATTCCGGCCTGGCGCTCGCCCCGCCTCGGTCAGAACCGCCACCGGGTCGCGCCGCCCGGCTCGACGGTGGCGATCGCGGTCGCGGTTCGCGGCGTGATCTGGAAGACGTGCCAAGGCGGCGGCCCGGCCGACGGGGCGCTGTAATCGGCGGTGAGGGCCAGGCCGGTGTCGTCGACCCGGCACGGCCAGCCCTCCGCGGCCCAGCGCGCGGCCAGGCCGGCGACGGTGGCCGGTTCGGCGACCAGCGCGGCCTCGCCCTCGACGATCAGGTCGAACTCCTCCGCCGCCGCCACGCTCATCGAGCAGCGCGGGTCGCGGGCGAGGTTGGCGCCCTTGCGCGTGCGCCGGCCGGTCTCGAACCAGAAGCATCCGTCGGTCCAGAGCGCGCCGACCCCGGTCACGTGCGGGGTACCGTCCGGATTGATCGTGGCCAGCCAGCACGTGTGCCGGTTCGGCCCGCCGGTGCCGGGCGCCTGGGTCAGGCCGCCCGTGAGCCGCGCGTCAATGCTGTCCCAGTTGAGCGCGGGCGTCTGGTACATCGCGGCCAGGTTGATCGTTTCCATAGTCGTTTCTACCGTGCCGGACGCCAGGCTCGCGGCTGCTCGGCCCAGGCCGCCCAATGTCGTCGAAGATAGGAGCCCCGGATCGTGGCCGCTCTCTCGTGCTTTGCACAGCTCAGGCGCGGGCTTAGGTCCCGCTCCGGTCAGCCGGTCCCGGTCAGCCAGGCACGACCACGGTGTGCATGATCTTGTCGGCCAGCGTCTGCCGCTTGGCGTCCCAGAGCGGGAACAGGTATCCGACGTAGCAGATGATGCTGTCCACGATGTGGCAGATGTCGCGCAGGAACGCGTTCAGCGTCCCGATGGGCTGTCCGGTCTGCTCGCTGAGCAGGCGCATGCCGAGCACGCGCTTGCCAAGGCTCTGGCCCTGACCGCCGAGGATCCAGCGGTTCCAGATCGTGTAGCCGAGCGCGATCAGCCAGGCGACGATGAGGAGCGCGGCCTTGCCGGCGATCCCGAGGGCGAAGTACACGATGAGGACCGGCACGATGTCGACCAGGTACGCGCCGACGCGGTGGATCCAGTCCGAGTACTGCGACGCGGGAACGCCGGAGTACCCGGGGCCGCCCTGGTAGGGGCCGCCCTGGTACGGGCCGCCGGGGCCGCCGGGGCCGCCCTGATACGGGCCGCCGGGGCCGCCGGGCCCGCCTTGGTAAGGACCGCCGGGCCCGCCTGGACCGCCGGGGCCGCCCTGGTACGGACCGCCGGGGCCGCCCTGGCCGGGATCGCCCGGACCGCCCTGGTAGGGGCCGCCGGGGCCGCCCTGGTAAGGAGGATTTCCCTGATACGCCATCTTGGTGCCTTTCGTGGGGGTTCCGCCTGTCCGATCCGCCAGCGGCAGGCTGTCACTGTACTTCGGATGGTTCGGGGCGATTGTGAACTTCTGCGTATTGACGTCGCCTAGAGAAATCCATACCGGTGGAGCTCGAACAGCCAGTTCAGCGCGACGATCACGCAGGTCCCCAGGGCGATTCGCCGCCGGGTTCGGTCCGATGCGGGCCGTGGCGGAGAGATCAGCCCGGCGCCTCTGGCGGCCAGGGCCGGCACCGTGCCGGCGATGAGGATCGCGACCAGGCAGACCAGCGGGCTGGTGGCTGCCGCCGTCCCGACCTGGCCGTGAGCCAGGGCGACCGTCGCCGTCGTGAGACCGCAGAACGGGCACGGGAGCCCGGTCAGCGCTCGGAACGGGCACGGCATCCCGTGCCCGCCGTCGTGCGCCATGATCGTGGGGTAGACCGCGCCGATCGTGATCGCCCCCGTGCCGAACATCGCGATGTGCTCGGGGACCGAGTACATCCTCCGGACAATCACTGCATCCCTGACCAGACGACATCACCAAGCGGATGCAGCGCATCGTACGGGTTCAGGCGGGTTACAGGAAACTATTTGCCAACCTGATTCGCATATTGTTAGCCGATGGTTGCTGACGCCGGGCAATTGTCTTATATCGCTTACTCCGGAATGATCGCCCGGTAGCCGGGCTGCCACATCAAGTCCCGCACGTGCCCGGTCAGGTCGCCTTCGACAACGGTCCTGGCCACGCCGTCTTGCCAAGCCGCCCGGGCCACGGCCGCGGCCACGGCGACAGACGTCTCCCGCAGCGCCTCGATCGGCGGCAGCAGCGGCGCGCCGGTCACCGAGGTATCGGTGAGGTCGGCCACCGCGTGGGCCGCGGCCGCGAGCATCCCGTCGGTTACCCGGGACGCCCGGGCGGCGATCACGCCGAGCCCGATGCCGGGGAAGACCAGCGCGTTATTCGCCTGCCCGATCTGATACCGCACGCCCTCATGCTCGACGGGCCAGAACGGGCTGCCGGTCGCGACCAGGGCGCGGCCGCCGGTCCACGCGATCAGGTCGGCCGGCTTGGCCTCCGACAGCTCGGTCGGGTTGGACATCGGCAAGATCACCGGCCGCCTGACGTGCGCCGCCATCGCGCGGACGATGTCCTCGGTGAACGCGCCTGACCTGGTCGACGTGCCGATCAGGATGGTCGGGTGGACCCGGCCGATCACCTCGGCCAGCCCGATGCCGCCGTGTTCAGGGTCCCGGTGCCAGCCGCTGACCTCGGCCGGGTCCCTGGCCAGCCGCTGCTGCGGGCCGCTCAGCCCGGTCAGGTCGCTGGTGATCAGGCCGGCCCGGTCCAGCCCCCAGAACCGCCCGCGGGCCCGGGCCTCGGTGAGACCGCCAGCGGTCATCTCCGCCCTGAGCTGGTCGGCGATGCCCGTCCCGGCCGTCCCGGCCCCGTAAATGACCACCCGGTGATCGGCCAGGCCGGTGCCGGTGGCCTGGACCGCCGCCAGCACGGCGGCGAGGTTCACCGCGCCGGTGCCCTGGATGTCGTCGTTGAAGGTCAGCAGCTTGTCCCGGTACCGGTCGAGCAGGCGCCGGGCGTTGCTCAGCCCGATGTCCTCCCAGTGCAGCATCGCCTGCGGGAACAGCTTGCTGACCGCGCCGACGAAGGCGTCGAGCAAGGCGTCGTACTCCTCCGGGGTCACCCGCGGGTGCCGGTTGCCGATGTACAGCGGGTCGTCCAGCAGGCTCTGCCGGTCGGTGCCGACGTCGAGCATGACGGCCACGGACCGGTCAGGGTCGATGCCGCCCGCGGCGGTGTACACGGCGAGCTTGCCGACCGCGATCCGCATGCCGCCGACGCCCCAGTCGCCGATCCCGAGGATGGCCCCGGCGTCGGTCGCGACGATCAGGTCCAGGTCGTGGCTCTCCAGCCCGGTCGCCAGCAGCGATTCCTCGATCAGGCCGGGGTGGTCGGCCGACAGGTAGACCCCGCGCGGACGGCGGTACTCATGGCTGTAGCTCTTGATCGCCTGGCTGATGGTGGGCGTGTAGACGATCGGCAGCATCTCGGTGAGATGGCTGATCAGGAGCCGGTAGAACAGCGTCTCGTTGCGATCGTGGATCTCGGTCAGCAGGACGTTCTTCGCGAGGTCGTCGGGCTGGCGCTGGTACTGGGCATAAACGCGGGCGACCTGCTGGTCGAGGGTGACGTGGGCGGGCGGCACCAGGCCGGTGACTCCCAGCTCGTGCCGCTCCGCGTAGCTGAACGCGGTGCCCCGGTTCAGCCGCGGGTCGGAGAGCACCTGCCGGCCGCGCAGCTTGGTGTGCCACCTGCCGTCGTCATCCAGCCACAGCGTCCGCATGCGGGAATGATGACATGGCCGCTGAGGCGCGGGCAGGCGGCCATCGCACCCCGGCGCGGGCCCGGCTAGCCGGCACTGCAGCCCGGCACGGGGGCCGGCTGGCCGTCCTCGTCCGCCCCGTGCGGCCACAGCGCGCGGATCGTGTCGAGGGTGTCGGCCTCCGCCGCGCTCTTGTCCTCGCGGTACCGCAGCACCCGGGCGAACCGCAGCGTCACCCCGCCCGGATACCGGCGGCTGGCCTGGACGCCGTCGAACGCGATCTCGGCCACGAGCTCCGGCCGCACCCGGACCACGCCGCGCCGCCACGCCTCCCGGGCATCACCGGGCTCCCCGGATTCGCCGGGTTCGCCGGGTTCGCCGGGCCGGAACTCCACTCCGGCCGGCTGCGGCGGGTCGGCCAGCTCGAGCAGGCGCTCGGTCTGCCAGCGGAGCATCGCGTCGGTCAGGCCCTTGAACGTCTTGCCCAGCATCACGAACCCGCCGCGGTCCGGATCCCGCGCCCCCAGGTGCAGGTTGGACAGCCAGCCGGTGCGCCGGCCGTGTCCCCACTCGGCGGCCAGGATGACGAGGTCGAGCGTGGTCCTTGGCTTGACCTTGATCCAGTCGCTGCCGCGCCGGCCGGCCCCGTAGGTCGAGCCTGGTGCCTTGACCACGACGCCTTCGTGACCGTGCCCGAGCGCGTCCGCGAAGAACCCGGCCGCCTGCTCGCGGTCGCTGGTGACCAGGTGCGGGATCAGCGTCCCGCCGGGCGCGATCCGCTCCAGACGCCCGAACCGCTCGGTCGCGGTCAGCTCGATCAGGTCCTGGCCGTCGACGTGCAGCAGGTCGAACAGGAACGCGGTGAGCGGCACGGCCGCGCTCCGGCCGCCGGTGGGCCTGGGCGGAGCCGAGGGAGCGGCCTGCTGGCTGGCCGCGCGCGCGGAGGTCACCTGGAACGGATGCGGGCGCCCGTCCGGCCGCAGCGCGACCGCCTCGCCGTCGATCACGGCCGAGGCGACGTCCAGGCTCCTGGCCATCGCGACGACCTCCGGGACCCGGTCGGTGATGTCGTCCAGGGTCCTGGTGAACACGCGGACCTGATCCCCGGACCGGTGCACCTGAATCCGGATTCCGTCGATCTTCCACTCGCAGATGGCCGGGGAGATCCTGGCCAGCGCGGCTTCGAGGTCGGGCGCCGACGCGGCCCGCATCGGCCGGACCGGCTGCCCGACCTGCAGCGTGAATGAACGCAACACCACGATGACGGCAGCTTTTCGCTCGGCCGGGCTGTCCGCCGGGCCGCCGCTGGCCGCGGCGTCCTGACCGGGCCCGACGGTTCTGGCCCGTGCTGCGCTGGCCGCGGCGGTGAGCGCGGCCTGCGCCACCTCCGGCAGTGAACCCCTCAGCTGGTAGGCCCGGCGGACTTCGGCCGCGGGGACGCCGGCCGCCTTCGCGACTGCCTCGATCATGACGCCCGCCAGGGCGCCCTGCCGCAGATCGCCGGCCAGCAGCCGGAACAGGAACTGGCGCTCCTCTTCGGTCGCGCGCTCGATCAGCCCGGCGAGGAGCTCGCGCCGGGCGGTCTGGGATCCCGGCCCGGCCAGCTGGCCGATCTGCTCGAAGGCGGCGTCGGTCTCGGTCAGCGTCAGTGACGACTGCGCCGCCGGGCCGGAACCGGCATCGGCCGCATCGACCGCCTGCACGAGCTCTGCCTCGGCTGCAGTTCCGGCCGCGCTCTGACCAGCCGAAGCCCGCTGACCGTCAGCGGCGGCAGCCCTGGCCGGCTCGGGCAGGCCGACGAGGGCCGCGTATCCGACTCCGATCTGACGCTGGGTCAGGTCGCCGGCCAAGAACGCGGTCGCGATCGTGACCTCGTCAGCCGGAACCCAGGCCAGCAGCCCGGCGATCGCTTCGATCTTGGCCAGCCGGGCCGACGTGCGGGCGACGGCAGCCGACGTGGCGGCGACTTCGGAGAGCAGCACGGTCCCGATTCTGCCCGACAACGCCGACAGCCAGGCCGCCTGCGCCGCCGCGGACCCCGATGCGCCACCGCCACGCAACCCGCCACGGCAAAGACTGGGCGGGGTCAGCGCGGGCGGTTTCAACCAGTGGCTGGACCGGGCGGGCGGGGTCTAGCTGGCGCGGGAAGTGCCGTTGACGGGGTTGTCGGAGTCGGAGCTCGGGTTGAGCACGGCCGCGGACTCATCCGGGTTCGCGGGCCGTGGCGGCAGCGGCGGCGGCAGCTGGGGCTGCCGGTTCCTGATCGCCATCGCGCCCGCGGCGGCCGCGCCCGCGGCGAGCATCGCGGTGCCGGCCAGCACCTTCGGCAGGCGGCGGGCCCGCTGTGCGGGCGGGTCCAGCTTGCGGGCGGTCGTGGCCAGCATCTGCGACACCTTGGGGGCCACGGTCTCCTGGACCGACACGCTGCCCCGGCTGGCCTGGACGGCCATCCACGTACGGGCCCTGGCGACGTGCGGCGTTGCCCACTCGGCCGCGCTGCCCGCACCGTGCCGGGCCGTCATCGCGGCGCTCTTCGTCAGCGGGCCGGCCTGATCGGCCAGCTTGGACGCGTGCCCGGCGATCTTCTTCGCCCGCCGCTGCACCTCGGCGGCCGACGTAACCGCCTGATTCTTTGACGTAACAGACACTGAACGTTCCTTCCCCCGTGAGGTTCCCTCAGCAGAACTTCCCCGCCTAAGCCCGGTCAATCGCGTCACCGCAGTTCCTGGCCCGGCCGCGGATCAGTCGGCCGGCCCGGAGATCGTGCGGCCGCCTGAACCGCGGCGCCACGGCCGCGGGACCACGGCGCGGCAGGCCGCCGGCGGCATGCGGGCCCGGGCACTGCGGTTGGCGTGGCAGGATTTCGGTATGAGCAACGACCTGAATGCGACGCTGCGAACCAACCGCGGGACCGTCGTCGTCCGGCTTTTCCCTGACCACGCGCCCAAGACGGTGCGCAACTTCGTTGAGCTGGCGGAGGGCGGCCGGGAGTGGATGGACCCGAACTCCCGCCAGAAGGGCACGGCGAAGCTCTACGACGGCACCATCTTCCACCGGGTGATACCGGACTTCATGGTCCAGGGCGGCGACCCGCTCGGGACCGGGACCGGCGGCCCTGGCTACAAGTTCGGTGACGAGATCCACCCGGACCTGGCGTTCGACCGGCCGTACCTGCTCGCCATGGCGAACTCGGGGCCCGGCACGAACGGCTCCCAGTTCTTCATCACGACCGTGCCGACCCCGTGGCTGACGGGCAAGCACACCATCTTCGGCGAGGTGATCGCGGGCAGCGAGATCGTCGACGCGATGAGCAAGGTTCCGACGGGCAGGAACGACCGGCCCGTCGACGATGTGGTCCTGGAGTCCGTGGTCATCGAGCGCGACGGCCAGGCGGGGTCTGGCAGCTAGCGATATGGCCGTGCCCCCAGGCCCCAGCACAGAACCGGGCGTCTCGGCGTCCGCGCCGACTTGTTTCCGGCATCCTGACCGCGAGACCTATGTCTCGTGCGTCAGGTGCGGGCGGCCAGCCTGCCCCGACTGCCTGCGGTCGGCGGCCGTCGGACAGCAGTGCATCGAGTGCGTCCGCGACGCCAACCGGGGATCCAGGCAGGTGTCCGGGCGGTTTGGCGGCCGGGTCGCCACGGGCAGGCCCGTCGTGACCTACACGCTCGTTGCGCTCAACGTTCTCGCCTACCTCGTCGAGCTCGTCTACAGCAAGGCGATCGACTACGGCGCGATGATCGGCCACGCCGGCGACCGGGCGCTCGGGGAGGCGGTCGGCGTCGCCGCGGGCGACTGGTACCGGCTGCTCACCAGCGCGTTCCTGCATGAGCCGCCGGGCAGCGGCGTTGGCCTGCTGCACATCGCCTTCAACATGTGGGCGCTGATTGTGGTCGGGCCGTCGCTTGAGCGGGCCCTGGGCCGGGTGCGGTTCATCGCCGTGTACCTGGTCAGCGCGCTGGGCGGCTCGGTGCTGTTCTACCTGCTGGCACCGGCGAACGAGCCGGCCATCGGCGCGTCTGGCGCGATCTTCGGCCTGTTCGGCGCCTGGTTCGTCCTGTCCAGGCGGCTCAGGCTGGACGCGAGGATGATCGTCGGCCTGATCGCGGTCAACCTGCTGATCAGCTTCACCGTGTCAGGAATCGCCTGGCAGGACCACATTGGCGGCCTCATCGCCGGCTCGGCCCTGACCGCGGCTTATGTCTATGCTCCTCGTGCGAACCGGACGGTGATTCAGGTCGGGGCGACGATCGGCCTGATCGCGCTGCTGGTCCTCGGCGTCGTCATCCGGGATCAGCAACTCGTCAATACAGTTATTTTCCGGCTCTAAATAGACCCGGGTCGGCGGCCTGCCTGAATTAGCGCCAGCGGGTGGCGAGCATCACGCCGGAGACGATCAGCGCAAACCCGATGACCAGGTTCCACTGGTGCAGCGCCGAGATCGGCAGGTTCTGCCCGCTGATGTAGAACGTGGCGATCCAGGCCAGGCCGATGATCAGGCACCCGACCATGGCTGGAGCCAGCCAGGGCGGGCTCACCTTGGACTTGGAGGAGCGCGGGGGCGGCGTGTAGACCGCCTTCTTCCTGACGCGGGATTTCGGCACGGCAATCTCCTGGTGGGCTTGCGGGTACGCGGGCGGGGCCGCGCGACCTTGATCGTAAGGGTAGCCGGGCGCTGGTCAGGCCCTCACAAGGTCGCCGACGAGGACGGGCTCGGCGACGGGCTGGCGGGCGGGCTAGTCGGCGGCGGGCTGGTTGGCGGCGGGCTCGACGAGGAGCCAGGCTCGACGTAGATGGTCACCGAACCGGTCGGCAGCACGGCATGGCCGTGGCCGGGAACCGACTTCCACACCGTCCCGGGCGCGGTGCCCTGCGGTCCGGCCGCAATCTGCGAATGAGCGGCCAGCCCGACCGCGTTCAGCTTGCCGATCGCGTCGTTCTCCGACAATCCGAACAGGGCGGGCACGGCCGTCCCGCCGCCGGAGACCTTGAGCACGATCGGGGTCCCGAGCGGCTCCGTGGTTTTCGCGGGCGGGCTGGTCTTGATGACGTCGCCCTGGCCGACCCTCAGGTTCGCGACCGTTGCGCCGGTGGTCACGTTCGTGAATCCGGCCGTCTTGAGCTTGGCCGTCGCCGCGCTCACGCTCAGCCCGGACACGTCAGGCACCGGCCTGGAGCCGGGGGGCAGGTTGTAGTTCAGCGTGACCGAGGTGCCCTTCGGCTCCTTGGTCCCGCCGGCCGGGCTGGCGCTCGTGACGACGTTGTACGGGCCTTTCGGCGCCTTGTGCGATTTCGGAACGGGCGTCAGGCCCGCATGCGTCACCGCGTTCTCGGCCGCGATCAGCTTCATCCCCTGCAGGTTCGCCGGGACCGCGACCTGGCTGCCGGTGCCGCTGATGAGCTGGTAGGCCACGACCGCGGCGGCGATCACGGCCAGCACGAGCAGCGCGGCGATCCAGGGCCAGATCTTGCGGCGCCGGCCACCATGCGTCCCGGTGCCCTCGGGGCCGTACTGGTACGGCGGCAGCGCGCCGGTGGCGCCCTGGAGCTGGGTCTGCCCCATCGGGTCCATCCGCCGCGTCCCAGGACCGGGACCGGCGTAGGCCTGGGTCAACGGCATGGCCGCCGCGACCGGGAAGCCCGACATCGCCCGCTGGATGTCGCTGCGCATGTCCGCGGCCGACTGGTAGCGGTCGTTCGCGTCCTTCTCCATCGCCCGCAGCACGATGCCGTCGGCCCACGGCGGCAGCTCGGGGTCGAGCCGCGACGGCGGCACCGGGTTCTCCCTGACGTGCTGATAGGCGATCGCCACCGGCGAGTCGCCCGTGAACGGGGGCCGGCCGGTGAGCAGCTCGTACAGCAGGCAGCCAACCGAGTACAGGTCAGAACGCGCGTCCACCCGCTCGCCCCTGGCCTGCTCGGGCGACAGGTACTGGGCGGTCCCGATCACCTGGGCGGTCTGGGTCATCGTGGCCTGGGTGTCGGCGACCGCCCGGGCGATGCCGAAGTCCATCACCTTGATCTCGCCCTGGCGGTTCAGCATCACGTTGCCAGGCTTGATGTCCCGGTGCACGATGCCGGCCCGGTGGCTGTAGTCCAGCGCCCTGAGCACGCCGTCGGTGATCTCCAGGGCCCGCTCGGGCAGCAGCCGCCGGTCGTCCCGCAGCAGGTCCCTGATCGTCCGGCCGTCCACGTACTCCATCACGATGAACGGCACGTGCGACATCCCGGTGTTGTCCTCACCGGTGTCGTAGACGGCGACGATCGACGGGTGATTGAGCGAGGCGGCCGACTGGGCCTCGCGCCGGAACCTGGCCTGGAAGGTCTGGTCCCTGGCCAGGTCCTCACGCAGCGTCTTCACCGCGACGATGCGGTCGAGGCGAAGGTCACGGGCTCGGTAGACCTCGGCCATGCCGCCCCGGCCAACGATGCCGTCGGTTTCGTAGCGGCCGCCGAGCAGCCTTGGCTGAGTCATGTCTCGCACTTACGTTACCGTCCTGCGTCGGGAAGGCTGGCGGGCCCAGCGGGATGAGCCATGGCGAGCCGTTATGAAATGTATGTCATAGCGCGTCCGGCTGGCGGTGCTACCGGCCGGACTGGACACCAGGCGGCCGGTCACCGCTGCCCCAGGTACGCCTGGATGATCTTGAGCGCGATTGGCGCGGCCGCGTCCGCGCCGAAACCGCCGCCCTTGACGATGACGCCGACGGCAATCGTCGGGTTGGACGGCACGAAGCAGGTGAACACCGCATCGTCGAGGCTGGAGTTGTGCACGCCGTTCTGCGCGGTTCCGGTCTTACCGGCAATCTTGATGCCCGTCGCGGGCGGCCCGGCGGTCTGATAGGCGGTGCCGGCCGGGTTCTGAGTGACGCCGAGCATCATCGTCGTCAGGTAGCCGGCCTGGGTCGAGGTGATCGGGCTGCCCAGGGTGGCCGGCGACGCGGTCTGCACGGTTGACTGGTCGGGCGCCTTGACCTGGGCGACCAGGTAGGGCCGCATCGTGGTGCCGCCGTTGGCGATGGTCGCCGCGATCATCGCCTCCTGCAACGGCGTCTCGGTGTCGTTGAACTGCCCGATGGCCGACAGCGCGATCTGGGCCGGGTCGGTCAGCGCCGGGTAGGAACTCGCGGTCACCGGCAGCGGGATGGTCAGGTTCGGGTTGTTGAAGCCGTAGGCGTTGGCCATGCTGTGCAGCGCGCGGCCGCCGACCGTGTCGCCGAGCTTGGCGAACGCGGTGTTGCAGGACAGGGTGAGGGCGTAGATCATCGACGGATGGCCGTCGCCGCACGCCGCGCCGCTGTCGTTGAACAGCGAGGTGTGGCTGCCCGGCAGCACGTAGGCCTGCGGGCCCGGGATCTTGGAGGCCGGCGAGGTCACCTTGCCGGTGTGGAACGCGGCCGAGCTAGTGATCAGCTTGAACGTCGACCCGGGCGGGAACGTGTCGTTGATGGCCCGGTTCAGCAGCAGGTCGCGCTTGTCGCTGACCAGCCGCTTGTCGACCTTGTTGAACTTCACCGGGTCAAGGGTCGCGAGCACGTTGGGGTTGAACGTGGGGAACGAGGCCATGGCCAGGATCGCGCCCGTGCGCGGGTCGATCGCGACCGCCGCGGCCGGCCGGCCCATCGCCGCCAGCGCCGCGTAAGCCGCGGTCTGGGCCTTCGGGCTGATCGTCAGGTAGACGCTGGCGCCCTGTTTCGGCTTGCCGGTGAACAGACCCTTCAGGTTGTACACGGCCAGGCTGGGCGCGGTCCCCGACAGGAACTTGTCCTCGGACTTCTCGATGCCGGTCAGGCCGAACGGCGAGGTCGAAGCGTCGATCGTGTAGTACCCGGTGACCGGCGCGTAGGTCGGGCCGTGGGTGTAGACGCGCTGGTAGTCGCCGTTCTTGAGCAGCTTCGACTTGGCGATGACCATGTTGGCCCCCCCGCCGCTGGCGATGATTTCCCCGCGCCAGTTCTTGAACTGCTCTGAATACACCCGCGGGTTATGCGACTCGGCCGCCAGCGAGTTCACCCGGAACACCTGCAGGTAGTTGACGTTGATCAGCAGCGCCAGGAACATCACCAGGCTGGCGATGGACAGACGGCGGATGGCCCGGTTCATACCGCCCGCACCACCTGAGTCAGGCCCTCGTCCTGGATGGGCTGCGGTGCCGGGCGCCGTCCTGAGTCGCTGATCCTGATCAGCAGGGCGACGACCATCCAGCTCGCTACCAGGGAAGAGCCTCCTTGAGACAGGAACGGCGTCGTGATACCGGTCAGCGGGATCAGCTGGGTCACGCCGCCGACGATGATGAACACCTGCAAGGCGATGCCGAACGCGAGGCCCGCGGCCAGCAGCTTGGCGAACGGGTCCCTGGTCGCCAGGGCCGCCCGCAAGCCCCGCTGGACCAGCAGGCCGAAGATCAGCAGCAGCGCCATCAGCCCGGTCAGGCCGAGTTCCTCACCGAATCCGGTCATGATGAAGTCGCTCTGCACGAGCGGCGTCTGATACGGCTGGCCCAGGCCGAGCCCGGTGCCGAAGATGCCGCCGAAGGCCATCCCCTCCAGGCCCTGCGCGGTCTGGTATCCGGTGGTGGCCCAGTGGGCGAACGGGTGCAGCCAGACCGTGAACCGTGCGTGCACGTGCGGGATCAGCGCGCCGGTCAGCAGGGCGCCGCCGACGAAGGACAGCAGCCCGATCAGCAGCCACGACTTGCGCTGGGTGGCGACGTACAGCATGCAGACGAACAGGCCGTAGAACAGCGCCGAGGTGCCGATGTCGGACTCGAAGATCAGGATCAGCATGGCGATCGCCCAGAGCACGATGATCGGGCCCATGTCGCGGCCGCGCGGCAGGTCGATGCCGAGGAACCGGCGGCCGGCCAGCGACAGCACGTCGCGCTTGCGGACCAGGTAGCCGGCGAAGAACACGGCCAGGGCCAGCCGGGCGAACTCACCGGGCTGAATCGAGAACCCGCCGATGATGATCCAGACCTTGGCGCCCTGGACCGAGCTGAGGCTGCTCGGCAGCAGCGCCGGTATGGCCAGCAGGATCACGCCGATCGTGCCGAGCGTATAGGTATAGCGCTGCAGGACCCGGGGCTCGCGGATCAGCACCAGCACGGCGGCGAACGCGGCCATGCCGACCGCGGTCCACATCAGCTGGTACAGCGCGGCGTGCGCGGTCAGGGTCGAGATCTGGAGGCCAGGATTGCCATTGCGCCCGGACTCTTGCAGCCGGTAGATCATCACGATGCCGAGGCCGTTGAGCACCGCGGCCAGCGGCAGCAGCAGCGGGTCGGCCCATTTGGCGAACCGGCGCACGGCCAGGTGCCCGATGCCCATCAGCACGGCGAACCCGGCGATGTAGGTGACTAGCCCGGACGGGACCTGGCCGTTCAGCCCCAAGCCGGCCGCGACGTAGGCGAACGCCATGATGGCGAGCGCGAAGCCGAGCATGGCCAATTCGACGCCGCGCCGGCCCTGCGGCAGCGGCACGCCCATGGGCGACGGTCCGCCGGACGGTCCGGCAGCGAGGTTGGGAACCGCGCTCATCCGGCTCCTCCCGCCGCCGCGCAGAAGGCCGGCAGCGCCGGCTTGGGCGGCGCTGCGGGCGCGTTCTTGACGTGCGGCTGGGTCCCGCGCTGGGCCGACCGGCCAGCCTGACCCGAGCTGCCGGTCCGCGGGGCCTGGCCCGCCGCGGGACGGGTGCTGCTGTTCTTGCGCGCCGCGCCCGCCGACGGCTGGCTGACCGACCGCCTGGACGGGTGCTTCGAGCGTGACCCGGAATGCGAGGTCATGCGCTTGGCCGTCGTGCGGCCAGCGCCAGGGCCCGTCTTCGAGTTCTTCGCTGTGGTCCTGGCCCGCTGCGCGTACCACTTCCTGATGGCGGTGGTCACGACCGCGCACCGGTAGTCCTGGCGGATGTGCGAGACGATCTTGCGGGCGGCGCGCAGGCTCACCGCCGGGATGGTGGCCTGAATCTGGCCGGCCTCGCCGGACGGGATCGCCGTGATCGGGATATCGGTCTGCTGCACCGTGCTGGACAGGCTGACCCCGGCTACGGCCTGGTCCACCCCGCGGAACACCACGACCCGGCCGTCGGCGGTCCCGACGAAGTACTCGCCCTGGGTGACCCGCCAGGCGTACAACCCGCCCGCGCCGAGCACCGCGAACAGGATCAGCAGGGTGGCCGAGACGACCGGCCAGCGCCGCCGCCCGGTCGTCCGCAACGGGTCGTCGTCATCGTCGTCGTCGTCCGCGTCGGCGGCGGCGCCGGCCGCGAATGCGGTGCTGCCCTGGGCCGGGCCGGGATCGCCGGCCGCGGAGGCCCGAGCTGGAGTTCCGGCTTCCTGAGCCGTTGCGGTTGCTATTGCCGTTGCGGCACCCTGGCCGGCCGCCTCGGCCGGTGCCTTGCCGGTCGCGAGCGCATGGGCCCGCGCGGCCGGGCTGTCGCTGCGCAGCGGCTCGACCGGCTCGTCGGCGCCGCCGGTGAGCGCGCCGACGATGATCACGTCCCGGGTCGGGGCGAGCTCGGATTCGGTGTCGATGACGTCGGCGAGCACGCAGGTGATGTTGTCGGGGCCGCCGCTGCGGATGGCGAGGTCGATCAGCTGGCCGACCGCATCGTTCAGGTCCGCGTGCCGCATCAGGGTCTTGTGCACGGTGTCGTCGCTCACGACGTCGGAAAGCCCGTCCGAGCACAGCAGGAACCGGTCGCCGACCCTGGCCTTTATCATCGCCAGATCCGGCTCGGCCGGGACGCTGCTCTGCAGCGCGCGCATGACCAGCGAGCGCTGCGGGTGCGAGGCGGCCGCCTCCGGGGTCAGCCGGCCCTCGTCGACCAGCGACTGCACCAGGGTGTGGTCGTGGGTGATCCGGTGGAAGACGTCGTCGCGGAGCAGGTAAGCGCGCGAGTCGCCGATATGGCAGAGCGCGGCCTCGTCCCCCGACCACAGCAGTGCGGTCAGCGTCGTGCCCATGCCCTCGGTCGCGGGGTCGGTCAGCGTGATCTGCTTCAGCTCGGCGTTCGCGTCGGCGATCGCGTCGGCCAGTGCCTGCAGCATGTCGATCCCGGTCATGTCCGCGTCCAGCGGGGCCAGCGTCGCGATCGCGACCGCGCTGGCGACCTCGCCGGCCGCATGACCGCCCATGCCGTCGGCGATGGCGAGCAGGTGCGGGCCCGCGTACGCGGAATCCTCGTTACCCTCGCGCAGCAGGCCGACGTCGGACCTGACCGTATACCGGAGTGCAATCGTCATTTGCGCAGCTCCAAGACGGTCTTGCCGATGCGGACCGGGACGCCGAGCGGGACCGGCATGGCCTGGGAGACCTTCTGCCGGTCCAGGTAGGTGCCGTTCGTCGAGCCCAGGTCCTCCACGATCCACTCGCCGTTCTGCGGGAACAGCCTGGCGTGCCTGGTCGAAGCGTAGTCGTCGGTCAGCACCAGGGTGGCGTCAGCGGCGCGGCCGATCGTGATCTGCTGCTCGCCAAGCGGGATCGTCGTGCCGGCCAGGCTGCCGCCGGTGACCACGAGCGTGTTCGGCGTGCCCCGGCCGTGCTTGGACTGTTTCGGCGGCCGTTCCTGCCCCGACGGTCGGGCCGGGCCCGGCGCCTGGTTGTGCCGGGACTGCTGGCGCGCGGCCCGGCGCTGCCGGCGCGGCGAGGCAGGCTGGTCGAACAGGTCGGTGCGCACGACGCCCACGGCAGCGATCACGAACAGCCAGAGCACAGCCAGGAACGCGAGCTTGATCAGGTCGAGGGTGAGCTGGTTCATCGGGTCATGAGTCCTCAGGTGGCCGGCAGCCCGCGCGGGGCGTCCGCGCGTGCCGCGGCTGCTGTCTTCAGAACTGCTTCCTGGTGCTGATCAGTTCCTGCTGCTCGTCAGTACGTACCTTCCTGGCGGAAGACCAGGGTCGTGCGGCCAAGGGTAACGCGAGTGCCGTCGGTGAGCGATATTCTCCTGATCGGTTGGCCGTCCACGAAGGTACCGTTCGTCGAGCCGAGGTCAACCAGCACGACCTCGCCGTCCTCGACCCTGATCTCGGCGTGGTGACGAGACACCCCCTGGTCCACCAGCCGCAGGTCACAGTCCGTGCCGCGGCCGAGAATGGTCAGCGGCGAGGTCAGCGGGAAGGTGCGCTGGGTGGCCGCCCCGTGGCCGGGGTCGGCGGTCGAGACCAGCAGCCTGGGCGAGCCGGGGAAACCGTCGGCCGGCCTGGGCAGGTCGCTGACCGGCCGCCGGATCTCGCCGTCCTCGACCGTCGTGCCCCTGATCACGCCGGAGCGGATGCGAAAGGTCCCGATGGTCAGGTCGGGAACGCCCTCGAACCTGATCCGGACCGGGCCGACGAAGGAGTAGCCCTGCTCCCTGGCGTACTCCCTGGCCAGGGTGGCGAGCTCGAGACCGAGGTTGTCGGCGTAGACCTCCAGGCGGTCGTAGTCCTCCTGGGCGATTTCGGCGACGAAATCGTTCGGGACCAGAGTCCGGCCCTGTGCGACGATTGCCGCCCGGTCGTCCATTTCGCGTTGCACGGCGCCGGCGACCTCGGTCGGCTGCAGCTCAGACTTGAAGGCACGCGCGAAGCCACCGTCGTACATTGTCTGAAGCCGGTGCTCGAAGCGCTGCAGCACTCCCACCGTGCACCTCCTGTCCCGTATCGCAATCGATGGTATCGGCGACATGGCATAGCTCGGGGCGTGCTAACCTTCCCAGTGCCCAAGGGCGGGTGGCGGAACGGCAGACGCGCACGGTTCAGGTCCGTGTGTCCGAAAGGACGTGAGGGTTCAAATCCCTCCTCGCCCACCTAGCCCCGGTAGCTGGCAGAATCATTATCGTGCCGGAACTTCCCGAGGTGGAGTCACTCGCCGCTGATCTGCGCGATCGTGCGCTCTTCCGCGTCATCGACCGGGCTGACATCGCCGAGTTCTCGGTCCTGAAGACCTACGACCCGCCGCTGACCGCGCTCCGCGGCTCCGTGCTGACCGCCGTCACGAGGCACGGCAAGTTCCTCGACCTGGTCGCCCGGCCGGCCGGCGAGGATGGTGCCGCCGGCGGGGGCGCCCCGCTGCACCTGATCACGCACCTGGCCAGGGGCGGCTGGCTGCGCTGGCGGGAGGACATCCCGGCCCAGCCGCCGAAACCGGGCAAGGGCCCGCTGGCGTTCCGGCTGCGCTTCGCCGACGGTGCCGGGTTCGACCTCACCGAAGCCGGGACCCGCAAGCGCCTGGCCGTCTACCTGGTTCGCGATCCGCAGGAGGTGCTGGGGGTCGCCTCGCTCGGCCCTGACCCGCTGGCCCCCGAGTTCACGCCCGAGGTGCTGGGCGGCATGCTGACCGGGCGGCGAACCCAGATCAAGGGCGTGCTGCGGGACCAGAAGATCATCGCCGGGATCGGCAACGCCTACTCCGACGAAGTGCTGCACGCGGCGAAGATGTCGCCGTTCCGGCTCGCGTCCAGCCTGGGTCCCGATGACGTCGCCGCGCTCTACGACGTCATCGTGACGACCTTGCGCACGGCGGTCGAGCGGTCGGCCGGCCTGGCCGCTTCGGCCCTGAAGAAGGAGAAGAAGGCGGGCCTGGCCGTGCACGGCCGGGCCGGCGAGAAGTGCCCGGTCTGCGGCGACGTCATCCGCGAGGTGTCGTTCGCCGACTCGGCCCTGCAGTACTGCCCGACTTGCCAGACCGGCGGCAAGCCACTGGCCGACCGGCGGCTGTCCCGGCTGCTGAAGTAAGTAAGTTGCTGAAGTAAGTAATAGGTACCGACTGGCGGCCCGGCCGGCCGTCCGGGGGTCAGTGGAAGATCTGGCCCAGCTTGCTGAACAGGCCCAGGTCGCACCCGCCGTCCAGGACGATGCGGTGCACCTTCTGGCCGAACCAGGTGCCGGACACCACGATCCGCCGGTCGCTGCGCAAGATCATCGGGCAGTTCACGTGCTTGGGCGGCGCGAACGGTTCCTTCAGCTTGAGCAGCGAGGCGCAGGTGGCCGAGGCGGCGGGGTGAGTCCCGCCGGCCGGATCGCAGCGCAGCGTCCAGTGCCGGAACGCCGGGCCGGAGCCGTGGGTCACCTGGAACGTGAGCGAGACCTTGGCTGGCGTGCTGCCGCCGTTACCGCTTCCGCTTCCGGAGCCGGAGCCGGAGCCCGAGCCGGAGCCGCACCCGGTGACCGCGATCGCGGCGGCGGCCAGCACCGCCAGCACCGTCAGCGGCAGGCGCGTACGGCGCGTACGGCGCGGCCGGCCGGCCAGTGCGCGCTGCTGGCGGCCTGGCCTGTTCTGCCGTGGCCGTGCGAATATTCCGGCAAGTGGGGTCATGCTCCGTCCTTCGGTATATGTGCGGTATCTCACGGCCTTTGGACGCGCGTGCTCGTCGCCAGGTTCCGCGCTCAGGAGCGTGCCGGGCTCCGCCCGGCCCGCCCCCGGTTCCCTCCCGGCCCGCGTCCCGTCCCACGCCGCGCCCGTTTCCCGGCCCGCGCCGGGCCCGTGTCCCGTCCCGTGTCAGGCTTGGCAGATGCCCGGCCTGATCGAGGATCTGCGCGCGGTCACCGGTCCCGCGCACGTGCTCACCGAGCCCGATTTGGTGGCAGGCTATTGCACCGACTGGACCCGCCGATACGCCGGTCCCGCTGCCTGCGTAGTCCGCCCGGCCAGCACCGCCGAGACGGCGGCCGTGATCCGCGCCTGCGCGGCGTACGGCCTGCCGGTGATCGCCCAGGGCGGCAACACCGGCCTCGTGGGCGGCTCGGTTCCGGCGGCCGGCCAGGCCGGCTCCGGCCCGGACCGCCCGGTCATCGTCTCGACCCGCCGCCTCACGGGCCTGGACCCGGTTGACCCGGGCTCGGCGCAGGTGACTGCCGGCGCCGGGGTCACGATCGCGGCGCTGGCGGCGCACGCGGCCGGTGCCGGGTTCCGCTACGGAGTCGACCTGGCCTCCCGGGACTCGGCCACCGTGGGCGGGACCATCGCGACCAACGCGGGCGGCATCCGCACGATCCGGCACGGGCCGACCCGCGACCAGGTCGCCGGGATTACGGCCGTGCTCGCCGATGGCAGCGTGGTCAGCGACCTGTCCGGGCTGACGGCGGGCAGCGCGGGCTACGACCTGGCCCAGCTGCTAACCGGCAGCGAGGGCACGCTGGGCGTGATCACCCGGGCCCGGCTGCGGCTGCGCCCGGCCGAGACGCCGGCCGCGGTAGTGCTGGCCGGGACGGCCGGGATCGGCCCGGCGGTGACGCTGCTGGCCAGGGTACGGGCGGCCGTGCCCGGCGTGCTTGCGGCCGAGTATCTCGACGCGGCCGGGATGGCACTGGTCCGCGCGGCGGCTGGCCTGCCCGAGCCGTTGCCCGGCCAGCACCACGGGTACCTGCTCGCCGAGCTGGCCGCGGAATCTGCCGGTCGCGATGGGCAGGATCAGCTCGAACGCCTCGCCTCCGTACTCCCGTCCAACACGGCTCTGGCGACGGACGCGCGCGGAATGGCCGCGCTGTGGTCCTACCGGGAGCGGCTGACCGAGGCAGTCTCGACCGCGGGTGTTCCGCATAAAATGGACGTGGCCCTGCCGCCTGCCCGCCTCGCCGGGTTCTGTGCCGAACTGCCCGCCGTGGTCCGTGCCGCCACCCAGCCAGCCGGGGCGGCCGTCGATGGTCCGGCCGTGCCGCACGCCGCCGGCCAACCCGGGCCTGCGCGGCTGATCGTTTTCGGCCACCTGGGCGTCGGCAACCTGCACGTCAACGTCGTCGGCCCGGACCCGGGGGATGTCACAGTGGACGCGGCGGTGGCCAGGCTGGCGGCCGATCACGGCGGGTCGGTCGCGGCCGAGCACGGGGTCGGCCGGGCCAAGACCGGCTGGCTCGCCTGGACCAGGTCGCCGGCCGAGCTGGCCGCGATGCGGGCGATCAAAAGCGCGCTCGACCCGTCCGGCCTCCTGAACCCCGGCGTCCTGCTCGCCCCGGTGCGGCGACCTACGTGGGCGCCGAAAAGTTTGGGGGCCCCGGCCCCCCAAAAATTCGGTGGTTACGGAACAACCTGTTTCC
>JBPCKO010000181.1:0-6541 GCA_051004215.1 Streptosporangiaceae bacterium | reverse complement strand
CGGCTGGTGGTCTGCTCAGCGGGCTGGAGTGGCCGTTTGGGCCGGGCTTGAGACTGTCGGCTGGGTGCTGGGCAGCGGGACGGTGGCGCGGCAGGCGGTGGCCGAGGGGCGCAGCGTGCTTTGCAGGGCCTGGAGTCGGCGGACGACGGTGTCGAGGGAGCCGGCGTTGAGAGCGGAAGCTGCCTTGACGAGGGGGCCGAGCTGGCTGCAGGTCTGCTCGGCGTCGCTGTTCGCCTGCAGGCAGCTCTGGCTGATGTGGACGTCGGTGCCCGCCGCCGGCGAACCGGCGGACGGTACGGAGACCGCCGGGGTGGCGCGGGCCGGCACCGTCTGCGCGTCCGCGGTGCCGTCAATGCCGAACCCCGCCACGATGGCACCCCCGGCGACCGCGGCCCCGGCCACGAGCGCCCACGGCCAGCGTGGTGGCGCCGGGGCCTGTGGGTGCCGAAAACCTATGCCACCAGGCGAAACTCGTGAATCACGCCTCCGGCGCGATCGCGCCGCTGGACCCGGAATTGATCCAGATCCGTGATGCGATCAGGCAGCGGCCGGAGCGGCGCGGCCTGCTTCGAGGAGCGGTGCGGCCGGTGGGTGTTGCAGAAGTCCTCGTATTCGCGCAGTACGGTCATCAGGTGCCGCTGGGGTCAACAACCTCTTCAAACTCTGGAACCGCATGTCTTCGGGGAGCTACTTGTCCGGTCCGGTGCGGGCGGTGGAGATACCGAAGGACCACGGGAAAGGGGTCCGGGTGCTCGGGGTGCCAAACACGGCAGACCGGGTCGCCCAGACCGCATGCGACGCGCGCCATGCTGTGGATCAAGACGCCGGCCGACGTGGCCGCGGTGGCAGGTGATCTCGTTGAGATGCTCGGCGGCGGGTCATCCCGGCTCTCCTCTCGATGGGGGATGCCCTTCCAGTCGACGTGTCATTCGGTATAGGCGAACCTGTCCTTCCTGCTGCGCCACGGGCGGGGGGTTGCGAGGATGCTCCTCGAACGCCACCTCCCGGCCTTCGTGCGAGACGCCCAGCGAGCCCTGGAAGTCCTCGACCACCCCTCTCGTCTCGCCCGGGATGCCGCTATCGACTCGCTGACTGGCCTGGCCAACCGTCGGACGCTGGGCCGGGTCCTTGGGCGCCTCTAGCCCAGGACACTGTCATCATGATCGACTCGATCACTTCAAGGCGATCAACGACACCCTCGGGCACCACGAGGGCGACAACGTCTTGAGGCTCTTTGGCCGCACGTTGACCGCTACCTTGCGGGCCGCCGATCATGTCGGCCGTTATGGCGGCGAGGAGTTCGTGGTCATCCTCGCCGGGGACGGTGCCGAGCGGTTCCTGACCCGCCCGCGAACGGGGTGGATGAAAGGGTACGGGCCGCGCCTTCGCCCTCGCCCGGGCTGGCTGGTCTCAGCCACTTCCGGACGGCCTGACCTGGCATCCGCTAATCGTCAACCCAGTCGTCCGCTGCACGTGGGCGGGTCTGGTCCGCCGACCCGCGCCGCCGCGACCTGGCTGCCCTCGTCGCCGCGCCGGACATAACCACGAGGTGAGCTGGCGTCTATCCGGTCGCGTCGAGGAGGGTGTACGGCCAGCTAGTTAAGTACCCGGGACGGTTCCTTGGCCGTCTGCCGGGAGAGGTCTATGCTTCGGGATTAGGTGAGCCGGGAAGCCTGGTCGGCGCGATTTTCGCATCTGCTGGATTCGCCCACCTGGAGCGCAGAATGACCGCCGATGACGCTCCCGCTGGCTCTGCTGCCGAGAACACGCCCGCTGCAGTCAGCCTGCCCGCTCCGCGAAGCTGGCCGGTCCCGGCCCCGCTTGACAGGCTGGCTGCCGTGGCCGCAGTGCTCGTCTTGGCCCGCTACCCGGGCGGGGACCGGCTGGCGATCCTGGCTGCGCTGGTGGCACCGCTGGGCGCTGCGGCTATGCTGCTACCGTTCCCGGCTAGCTGGTCGAATACGAATGTGGCCCTGCTGCTGGTCGTGGTGGTCGCCGGGGTGGCGGCCATCGGGAGCCGGGTCGCTGGCGCCGTGGCCGCGGTGTGCGCGGCGGCGTGGTTCGATTTCTTCTGCACGCTGCCGTATTACCGGTTCACGATCCGCGGCTCAGCGGACGCCACGACCGCAGTCTTGCTGCTGGCGACCGGGCTGGCCGTGTTGCAGCTGGCCGGCCAGGAAATCGAGCTGCGTATCTTTGGCAACGGCCAGTACTGCGGGCGGTTCATGCTGAAGCCCCGGCCGGGCTCCAGGCCATTCTTGCAGGCGCGCCTGGTCGCCGTCACGCTGGCCGACAGGCCGGGCGCGGGTTCGCGGCCAGCCAGGCCACCCAGGCCACCCTGGCAGCGCGCTGACGAGCCGGCGGGGCGGCTCCAGGCGTCCTGGTCGTAAAGGGGAACCCTGTGTCGGATGATGGGCAGCTCCCGGTGCCCCAGCCTTTCTCCGGGCGGACGGCGTGGGCGCGGAATTTGCAGACGCCGCTGCGCAGGTTCTTGCAGACGGAGACGGGCAGCGCCGCGGTACTTCTGGCCATGGCGGTGGCCGCACTGGTCTGGGTAAACATTGACGTCTCCGCTTACGACGCGGTGTGGCGCGCCACGCTGTCAGCCGAGCTGAATGGCGCTGGGGTGGCGCTGGACCTGCGTGAGTGGGTGAACAGCGGGCTGATGACGTTGTTCTTCTTCGTCTTCGGGCTCGAGGGCCGCCGCGAGTTCGACATGGGTGAGCTTCGGGAGCGGCGGCGGCTGGCGCTGCCGGTTCTGGCCGGGCTGGGCGGCCTGGTGCTGCCGGTGGCCATCTATCTGGCCTTCAACGCGGGCCGGCCGTCAGCCGACGGTTGGGGCGCGGCGATGTCCACCGATTCTGCGTTCGCCCTGGGGCTGCTGGCGCTGACCGGGCCCCGGTTCCCTGACCGGGTCCGGGTGTTCTTGCTGTCGGTGGCGGTCGTCGATGACCTCGTCTCACTGGTCGTCATCGGGACCGTTTACACCCGGGCTCTCGCGGTGGTCCCGCTTGCGGCGGCCATCGGGATCTTCGCGGTGATCCTGGTCCTGCGCAGGGCCAGGATCCGCCAGGGCATCGTCTACGCGCTGCTGGGGATTGCCGCCTGGGTGGCCGTCTTGAAGTCCGGGATTGACCCGGTCGTGGTCGGCCTGGCGATGGGGCTGCTCACCTACGCCTACCCGGCCGCCCGCCCCGACCTGGAACGGGCCAGCGACGCGTTCCGCAGCTTCCGCGAGCAGCCGACCCCCGAGCTGGCCCGCTCGGCCAGCATCGGGCTCAACACGGCGCTGTCACCGAACGACCGGCTGCAGCAGCTTTACCATCCCTGGACCAGCTACGTCATCGTGCCGCTGTTCGCGCTGGCCAACGCCGGCATCGTGATCAGCGGCAGCTTCCTGGCCCGCGCCTACACCTCCCCGGTCACCCTGGGCATCCTCATCGGCTACGTGGCCGGGAAGCCGCTGGGCATCACGGGCGCGTTGTGGCTGCTTACCCGCCTCAGCCGCGGCCGGCTGCGGCCGCCGGTCGGCTGGGCCGCTGTCACCGGCGTCGGCTCGATCATGGGCATCGGCTTCACCGTGTCCATCCTGATCGCGACCCTCGCCTTCACCGGCATCCAGCTGCAGGAGGCCAAGCTCGGCATCCTCAGCACCGTGGTCGCCGCCCCGGTCCTCACCTGGCTGGTGTTCCGCGCCACCACGCTGCTGCCGCGCCGTCTGCAGGTCCGGGCCGTGCTCGGCACCGCCGAAACCATCACTGACCTCGGGGCGCCGGTTGACCCCGGCCGCGACCACATCCGCGGGCCCGCGGGCGCACCGGTCACCCTGGTGGAGTACGGCGACTTCGAGTGCCCCTACTGCGGTCAGGCCGAGCCGGTCATCCGGGAACTGCTCGCCGGCCACGGTGACGTCCGGTACTTCTGGCGCCACCTCCCGCTGAGCGACGTCCATCCGCACGCGCAGCTGGCCGCTGAGGCGTCGGAGGCCGCCGCGGACCAGGGGGCGTTCTGGGAGATGCATGACCTGCTCCTGGTCCATCAGGGTGACCTGCTGATGCGGGACCTGGTCGGTTACGCCGGGGACATCGGCATCGACACCACGCGATTCCGCCACCACCTCGCCCGCCGCGCCGGCGCCGCGCGAGTCGCCGAAGACGTCGACTCCGCCGACCTGTCCGGGGTATCCGGCACACCTACCTTCTTCATCAACGACCTCCGGCACTACGGCGCCTACGACATCAGCGCGCTGAGTGAGGCCGTCCAGACCGCGAAAGCCCGCGCCACCATCCGGAAACCCCGGTCACCAGCCGCCAGCCACAAAAGGCCGTAACCACATGTTGAGAGCCGAGTTTCGAGAACACGCCAACGTCTGCGCTTCCACGCTGGTCAGCCCGGCGAGCACCGCGTAGCTGTGCCGGGACGCGCGCGGCGACAGACTCGCGTCCAGCGCCGGGACGACCGATGCCCATGCTGCCTTGGTGGACTCCCAGATCCGGGCCGGGGTCCGGCGGGTCGTCGGCCAGCATCCGGCCCGACACCTCCACGACCAGGTCGTGATGTTCGCCTGGCTCCAGGTCCAGGATCAGTTCCAGGCCCCCGCCGTCCGCGGCCCGGGCGCTCGCGCCGCCGGTCCAGCGCACGTGCAGGTCACCGCTGCGGGCCGTTCAGATTCCGTCACCGGACTTCAGGTGGCTCATCTGGTAATGGTCGGAGCCCGCCCGGACGTCCAGCAGGACCCGGACCCGCGCCGGGACGTCCAGCAGGACCCGGACCCGCGCCGGGACGCCGGCCGCCTCGACCCGGCGCAGCAGCACTGCCTTACTGGGGTCGCCCGGGTAAGCCACGGCCTCCCGGCACTCGATAACCCCGCCGGCGGTGATCTACCGGCTGCGCCAGATCAGCGAGCCCTCCTCGTAGTACCCGCCCGACACGAACCTCGGGTTTGCGGGGGTGACCGCATAGCAGCCGCCCCCGCCCAGCAGCGACGAGAACACCGCCCCTGAGTCCCACGACGGCGCGCACAGCCACGCGACGTCACCGCGCGGCCAGCGCACCCCGCTGCCCGTCCGCCAGTAGCGCGTAATCCCGCAGTACCCGCGGCGGGTACGCCACGGCCATGTCCAGGCCCTCATCCATCGCCATCCACCCTCCTCAGTCGCGAAGACACTCATGATTCTCTGCGCAGGTGCGCACCGCCAGGGCGGCGGTCTGCTCCCGGCAGCAATGTTCCGCTGCCAGGCCCCGCGGGGGCGCCATCTGTGATCTTGCCCCCCGGCGTTTGGCCGCTACAGCCGGACCGGCCCGGGCATTACCGCGCGGCCGCCCTGCAGAGGTGGCGGACGGCCGTTGTACGACGGGTCAGGTGACGGGACCCGGTGGCCGCAGTCGGGCGGCGGCGGCGAGTGCCGCTTCGATGAGGTCTCCGCCCATATGTCTGCTGGCGACGGTGAGGTCGCCGGCTGGCATCACGAGTCGCTGCGCGGCCTGTAGCGTCCGGCCAACGCGTCCTGCGCCTGGCTGGCGAGCGCAGCCAGCTGGCTGCGCTCGGCGGGGTCGAAGTCCTGCGTGGCGGTGGTTGTCTGCAGCCGGGTCAGCTGGGCGGTGATGACGGAGTGCTGGCCGGGGCGCGCGTGCCAGGCCAGCTCAGCGAGCAGCGCGTACAGCCGGGACAGGACCTGCGGGTCGGCTGCGCCGTAGCGGCGGGCTGGGTAATCGCCGCGTCGAGGAGGCCGCCCAGGTCGGGGCGCGCCAGCACCGCCCGGACCTGCTGCCGGCCGTCGCGCAGCAGAACCGGGCCTGGGTCGCGGTCGGCGATCTCGCACAGAAGCGCCGAGATGTGCCCGAGGGCGTGCACGGCGGTGGTCGGGTCGTTGATGCCCGGGGACAGGGCCTTGTTCGCCACGTCGGTGAGCTGCCTCAGTCCGTGGCCGACGTCCTGGACGGCGGTGCGCTCGAATCCGGTCCGGACAGCTGCGCCGATCCGCTCCTGCAACGTCGCGCCGTCGCCGAAGGCTTGCCCGGCCGCCGGCCAGGCGGCCCCGATCGGGGTTCCGCCGATCAGCGAGCTGCCGGGAAACCGGTCGATGAGCACGACGGAGCCGGTTTGTACCGCGGCCTTCAACAGGACGGCCTCGTTGACCTGGACGAGAAACCCCGACGCGGGTGCCACGATCGTCGTCGCGCCCGGCGGCGGCCGCGGGAAATCCCGGCTGCCCCCCGCCCCAGTCGTGTCAGCTGCGAGCAGCACGGCGCGCACTGTGGCGGACGCGTCGGCGTGCACGTCGCGTGGCATCGTCTCCACCCGGATCTGGCGCGCGCTGCGGACGGCTCGCAGTAGCCCAGGGTTGCCGGGCAAGCGGACACCTGCCAGCCGAGGGGAGTCGATGTGATCGCGGGCGTTCCAGGCGCTAAGGATGAGCAGCGGCAGCGCCGCCACAGCTGCCGCCCCGACTGGTGCGTGACATGTGGAGATCACCGGCAGAGTCTTAATGAGCAGCCAGACGGTGTCAGGTGTGTCGCGGGCATGCGGGCGCGATGCGGG
>JBPCKO010000180.1:0-8191 GCA_051004215.1 Streptosporangiaceae bacterium | reverse complement strand
GCCCCCGGACGGGATCAGTCATGAGACACGTCCTCCTTGGAGAAACTGCGATGACGCGAGTATGACGCGCCGGACAGTGAACTGGTTGACACGCTCCGTAATCGAAGTCGTGTCGTAACACTACGGTCGGTAAACTCGGCTCTCTCGGTGCCGGCGCGCCCATGGCTCATGTGACAGTGATCGCGCTGACCGGTGCCAGCGGGTAATAGGATGCGCTGAGGGTCTCGCCCCCGTCCGCCGGCCAGGCGATCCTCGGCACGACACCCTGGCAACCCGGCCGGCGCAACCGGTTAGCCTCCGGCTCCGGCTGCGGCCCGGCGGATTAGATGTCGCCCGTGGCGTGTTGTCAAGGGCGGACAATGTAGGCAGCTGTTCACAACTGACAAGCGCGCGCTTGCCGGAGCGTCGCGCCTGAGCGTATCCGCCGCTGCTGAACCGAAGCGGCGCAGGCGCCCGTGCCAGTGAATATGGCAGGAGGCACTCCACGGTGACCAAGCAAGTCCAGCAGCTTGACCGGGTGATCATCAGGTTCGCGGGCGACTCAGGCGACGGCATGCAGCTCGCCGGTGACCGGTTTACCCAGGAAACGGCGGCATTCGGCAACGATCTGTCGACGCTCCCCAACTTCCCGGCCGAGATCCGGGCCCCGGCCGGGACGCTGCCCGGGGTCTCCAGTTTCCAGCTGCACTTCGCCGATCACGACATCCTCACCCCCGGCGACGCCCCTGACGTGCTGGTCGCGATGAACCCGGCGGCGCTCAAGGCGAATCTCGAGGACCTGCCGCGCGGCGCCGACATCATCGCCAACACCGACGAGTTCACCAAGCGGAACCTGACCAAGGTCGGCTTCGACGCCAATCCGCTCGAGGACGGCTCGCTGGACGGGTACCAGCTGCACGCGATCCCGATCACGTCGGTGACCGTCAAGGCGCTCGAGGGTTATCAGATCAGCAAGAAGGACGCCGAGCGGGCCAAGAACATGTTCTCCCTCGGCATGCTCTGCTGGCTGTACAACCGGCCGGCCGAGGGAACGCTGAGGTTCCTTGAGGAGAAGTTCGCGCAAAAGCCGGAGATCATGAAGGCCAACATCGCGGCCTTCCAGGCGGGTTGGAACTACGGGGAAACGACCGAGGAGTTCTCCGTCCAGTACGAGATCAAGCCGGCCACGCTGCCGCCCGGCCGGTACCGCAACATCACCGGCAACACGGCGCTGGCCAACGGGCTGGTCGCCGCCGCGCAGCTGTCCGGCCTGCCGATGTTCCTCGGCTCGTACCCGATCACCCCGGCGTCGGACATCCTGCACGAGCTGTCCAAGCACAAGCGCTTCGGCATCCGCACGTTCCAGGCCGAGGACGAGATCAGCGGCGTGGGCGCGGCCCTGGGCGCCGCGTTCGCCGGCTCGCTCGGCGTGACCACCACGTCCGGGCCCGGCATGTGCCTGAAGGCCGAGACCATCGGGCTCGCCGTCGCGATCGAACTCCCGCTCGTGGTCTGCGACATCCAGCGGGCCGGCCCGTCGACCGGCATGCCGACCAAGACCGAGCAGGCCGACCTGCTGATGGCCCTGTACGGCCGCAATGGCGAGTCGCCGCTGGTCGTGCTGGCCCCGGCCACGCCCGGCGACTGCTTCACCATCGCCCTCGAAGCAACCAGGCTGGCGGCTAAGTACCGCACCCCGGTGATCATCTTGTCCGACGGCTACCTGGCCAACGGCTCGGAGCCGTGGCGCGTCCCCGAGCTGGCCGAGCTGCCCGACCTGCGGTCGGAGTTCTCGTTCACCCAGGCCCCCGAGGCGACCGGGCCCGACGCGGCCCCGTTCCTGCCGTTCGGGCGGGACCCGCAGACGCTGGCCAGGCCGTGGGCGATCCCGGGCACGCCCGGTCTCGAGCACCGGATCGGCGGCATCGAGAAGGCCGACGGCTCGGGCACGATCTCCTACGACCCCGACAACCACGACAAGATGGTCAGGCTGCGCCAGGCCAAGATCGACGGGATCGCGCACGACCTGCCGCCGCTCGTGGTCGACGACCCCGACGGCGACGCCCGCGTGCTCGTGCTCGGCTGGGGTTCGACGTTCGGCTCCATCGGCGCCGCGGTGCGCCGGGTCCGGCTGGCCGGCGGCTCCATCGCGCAGGCGCACCTGCGGCATCTCTCGCCGTTCCCGGCCAACCTCGGCGACGTGCTGAAGAGCTACGACAAGGTGCTCCTCCCCGAGATCAACACCGGTCAGCTCGCGCTCGTGCTGCGCGGCCGCTACCTGTGCGACGTCATCTCCTACAACCGGGTCCGCGGGCTGCCGTTCCGGGCCGCCGAGCTCGCCGGAGTCATCGAGGACGTGATCTCCAATGCCTGACCACCACGGCGCTCCCGCGAACGGCGCGGCGCCCGAGCCGGGCGAGGACGCCGGCCGGCTCGGCTCGCTGACCCTGGTCCCGCACGCGGACCAGAAGCTGTCGACCAGGGATTTCAAGTCCGACCAGGAGGTGCGCTGGTGCCCGGGGTGCGGGGACTACGCGATCCTGGCTGCGTTCCAGTCCTTCCTGCCCGAGCTTGACGTACCGCGCGAGAACCTCGTGATCGTGTCCGGCATCGGGTGCTCGTCCCGGCTGCCGTACTACGTGAACAGCTACGGCCTGCACTCGATCCACGGCCGCGCGCCCGCGATCGCCACCGGCCTGGCCGCCTCCCGGCAGGACCTGTCGGTCTGGGTGATCACCGGCGACGGCGACGCGCTCTCGATCGGCGGCAACCACCTGATTCACGCGCTGCGGCGCAATGTCAACATCAAGATCCTGCTGTTCAACAACCGGATCTACGGGCTGACCAAGGGCCAGTACTCACCGACCTCCGAGCAGGGCAAGGTCACCAAGTCGACGCCGTACGGCTCGCTGGACACTCCGTTCAACCCGATCTCGCTCGCCCTCGGTGCCGAGGCCAGCTTCGTGGCCAGGACCATCGACTCCGACCGCAAGCACCTGACCAGCGTGCTGCGGGCGGCCGCCGATCACCGCGGGACCGCGTTCGTGGAGATCTACCAGAACTGCCCGATCTTCAACGATGACGCGTTCGCGCCGGTAACCCAGCCTGGTGCCCGCGAAGAGCACGTCATCCGGCTCGAGCACGGGCAGCCAGTCGTGTTCGGCACCGACGGCGAGCAGGGCCTGCGATTCGGGCCGCTCGGCTCGCTCGAGGTCGGGCCCGCCGCGGACGGCTCCCTGCTCGTGCACGACGCGCACGTGGCGGACCCGTCCTATGCGTTCGCGATGAGCCGGCTGGACCGCACCGACTTCGCGCACACCCCGATCGGCATCTTCCGCGATGTCCAGCGGCCGACCTACGACGACTCGATGGCGGCGCAGATCGAGGAGGCCAGGGAGAAGCAGGGCAATGGCGATCTCGCCGCCCTCCTGGCCGGCGCCGACACCTGGCAGGTGAATTAAGCCCGTGCTTCCCATGAAGGCCGGGCCGGCGCGGAGGGCGGAGGGGTCATGAGCGTGCGGGTCGAACGGGACGGAGCGGTCACCACGGTCGTTATCGACCGGCCGTCGGTGCGGAACGCCGTCGACGGGCCGACCGCGACGAAGCTGGCCGACGCGTTCCGTGCGTTCGACGCCGACCCGGATGCCGCCGTCGCCGTGCTCTGCGGCGAAGGGGGCACCTTCTGCGCCGGGGCCGACCTCGGCGCGGTCGGCACCCCGCGCGGGAACCGCACCGATGAAGCCGGCGACGGCCCGATGGGCCCGACCAGGCTGCGGCTGTCCAAGCCGGTAATCGCCGCCGTGGCCGGCCACGCCGTGGCCGGCGGTCTCGAACTCGCACTCTGGTGCGACCTGCGGATCGCCGAGGCCGGCGCCGTGTTCGGGGTGTTCTGCCGGCGCTGGGGAGTCCCGCTGATCGACGGCGGCACGGTCCGGTTGCCTGCCCTGGTCGGGCTGGGGCGGGCCCTCGACCTGATCCTCACCGGCCGGGCCGTCGGCGCCGACGAGGCGCTGGCCATGGGGCTGGTCACCCGGGTCGTCCCGCCCGGCACCGCGCGAGCGCAGGCCCAGCGCCTCGCGGCCGAACTCGCCGCGCTGCCGCAGGCCTGCCTGCGACAGGACCGGATGTCCGCGATCGCGTCGGTGGGCCTGGGTCACGACGCGGCCATGGCCGGCGAATTCGCCCGCGGGATGATCAGCCTCGCCGATCCGGCCCTGGTCGCCAACGTAGCCCGGTTCCGCGATGGCGCAGGCCGCGGCGGAACCCCGGCCTAACGGCCGGGACCGGTGCGAGTCAGCCGCTGCCGAGGCGGGACCCAACGGACGGGACCGGTGCGACTCAGCCGCTGCCGCGTCGGAACCCTGGCCTAACGGCCGGGCCGGGCTCAGGCGGCGGCGTCGGCCGGGATCCGGCCCCCGTCGGGCGACCGGCCGTGGTGCGAGATCTCCTCCAGCGTCAGGCCGGCCGGCTCGGGCAGCACGACGGTCAGGGCCGCCCCGGCGACCGCGACGCAGGCGGTCAGGCCCAGCGTGCCGCGCAGGCCGAGCGAGGTCTGCAGCACCGGGAACAAATACACCCCGATGAACGCACCGAACTTGCCGATCCCGGCCGAGATCCCGTGCCCCGTCGCCCGGACCGACACCGGGTACAGCTCGCTGGGCAGCACGAACGTCGTCATGTTGGGCCCGAACTCGGTGAAGAAGTAACTGAGCCCGTAGACCGCGAGGAACGGCAGCACGAGCGTGGTCATGCCGGGGACGATCGCGATGAAGGCGAAGCAGAGCGCCATCATGACGAAGCCGCCGAGCTGCAGCCGCTTGTGCCCGATCCGGTCGATCCTGACGATCCCGAGAATGTAGCCGGGGACCGCGGCGACCACGAAGATGCCGAGCTGGATCGCGATCGTGGTCATGGTGCTGGCGGTCGGCGAGATCAGCGCGATTATCTGCGGCGTGGAGATCGTGTTGCCGTAGTAGGCGTAGTCGAGCAGGAACCAGCAGCCCGCCGTGCCGACCAGGGTCAGCAGCAGCCGCCGGTCGGCGAGGAACGCCCGCAGCCCCATCCGGTGCCGCGTCGTGCTCGGCCCGGTTGCCGTCGCCGTCCCGATCGCGCCGCCGGTCAGCTCGTGCATCTGGGCGTGGGCCTGAGCGTCCTGGCCCAGCACCTGGGCCTGATACCGGGGTGACTCGGGCATCTTCCGGCGCAGGTAGATGACCGCCGACGCCGGCACGGCGCCGAGGCCGAGCAGCAGCCGCCAGGTCAGGTCGGTCGACGTGCCCGCGCCGAGCAGTCCGAGGGCGATCAGCGGCCCGACCACCAGGCCGAGCGCCTGGGTCGAGAACACCAGGCCGACCAGCCGGCCGCGGTCGCGGGAGTTCGCGTACTCGCTCATCAGCACGGCACTGACCGGGTAGTCGCCGCCGACGCCGAACCCGAGCAGGAACCGGAAGGCGATCAGCACCCAGAACGACGGCGCGAACGCCGACCCGAGCGCGGCGACCGCCATGATCGCGGCGACCATCCAGTACACGCGCTTGCGGCCGAGCAGGTCAGCGACCCGCCCGAACACCAGCGCACCGAAGAAGGCGGCGCCCAGCATCGTGGCGTTGAGCAGCGCGAACTGCCCGGTGCTGAGGTTCCAGTCCAGCTTGATCAGCGACGACGCGACGCCGATCACGAACAGGTCGTAGGCGTCGGTAAAGAATCCCATGCCCGATACGACGGCGGCACGCAGGTGGAACTTGCTCAGCGCGGCGCTGTCCAGCGCGCCGATCAGGTCCCCGGTCTCGGCCCGGTCCACGGTCGCTCCTCACGGTTGCGGGTCTGCCGGATCGGGATCCTTGTCCCGCTCCGGCCCGAGACTACGACCGGAAGGCGAATCAACACCGACGTACAGATGAATGATCGGTGAACTACCGGAGCCGATCCGCTCGCTGCGCCGCCGGGCCGAGCTGACGGTCACGCAGAGTAGACGCAGGTCACGCGACAACCTCACCGGCCCCAGTGCCGTCTGTTGTAGTAACCATTCGGCGGCCAGCGAGCCACATCAGGGGCAGGACGAGAAAGCAATGACCAATCGGCCGTTCGCGCGCTATGGCGCGCTCCTTTCCGTGGGCCTGGCCCTCGTCTGGCCAGCGAGCGCCGCCGTGGCGGCCCCGGTCCGGGCCGTCCGGGCGGCGACTGAGCGCTCGGGCCCCCGCGTCTCCTGCGTGGCGGCCAGTCACGCGAACGACAAGCGCGCGATCAAGATGGCCCACGCTATCGACCGCGCGATCGCCGGGCGGGCGTCCACGATCGGCCTCGAGGAGACCGACGCCGGCACCCGGATCACCTGCACATACCACGCGACCTGGCACTTCTACGCGGCCAGCGCGATCAAGGCGACGATCCTGGCCGCGCTGTTGCGCAAGGCCCAGGAGCAGCACAGGAACCTGACCACGAACGAGAAGCATCTCGCCTGGCTGATGATCACGCAGTCCGACAACGACGCCGCCACCGCGCTCTGGAACGACGTCGGCTTCAGCCACCTGCAGCACTTCCTGCGGCTGGCCAAGATGAGCGAGACCGAGCTGAACCATGCCTGGGGCCTCAGCCTGCTCACCGCGCACGACGAGACGCTGCTGCTGGCCCTGCTGGGCGGGCCGAACCGGATCCTCAGCCTGGCGTCCCGGGTGTACGCGCAATACCTGATGTCGCACGTGATCGCGTCGCAGCGGTGGGGCGTCCCGGCGGGCGCGCCGCACAGCGTCACCGTGCACGTCAAGAACGGCTGGCTGCCGTACCCGGTCAGCGACGACTGGGAGATCAACAGCATCGGGTTCTTCACCCGCCAGCATCCGCAGCGGGTGTACACGATCGCCGTGCTCACCCACGCCAACCCGACGATGGCCTATGGCATCGACACCATCGAGGGCGCCGCGATCGCGATCCACCGGGCCCTGAACCCGGGCGCCGACGACGTGATCCCGCGGTCCAGGCCGAACGCGACCTGGGGCATCCCGGACGAGCCGGTGCCGGCCGCCAAGGGCTAGCTAGCCGCCCGGCCAGTGCTTATGCAGGTATCCCGCCGCGCCGGCGACCTGGGCCGGGGTCAGGAACACCGGGTGCGCGGGCGGCGGCGGCAAGGTCCGGGACGAGGCCGCGATGATCGTGTGGTTCGCGATCATCGCGGCCTGCTCCACCGGCCGGACCCCGCCCAGCAGCCAGAGGTTCTGGCCGCCCGCCTTGCCCTGGGAATACAGGAACTCCTCCCACAACCGGGCCGCCGCCGGATGCGGCGCGTCCTTGCTGATCGCCTGGGCGTTGAACTTGCCGAGCGCCCCGTCCGGCGGGATGAAGACCTTCCAGCGGCGGGCGGACTGGCCGACGATCCGCGGGGTGTTCAGGAAGTCCCAGTTGAACACGACCGGCGTGCTGCCCGACTCGATCGTCAGCGGGGTGGTCACGAGGACGGGCACGAAGTTGCCCGCGGACCGCAGTTCGCGGAAGAACGCCACGCCGGACCCGATGTCGCCGGCCCCGCCGCCGAGCGCCAGGCCGGCCATCATCACCCCGTACAGCGCCGCCCCGGCCTGCGCGGGATCGCCGTCCAGCGCGACCGCCCGCCCGAACCTGCGGCCGAGCAGCTGGCGCAGCGAGGTGATCCGGCCGAACCTGGCCGCGTCGTAGCCGACCGACATGTAGCCGCCATAGTCATCGGCCCACGCGCCGTCCGGCGCCTTCTGGGCGGCCGGGATCGCGGCCCAGGTCTCGACCTTGTACGGGGCGAACAGGCTGGTATCGGCGAGCGCCTGCGCCGCGGCGAGATCCAGCACGTCAGGAGAGCCGGCCGACCCGCGGCCGCGCCGGATCGCGGCGACCTGCTGCTGGCTGGTCGTGCCGGGCGCGACCGCGTGGATCGCGATCCCGTACCGCCTGGTGAACGCCTTCTCGATCGCGCCGTAGCCGGCCCACAGCGGCGGCAGCCCGATGACGGTGAGCGTGCCCTCCTTCTGAGCCGCCGCCACGAGCGCGGCCAGGCCGCCTCCGGCCGCCGCCGAGGTGGCGTCGGCCCAGCTGACCGGCGTGGCCGCGGACGTACGGGCGGCTGGCGACGCCGGGCCCCGGCCAGGTCCGGTCCCGGCCGTCCGGCTCGATCCCGGCCGGTGGGGGGGCGGTGTCCTGGGGGGGGGGAGGGGCGAAGGGAAGGACCGCAGACACAACGGAAGGGGCC
>JBPCKO010000179.1:0-34581 GCA_051004215.1 Streptosporangiaceae bacterium | reverse complement strand
GGCCGCCGTCCTCGCGGAACAAATCATCGCGAACTCCACCACGCCCGCCGGCGTTGCCACCCCGGCAGCCCGCGCCGCCAGCGCCGCGGCCCGCCCCAGGCGCGGCGCCCGTCTGGCCGCCGGCCAGCGGTCTAAGACCCGGACATGAGCTACGGTTGCCTACGCGCGAGCCGGTAGGCTTGGCCCAGCCGCGGCCGGTGCCCGCGCGTCCTGGCCCCGATAGCTCAGTGGATAGAGCGACTGCCTCCTAAGCAGTAGGCCGCAGGTTCGAGTCCTGCTCGGGGCGCAGTTTGGCCTGGTGATTGGACTTTTTCGATATTATCTTGGGGTCAATGAATGATTGCTCATCGGCAGTCACTCGTTAGCCGTTTCGCCATCGCCCGACGCTCCCGGCGATCCTCTGACCAGCCACGCCGGGCCCGTCCATCCCGGCCGGCCGCTACCCGGTCGGGCTCGGTATGTCCGGCGACGGCAAAACCCTCTAAGTAAGGGACTACCCCTCCAACACCGTGACGCCGGTCAGCACCACCACCAACAAGGCCCGACGACCCATCCGCGTCGCCCGGCGCCCGGACTTCATTCTCAGCGCACCGTGACCGGCGAACATGGCAACGCCCCGGCGCTGCCTCGCCATCCAGAATGCACCCAGCGGATTCGTGCGCCGCCAGTGGTCCCCGCGCCGGGCTTCCGGACCATGACTGCCGCCGGCGCGGGCCCGTGGGCCGCGGGGATCTGATTCAGCCCGAAAAGCCAGGAGCCCACGCCATAAGCGAGCACTACTTCGTCTAGCCGAAGTTGGACTACGGCGTAGGACGAGGCGCACGCGGTAACCCCCCGCCCGTGCCCGGCGAGTCTAACGCTCTCATGGCCGGGTGCTCCTCCGTGCCCGGATCTCAGTCGTCCCCGTAGTGGTAGCGGCACTGAGCGATGCGGATCTCGTCCTCCACCAGCTTGTAGACCAGCCGGTGCTCCTCCGTGATGCGGCGCGACCAGTAGCCCTTGAAGCTCTGCTTCAGCGGCTCGGGCTTGCCGATGCCCTCGTTGCCGTTGCGCTCGATATCCCTGATCAGCGCGTTGATGCGCTTGAGGACCTTGCGGTCCTGCACCTGCCACCAGGTGTAGTCGTCCCAGGCGGTCTGGTCCCAGACGAGCTTCACGCCTCGTCCAGCTCATGCTGGACGCCCTCGCCGCTCTCCAGCCGGTAAATCGCGCCCAGCAGCCTGCGGGCGTTCGCCGGGGTGCGGAGCAGGTAGGCGGTCTCCCGCAGCGACTCGTAGTCATCCAGGGCGACGATCACCACCGGGTCGTGACCGGCACGGGTAACGATGACTTCCTCGCGGTCGTCGATGACGGAGTTCAGCGTTTCGGCAAAGTGCGCCCGAGACTCGCTGTAGGTCTTGGTCTTCATTCGGCACCTCCCTCTGCGTACAAGATATTGTACGTAGCGAATCGGGGGCGTCTAGCCCGTCATCAGCAGCACCCGGCGTCCGGCGTCGGCACCTAGGCGGGCGTGATTCGGGAGCCACTTGGCGTCGAGCGTGGGAGTGTGCTGGACTTTCCAGGTAGAGGGCGCGACATAGCAAGCGCATGGAAGCACAGAGACCCCGCTGCAGCCCGGGGCTTGCCTCCCACCCAGGCCCGGGACGCAGCCATGACGATCCTGGACCAGGATCTCCTGACACTCTGGTAAACGCCACCAGACAGGACAACTGCGCACTCGCCCAGATCGCCGAATAGGCGTGGTTCGCCGTCGGCGGGCATCGTCTGCATGATGCGCACAGACTGTCCAGTTCCGCGTGAGCGCCGGGTGGGACTCGGGGTCTCGGCGGGTTGCGCCGGTACAGCCGCGGGTGATTCGGTAGCCGCGAGAGGCAAAGGGCGGATGGTCAGATGGCGGTGCGGAGGTGCTCGGCGATGGTGGCGCTTCTGCTCTGCGCGGCAGCGGGCTGCGCGGCCTCATCCCCGGCCCCGGGGACAATACTGGTTCCTGGCTATCGGACGAGCTCCGGGCTTGCCCCGCTCAAACCGGGCACCCAGCTCGGCCTGCTCGACGTCTATCTCCAGAACCGGAGCCGCTCGCCGATTACGATCGACTCGGTCAGCGGCGTAGGCCGCGGCCTCGGTACGGTCATCAAGGTGGTAGAAGTCAAGATCGCGCCTGCCCGGGGGCCGATGGCACCTCATATTTGAGGGCGTGGGCGGCGGGGCCTACGAGACCGATCCGCCCGTGATTTGGGCTGGTCCGGGAAGATGCGACCAGGAACTGCTGGTGCGTCTGCGCGGCTTCCGGCTCGCCGCGCACAGCCTGGCGCGCGTCTGGATGGTCGTGCAAGCGGCCCGGCCGGGACGGTTCGCGATCACCGGCCACCTCGTGCGCTACTCCCAGGCAGGAACGCGCTACCAGCAGCTGATACCCGAGGGCTACCAGGGAACGGTCCGCCGCACCGCGCCGTTCATCCCCATCTGCTGGCGCAGGCGCGGTGCCTGAAAGCCATGGAGCCAAGGGTGCTGTCGGGCCAGCATGTCCATCGCCCCCTACGCCGGCCGACGGATAATCCGGCGCTACCGGAATACATAGGACCAGTGGGTCGCGCCACCAACGGCGAGCCGAGCGCCGACTCGGTGCTGTCGCTGGCCGGTTGGCTGATGGCCGGTAAGCGCGACAGTCCGCTGGCTCGGCGCGCTCGCGTGCGAGCACGCTCGACGACCAGTGCCCATGGCAGAGTATCCGCCGAACGGCTGTTGAGCCTGCCGACCGCGGTGCTGGCCGAGGCTCCGAGGCTAGGCTGCGCCGGCTGGCGATCGGCCGGTCGGCGGCTGAGCGGAACCTGGTCGGGGTCTTTCGCGGTGGCGTACGAGCATTTGCGGGGTAGAGCGGCCAGATACCAGGAAGATATGGAACGCTAACGCGGCGCGGACCGAGGGCTGGTTCACCGGCAGTCTCGCCTTCGCCACCTGCCAGCCCGAGCCGGGTGAATAACCGTCCTGCTGCGCAGGGGGCCGGCAGCGCCTGGGGAGTTAGCTGACGCGGCGATAGCGGATGTGGGTGGTCAGCGGTGAGTGGAGCACCTCGGCGGGTTCGAAGCCGAAGGATTCAACCCCGCCGAAGATGCGCTCGCCCGAACCGAGCAGGACCGGTGCGATGTCGAGGGTGAGCTCGTCGATCACGCCGGCGATCAGTGCCTGTCGGACGGTCGAGGCCCCGCCGGCGATGTCCACGCCGTTGTCCCCGGCGGCCTGGCACGCTGCGGAGTAGGCCGCGTCGAAGCCTTCGGTGACGAAGTGGAAGGTCGTCCCGCCGTCCATCTGGATCGGGTCATGTCGGTGATGGGTCAGCACGAACACCGGCGCGTGATACGGCGGTTCGGGGCCCCACCACCCGGCCCATTCCTCATCCCAGTCCCCGCGGATCGGGCCGAACATGTTCCGACCCATCACATACGCGCCCCGCGGGCGCATGAGCCACTCGTTCGCGACCGTGTCGGCATCGTTGGCTCGCGGGTCGCCGATGTGCCAGCCGTGCAGCTCCCGCCCCCGCTTGCCCAGGGGGTCCTCGCGGCTCTGGTCCGGCCCGGCGACGAAGCCGTCAAGCGAGATCGACATGTGGCAGGTGGTGTCCAGCACCGCGAACCTCCTGAGTGATTGCGACTGCAAGCGGTCGTGCGGACGGTAGCAGGTGATGCGCCGCAAACGCGCCGGCACCAGCACCGCGCCCGGCCGGCCGGCCGAAGGCCCGACGCTCCAAACAAGGTCCGGGCGGCCGGCTTTCAGCTCGACGCCACCACCGACGGCCGCCCGGTCAAGATCGCGTCCATCGTCGATGAGCACACCCGCGAATGCCCCGGCGGCCTGGTCGAACGCAACATCACCGGAGACGACCTGATCGGCGAGCTGGACCGCCTCGACGCGGTGCGTGGCTACCCGGCCGTGCTGCGCGACAACGGACCCGAGCTGGCCTGCGAGGCGATGGCCGGCTGGGCCCGCGAACGGGTCGGGCTCGCCGTCATCCCGCCCGGGGCGAGCCCTGGCGTAACGGCTACGTCGAGTCGTTCAGCAGCAGGGTCCGCGAGGAGGGCCTGAACATCAACATCTTCTGGTCCCTGACCCACCCCCGGGTCGTGATCAACGGCTGGAATCAGGACGACAGCCACCGCCGGCGACACAGCTCACCCGGCTACCAGGCCCCAGCGGTCTACGCTGCCGCTTGCACCCGCCGGTGAACACTTCACGTCAGGCGGATCAGTTCCCGGTATCGGGCCCGTGTTCCTGCCTTCTACTCATCGATCAAGCCGGTCCTGACCAGCGACCGGGCGAACCGTGCATCGCCCTGAGCGAGCAGGTACCCGCCGGAGTGCTCCTGCTTCAGGCGCGGGACCGCTTCGGTCAGGTCGCCGGAGACGATCGTCGTCTCGGCCCAGTCGGCCGACTTCAGGGAGTTCGAGAACACGACCTTGGGGATGTCGTTCATAGGCTTGGCGAACGGCCCGGGGGCGCCGGGCCAGAAGCCAGCCCACCGGGCGTAGGTGGCGGCACCCATCAGATGCACGCTGGCATTGCTCACGGTCTCAAGGACCCAGCCCGCGCCGTCGGGAGAGCGGCCCGCGGCTTCCCAGCCGGCGCTCCCGTCCGGGGGTGCGACGTAGCCGTCGAGCCAGACCGACATCTTCAGGACGAGCGAGGCCATGCGCTGCTTCCTTCCGAGGGCAGAGGCACCGATGGAGGAGCCAAGGCTACTGGCCCCGACCCAGGCCCGCGTCGTGACACCGACTGGAAGGAGGACTACAACGGCGCTCATGAACCGCAAGCTCATCCGCTCCCGGGCCCAGTCCGCCAGGGCGGCGCAGGCCAGTTCGGGACCGTTGTCGCAGCGCAGCGCGGCCGGGTAGCCGCGGATGGCGGCAAGCCGGTTCAGCTCGCCGATCAGGGCGTCGCTGGTGATCGACCGCTCGATCAGGCCGCCGAGGCATTCCCGGGTGTGCTCGTCGACGATGCACGCGATCTTGACCGGGCGGCCGTCGGTGGTGGAGTCGTGCCGGAGGTCGACCGCCCAGAGCCGGTTCGGCGCGTCCGCAGCCGGCCGGGCCGCAATGGTGCTGGTGCCGGGTCTTTTGTGGCGCACGCGCGTCGCGCGAGTGCTAGGACGAACGGCACCCGGGGCAATGACCCTGCGGCTAGAACACGTGCCGCGTGTGGCTGAAGTTTCCCTTGGCGAACGCGAAGACCTTTGCCGGTCGCACTGAGAACACCTGGACGCCGTCGCCCTTGAATCCGTCGTCGTCCGGCTCGTACTCCCAGCGCCCGTCCCACTTGCGCGCCCAGGCCTCGGCCAGCCGCTGAAGCCTGTTGCGGTCAGTGACCCGGACCGCCTGACCCTCGACCACGACGTCCAGCCCGCTATCCCACTGGTTGCAGCCCGTCATCAGGATGACGTTCCGGTTGCCGCGCAGGTTGACCGCCTTCTGCTCCACCTCGCCGGTGCAGAAATGCAGTGCGTCGTCGAGCCAGACCGCGACGAGAGGCGTCATGTGCGGTCGCCCGTCGGCGCGCACAGTCGCTATCCAGAACAGCTCCGCAGCTTCCAGTGTTCTGCGGGTGTCCGCCCAGCTTGTGGCCGTGGTTCCCGGATCGCTGAAGATCGCGTCCAGTTCGGTCGTTGGCGTCGTCATGATCTGCTCCTGCCTGCAGCCAGCCCGATTAGTTAAGTCGCGGCTTTAGTATGCCTCAACCGACGCTAGGCCTGCACAGGGGAGGTGGGTGGAACAGGCCGACGCACGCCAGGGCCTGGCTGCCGAGCTTCATTGTGGTGATCTGAGCGCAGTTGAGGTGACGGATTTTCAGCGCGCCGGCCATGGCGGATCCTTCCGGATGCAGACACCGAAGGCGTCGGCGAGGCTCGCGAGTACGGCCTCGGGCAAGCTGGAGGCTTGCCGCCTCTCGTAGCCATAATGTCGAGCCTTCCCGCCTGACCTGACCGTCGATGGCGCGGACGCGCACTGGCGCTGGCCGCGACTCTGCTGTGATGATGAGAACCTGCCGCCAGCGCTCAAGCAAAGGACGGGTATGTATGGCGATTAATGGCTTCCATATTGATCCACCCCCGTCTATCCGCCTTCAGAATTTCAACAACATACCTGTCGCAACGGTTAATATTCAGCCAGGCCGCTGGATGGTCTGGGTGCGAGTCGTCCTCGTCAACCACGACGGAGACGATCAGAACGCATCCGCAGAACTCCTCGACGTTACGCATTCCCCCAGTCCTATGCCTTACGACCGGGTCGATATCCGCCTGCGGCCCGGGTTTCCTCAGTCTGTCTCACTACAAGCCGCACTGGATATAGAAGACGTACCTCTGAGCGGCCTTGACCTCGCCATTATCTGTTCGACGTTCGAAGGCGAAGCACAGCAAGCATCGCTCATGGTTCTGGAGGTGGATCTTGACCAAGCTCCCGCTCGCCCGATAACAGGCGCCGCCCGGCATTACGTCAGCGCTTGAACGGCACCCGGTGCTGCGGCCGGTGCGACGGCTGGCCAAGGCAGCCGAGCAGATGTCCGGCGGTGACCTGTCGGTCCGGGTCCAGCCGCAGGGCCGGGACGACCTCGCCCGCCTGGTGGTCTCGTTCAACCGGATGGCGGCGGCGCTGGAGGACAAGGTAGGCGAGTTGCGGCGGATGGAGGAGCGGGCCCGGCAGTTCGCCGGTGACGTGTCCCACGAGCTGCGGACGCCGTTGACCGCGATGACCGCGGTGACCGACATCCTCGGCGACAACGCCGAACTGACCGGGGACACCGCGGCCGCCGCCCGGCTGGTCCGCGAGGAGATACTCCACCTGAGCCGGCTGGTGGACGACCTGATCGAGATCTCCCGCTTCGACGCCGGCACCGCCCGGCTGGTGACCGATGAGACGGACATCGCCGCCGCGATCGGCGGATGCCTGCGCGCACGGGCCTGGCCGGACGAGGTGCAGGCCGCCGTTTCCGACGCGCTCACCGCTGCCTGGACCGCCGGCTCGACGTCATCGTCGCCAACCTGGTCGGCAACGCGCTCCGTCACGGCGGTCCGCCGGTCACGGTGACGGCCGGCCTGCGGCCGGCGGCGCGGGCGGCGCACAGCTGGAGGTCACGGTACGCGACCACGGCCCCGAAGCCGCCCGACCGGCTGCTGGGCCCAGTGGTCAGGCCAGATCATTGCGCGTGGTGCGGACCGCTTGACCGCGCGCCCTGCCCCTGGCGGCGAAGGTCCGTCCGATCACGACGGATCCCATGATGCCCAGGGCCGTCGCGACCAGGGGCAGGATCTGGTCGTAGTTGTATGCGGTGGAGAACTGGGCCTGGCGGATGATGAGCGCGGTGACGGCGGCCTGGATCAGGAACAGGGCCGCCCACAGGTAACTGGTGACGTACATGCCCCGGCGGAAATCCTGGTAGGTGTCCCACATCGTATCGAAGACCGCCATCCCCTCGTGGGTCCCGTCGGTGCCGTATCGCTGAGCCATGAAGAACACCACCGGCCGGCGGCCCACCACGCATGAGCCTAGGAAGATCAGGCCGATCACGGCGGTAGCCGCGCAGTCCTTGTAGAGCAGCACCTTCGGGCTGGTACTGCCGAACAGGGCGATGACCGCCGAGAGGGCAGTGAATGCGAAGATCGCCGCCGAAGCGCCGCTGAATTTGCGCGCCCTGATCCAGATCGTCACCCCGCCCGCGATGGGGCCGATGCTGCCGGCCAGGTAGGCGACTACATCGCTGGCACCCATGGCCCGGGCGAGGTGGAACAACCCGATGCTGCCGCCGATCTCCATCGCGGTGACGAGAAGGTTGAAGCTAATCCCCTTCTTGGCCGGATGGTCCTTCATCCCTTGAGCAATCTGGTCATGCACGGTCGGCACCTGAGGGGTCATAGCCCCAAGGTACGGGAGCTATCCCGCCGGGCGGCGTGATGAGCGCGCACGGAATGGTGCATCGCGGGTTCGCCGCCGGGCCCGTTTGCCGGCCGGCCATTGCGCACGGACGGTCCGTCCTGCGCCGCGTCCTGCGCACCGAAGCTTTCGATGCCGGGCCGCGCCGTGCGGAAACCTCTCTGGACGTGCGACGGGCCCCCGGTCAGGGCGGGGGTCAGCGTTCGCAGGAAGGTCCTGGTCGTGTCGGCCTGGCGGGCCAGGTCGCCAGGTTCGGTGCGGGCGTGCCGGTCGATCAGCGCGCTGCCCACGGTGGCGATGTAACAGAACGGGAGCACTTGTTCCAGCGACGCGGTCGGAGATGCCGAACCCACCGCCATCGGCACGGCCAGGTGTTCCGGGCCGCTGCAGGTAGGCCTGGATGTCGCCCGCGAGGCCGGCGGTCTCGCGGGCACGTCCGGCACGATGAGCCCGTTGATGCCCGGCGGCGGTCGGCTACTCGGCTCTGGGTGTGTCGTGGATGTTCCGCTCGTGGAGGTCGGGAAGGTACCGGGCGGCGGTGGCGAAGTCGTTGTCGTCGTGGAGCACGACGAGGTCATGCTGGGCGGCGGTGGCGCAGATCAGCAGATCCACGGTCGAAAGGGCGCGGTGGGCCCCGTTACGCAGCAGCCGGAACTGGGCTGATTCCATCCACCGCCAGGCGCCCTTGGGCACGGGCACGTCCGGGTAGAGCGCGGCGAACATCTCCGTCATCTGCTCGTACTCATCGATCGTGCGAGCCGACCGTCGGAACTCGAGCCTTTGCGGATCGCAGGAGGCGGCCGCGCCAGCGGACACAACATCGGACCACGCGGCCCGCAGCCCGGCATGGCGCAGGACTCGCCACAACGCCGAGGAGTCCAGCAGGAAGCGGATCAAGCGGCCGGGTCTTTCTCCTCGCCGCGGAGTCGCTCCCAGTTCTCATGGTCCCATCCGGCCGCGAGCGCCGAGTAGTGCTCCAGGGCGGCGATCCGCCGGTGCCGGGCAGCGAACTCGCGCAGCGCCAGGTTCACGGTGTCCTTCTTCGTCTTCGTGCCGGCCAGGCGCATCACCTCGGCCAGGGCGTCCTCATCGAGATCGATCTGCGTCAGTGCCATCGGCTCACCTCGCTGCGGCTATTGATGTTGTACATAGCTTACCTCCATCATCACCATCGAACCTCCCCGATCCGGAGCAGCGGGTCGCGGCCTGGCTGCCTCCGCGAGGCTCGCTAGCCCCGACGTCTGGGAGCCCGAGGTCTGGGAGCCGGAGGTCTGGGAGCCGGAGGTCTGGGAGCCCCAAACGGGATCGCCATTCCGCGATCACGAAGGCCGCCGACTCGGCGCAGAATGCGTACGGTTGCTGATGGGGCGGCAACCTGCCGCCTGAGCCGGAACTCTTACAGATTGTGGGCGGCGAGGCGGAGGATCTGCACGGCCGGGATGACGTCGTGGCCAGGTTGTATTACCAGTACCGCGGCGACCTGGTACGCCTTGCGTTCGGCCTGACCGGCGATGCCGGGCTGGCCGAGGAGATCGTCCAGGAGGCGTTCGCGCAACTCCTGGCTCACTCACTCCTGCTGCGGAACTGGCAGGCCGCCCCGGCATACCTGCGGCAGACCGTCGTCAACGGCGCGCGGGCTAGCTGGCGGCGCCGCCGTCGGCGGGAACTCGTGGCGCACCTGCTGGGCAGCCAGACTCACACTGAGGGCCCGGACGTCGCGCAACAGAGCACTCTGCTTGCTGCGCTGGGCCAGCTGCCGATCGGCAAGCGGTCCTGTCTGCTGCTCCGCTACTACGCCGACCTCTCTGAGGCGGAGACGGCGCACGTGCTCGGCGTGTCTACGGGAACCGTCAAGAGTCAGACCGCGAAGGGCCTGCGGCAGCTGCACGGGCTGCTCGAGCCGACCAAGACGGAGGTCAGGTAACAATGGGCGTCGAGGAATTCGCGGAAACGCTGGCGCACCGCCTGCACGCCGAGCTCGACGAGCTCACTGTGCCTGCGCATGAGTGGATGGCTGCCCGGCCCGATCTGCGCCGTCGGCTCCGGCGCCGCCGGGCTCGTCATGCTCTGGCCGCCGCGGCGTCAGTCGCGGCGGTAGCGGTCGGCGCCGTGTTCGTCCAGGCGGGCAGCCATCACACCGTCCACCGCCGTCCCATCCCGGCCGCTCAGGTCAGGCTGAGGAAGCTCGCGTCCCGGTCATTCGGGGGCGACCCGCCACCGCCGCCTGCGGCGCTTCTCGCCTATGGCGCTGGCCAGCTGTTCGCAGTGGTTTACGGCCAGCGCCAGACGCCCCTGCTGCGCCTTGACCCGGTGAGCTTGCGGATCACGGGCAGGCTGCGGGCGGGGACGGGCCTTGCGCCCGTCTACGGCGCCGGCGCGCTGTGGGTCGCCGGCGGCCGCGGCGGAAATCAGCTCTTGCGGATCGATCCGCGTACCCTGCAGGTCAGCCGCCGGATTCAGGTCGGTACGCGGATCGCCGCGCTGGCCTTCAGCGATGGCACGCTATGGCTCACTGACTGTGCCGCGACCGCCCGCGGTAGTTTCTGCCAGCACAGCCGGCAGCGCCTGGTGCGGATCGATCCCCGCAGCGGGAAGGTCACCGGTACCGCCACCATCCCCATCACGGGCAACTGGGTCGACCTGGCGGCCGGCCGGGTCATCCTGGTTTCCGGCCAGAACTCGCCGGTCATCGCGATCGACCCGCGGACTCTTGCCGTCTTCCAGAAATTCCACGTCAACTGCGATGGCTGCCGGGGCGCCACCGGCGTCGCGGTCGGACCTGACGGGCTGTACGCGGTGTCGGGCGACACGGTGGTCCGGCTCAACTTGGCCTCCGGCCGCGTCGCCGCCCGGGGGCCACAGCTCCCGATCGATTTCTTCGGCGCCCTGGAGTCAGCACCGGGCAGCCTCTGGCTCAGCACGGAGACCGGGACCTTCCGGCTTGACCCGGTCACGCTCGCGCCGACAGCGCAGATGATCGCCGGCAATGACAGCCTCGAGCTCACCGGCGATACCGAGCACACCCTCGTCGCAGGCGGGTCAGTTTATGTCAGCTACTCCGGCGGGCTCGCACGATATTCAGGCTCGGGTTCCCGGCCATGACCCTGCCCGTGCGAGCAACTCAGTGACGGGCTGCTCATTCGCAGGGTGCCCGGACCTCAGGCCAGGGCCGGGGTCAGCGTTCGCAGGAAGGTCCTGGTCGTGTCGGCCTGGCGGGCCAGGTCGCCGGGTTCGGTGCCGGCCAGCCGGTCGATCAGCGCGCTGCCCACGGTCGCGATATCGCAGTACGGGAGCACCTGTTCCAGGCGGGCGCGGTCCGAGATGCCGAACCCGACCGCCATCGGCACGGTCAGGTGTTCCCTGGCCCGCCGCAGGTAGGCCGGGACGTCCGGCGCGAGGCCGAGCTGAGCGCCGGTGACGCCCTGGCGCGACATGCAGTAGACGAAGCCGCTCGCGACGGACGCGTTGACCGCCATCCGATCACCGGTGGAGGTGGGCGCGAGGGTGACGATGTTGTGCAGCCCGTGCCGGCGGCAGGCATCGAGGTAGCCCTCGTGCCGGGCGGCCTCGGCGGGCAGGTCCGGCACGATGAGCCCGCTGATGCCGGCGGCGGCGGCGTCCCGGCAGAACGGCTCCGGGCCGTACCGGTAGACCGTGTTGGCGTAGGCCATGAACAGCAGCGGCGCGGCCACCCGGCCGGCGGACTCGGCCGCGATGGAGAAGGCGTCCCGGACCCGGGCGCCGCGCGTGATGGCGGCCTCGCAAGCGGACTGGATGGTCGGGCCGTCCGCGAGCGGGTCGGAGAACGGGATCTGCAGTTCGATGAAGTCGGCCCCGGCCTCGTCCATGGCCACGATGAGCGGGCTCGTCGACGCCAGCGACGGGTAGCCGACCACGACGTGGGTCATGAGGCCCTTACGCCGTCCGGCGGCAAGGACGGCGAGCCGCTCGTCAATCCTGTTGGCCATGGCGCTCGGCCTCCGTCCTGAGGAACGCGTAGAAATCCTGGTCGGCGAACGCGTCCGCGAGGATGAACAGATCCTTGTCGCCGCGACCGGAAATATTGATGACGACCACCTCGTCCGCGGCGAGCCGGGGAGCCAGCTCGATGACGTGGGCCACCGCATGCGCCGACTCCAGGGCCGGCAAGATGCCCTCGGTCCTGGCCAGCAGGTCAACCGCCTTGATGACCGCGTCATCGCGGGCGCTGGCAAAGCGGATGCGGCCCTGCTCGTGAAGCCATGCCAGCTCCGGCCCGATGCCCGGGTAGTCCAGGCCCGCGGAGATGCTGTGCGTGGCTGAGATCTGCCCGTCGTCATCTTGCAGGAACACCGACTTGTACCCCTCCACGATGCCGGTGCGGCCGTGCGGGAAGCGCAGGGCGTGCTCGCCCGGCCGGTCTCCTTTCCCGCCTGCCTCGACCCCGATCAGCGTCACCGACTCGTGCGGGACGAACGGGCTGAACGCCCCGATCGCGTTGCTGCCGCCGCCGACACAGGCGACGACGTAGCCGGGGAGCCTGCCCTCGGCGTGCTGGAGCTGCGTCATGATTTCCCGCCCGACGACCGACTGGAAGTCGCGGACCATAGTCGGGTAGGGATGCGGGCCGAGCGCCGATCCAAGCAGGTAATGCGTGTCCGAGCTCGACGCGATGTAGTCCTTCAGCGCGGCGCTGACCGCGTCTTTCAGGGTCCGGCTGCCATAGCGCACGGGCACCACCGTTGCGCCGAGCCGCTCCATCATGAAGACGTTGGGCCGCTGGCGCGCGATGTCCACGTCGCCCATATAGACGGTGCACTCGAACCCGAACTTGGCGGCCACCGTGGCGGTCGCGAGCCCGTGCTGCCCGGCGCCGGTCTCGGCGACCAGCCGCTTCCGGCCCATCCGCTTCGCCAGCAGCGCCTGGCCCAGGCAGTGCGTGATCTTGTGCGCGCCGGTGATGTTCACGCCCTCGTTCTTGAGGTAGATCCGCGCTCCGCCGAGCGCCTGCGTGAGCCGTGCGGCAAAGGTCAGCGGCGTCGGGCGCCCCGCGAAAGTTGCCAGCAAGTGAGCGAACTCGGCCCCGAAGTCCGGGTCGGCCTTGGCGTCCAGATAGGCCTGCTGGAGATCATCCAGGGCCGGTATCAGGACCTCGGGCACGTACCGGCCCCCGAAATTGCCGAAATATCCGGACGAGCAGCTGCTCGCGGCCGGATGCTCGCCGCTGGGGGCATGTCCGCCGCGCAGGTCGGCTGGGCCAGGCACGGATCCCTCCTCATCGCCGGTCGTGGTCGTGGTCGTTCGAGTCTTCTAGAAGTCTAGAAGACTCGCTATCATGTGGCAAATGGCTAACGAAACCAGCGCTCGCGCCGCAGGCGGGCGATCCCGCCGCGACTCCGGCGGCCGCCAGCCGAAATACCTGCGCATCCATCGCGATCTAGGCGAGCGCATCGCCAGCGGGCAGTGGCCGGCCGGGAGCCCGCTGCCCTCGCAGCATCAGCTCGCGGCCCAGCTCGGGGTCAGCGTCATGACGTTGCGCCAGGCCCTCCAGCTGCTCGCCGATGACGGCCTGATCGAGACCCGTCACGGAGCCGGCACCTACATCGCGACCCGCTACGCCTATGACCTCGGCGGCCTGCGCAGCTTCGCGGCCGATCTCAGCGCGCAGGACGCCGGCATTACCACCGAGCTTCTCGCCGCCGGCCCGGTGCAGCCGCCTGCCGACGTCGCGGCGCGGCTCGGCGCACCGGGCGAGGTGCTCAGGCTGCGCCGCCTGCGGCTGTCGGGCGGCCGGCCGCTGATCGTGCAGACCTCCTACCTGGCCGCCGGGCTGACCGCCGTCATCGCGGCGGAAGACCTCGGACTGCGCGGCCTGTACACCATCCTGGCCGAGCACGGTCTGGCCATCACCCGTGCCGACGAGACCATCACCCCGGTAATCCTGGGCCTGCGCGATGCCCGCGACCTGGCCCGGCCCCGGTCCAGCCCGGCGTTGCTCAGCCACCGGGTCAGCTTCACCGAGGCAGGCAGCCCGGTCATTGACGACTATGCCCTGCTGCCGGCCGACAGCGTGGCTCTCACGGTCAACCGCTCGCCGGGCCAGCTCGAGGTGCGCTATACCCTCGCGGGCTAGCCTTCGGCCCAATCCAGCGCGCGGGCGGCCGGCTCTACCTGGCTTGATCATGCTGCCCGGTCGACGGGGCAGGTGGCAGAGCGTGGCCGAGGACGATCCTCGGCGGTCAGGCCCGCGGGGCCGTGACGCTGGCGGAGTCGGCCGGTGGTCCGATGAGCGTGGCCAGGCTGGCGAGCGCCCCGGTGCGGGCCCGGTAGTAGACCCAGACTCCGCGCTTCTCGCGATCCATCAGCCCGGTGTCGTGCAGCACCTTCAGGTGGTGGCTGATCGTTGGCTGCGACAGGTCGAACGCACCGGTCAGGTCGCACACGCAGGCCTCGCCGCCGGGATGACTCGCGACGAGGGACATCAGGCGCAGCCGCACCGGGTCGGCGAGCGCCTTCAGCAGGGGAGCGACCTGCCGGGCCTGGGCCGCGGTGAGCGGCTCCTGGGACAACGGCGGGCAGCACGACGTCACGTCGGCGAGCGGCAGCAGCCCAAGAGACTTAGACACTCCTCTATATTGACAGAGGTCAATGTCAGTGGCAAGCTAAGTGAGGCAGACATAGACAGCCATCAATGTTCGGAGGTCCGATGACAAGGATCCAGCTCGCTCTCAATGTCGAGGACATCGACGAGTCCGTCGCCTTCTACAGCAAGCTGTTCGGCGTCGAGCCGGCCAAGCGGCGTCCCGGCTATGCGAACTTCGCGATCGCCGAGCCTCCGCTGAAGCTCGTGCTGCTGGAGAACGCCGGCCAGGGCGGAAGCCTGAACCATCTCGGCATCGAGGTGGCGGGCACCGATGTGGTCGACGCGGAGCAGGTCAGGCTCGCTGCGGCCGGCCTGGCATCGGTTCCGGAGCGCGACACCACGTGCTGCTACGCCACGCAGGACAAGTTCTGGGTCCAGAGCACGCCGCACGGCGAGCGCTGGGAGATCTACACCGTGAAGAAGGACAGCCCGACCTTCTGGGGCGAAGGAGACCAGGAGCGGCGGGAAGCCGCCGAGGGAGAACTCGACGCCGGGGACGCGCCGAGGTGCTGCGGCACCAGCCCGGCATCCGCAGCTGGAGGGGCCGCGTCGGCCGGCCCGTGCTGCTAGGCCGGCAGTTCTAGCCAGGCGGAGCGGACAGGAGCGCGCCCATGCGTTCCAGGGCGGCGGGGACCAGCCGGTAGTAGACCCAGGTGCCCCGCCGCTCGCTGTCGATGACGCCGGCCTCACGCAGGACCTTCAGGTGGTGGCTGATGGTCGGCTGGGTCAGGCTGAACGCCGACGTCAGGTCGCAGACGCAGGCCTCGCCCCCCTGATGCGCGCCGATCAGCGACACCAGCCGGAGCCGGACCGGGTCGCCGAGGGCCCGGAAGATCTGCGCCAGCCCGGCCGCCGCGGACTCGCCCAGCGGCTGGCCGGTCAGCGGCGGGCTGCACGGGCCGGCGTCGTCCGCTGGACGGCCGGCGGTCGTCGGCTCGCGGCGGGCGGCCTGGATCGACATCTTTCTATCTTGACGAGTTTCGATGCTTGCTGGCAAGCTGAGTTGCATCGACGTGTATCTATCCATGCGGGCCGGCTGAGTGGGCGAGGCCGCGCTGTGGCGGCGGCTGACCGCGGAATTCGCGGGCAGCGCGTTCCTGGCCGCGACCGTGGTCGGGTCCGGGATCGCGGCCGCCGCGTTGTCGCCGGGTGATACGGGGCTGGAGCTGCTGGAGAATGCCGCGGCTACCGCGGCGGGACTGTTCGCGATCATCTTGATGTTCGGCCCGGTGTCGGGCGGTCACTTCAATCCGGTGGTGTCGTTCGTCGACGCCTTCTTCGGCGGGCTCCGCTGGCGCGACGCGGCCGCCTACCTGCCGGCCCAGGTGGCCGGGTGCATCGCCGGGGCCGTGCTGGCGAACCTGATGTTCGGCCTGGCTGCCGTCAGCCTGTCGGCAAAGGACCGGGTCAGCGGACCGCATTTCCTGTCCGAGATCCTGGCCACGCTGGGACTGATGCTGGTGATCTTCGCGCTGGCCCGCTCGGGGCGGGCCAGGTCCGCCCCCGCGGCCGTCGGAGCGTACATCGGCGCGGCGTACTTCTTCACCTCCTCGACCAGCTTCGCGAACCCGGCGATCACCGTCGGCCGGATGTTCTCCGATACCTTCGCGGGCATCGCGCCAGCGTCCGCCCCGGGATTCCTGGCCGCCCAGGTCATCGGCGGGGCGCTGGCCGTCGGCCTGATCAAGGTGCTGTATCCGGGAGTCACGCCCGCCGATGCCGGACGGATCGTGGTCCCGCATCCCGCTGGTGCCGGCGCGGCCGCCGACGCTGTCCTGGCTGACGGGCGGCCCTGACAGCCGGCTCGATGTCATAACGTCAGCCGCAAGGCCCATTTCCTGGGTGTTCACGCGGTTCGTGTTACCCTTCTGGCGCTGAATTGTCACGAGTTCGCCGCTTCGGTCACTGGTCAGGAGGACAATGCCAGGCCACAGGCGAGCGAGGTGGCTCGCTCCTGCCGTGACCGCCGCCGGGTGCGTCCTGCTGGCAGCGGTCGTCGTGGTCAGGACCGATGGCCCGCTCAGCCGGTCCGTCCAGGCCGCCGACCCTGGCATTCACAAGATCAAGCACATCGTCGTGATCATGCAGGAAAACCGGTCCTTCGATTACTACTTCGGCGGCTTCCCCGGCGCGGATGGCATCCCGGCGGGCGTCTGCGTTCCTGACCCGCGCCACGGCGGCTGCCAGAAGCCGTGGGTCGATCACCGTGACAGCAACGCCGACGACCCGCACGACAACCCGGCGTTCGCGGGCGATGTGGATCACGGCAAAATGGACGGCTTCCTGTCCGTCGCCGAGAAGCTGTGCAAGAAGAGCACTCCGTGCCATCCCGACGTGATGGGGCACCACGTCCAGAGCGACATCCCGGATTACTGGGCCTACGCGAAGGACTTCGTGCTGCAGGACCGGTTCTTCGAGGCCGCCGGCTCGTGGAGCCTGCCGGCTCACCTGCTCATCGTCTCCGGCTGGTCCGCGAAATGCGACGATGACGACGACCCGATGAGCTGCACGAGCTCGTCGAACCCGCCTGACCGAACGCCGGGGCGGCCGACCCCGTTCGCCTGGACCGACCTGACCTACCTGCTGGCCAAGCACCACGTGAGCTGGGGGTACTACCTAGACCACGGAGCCAGGACCAGCAGCCTCCAAAATGGCGTCTGGAAGATCTGGAACGTGCTGCCCGGTTTCACCGACGTCCGCCAGGACGGCCAGACCGGCAACATCCGCTCGCTGACGGTCTTTTACCGCCAGGCCAAGGCCGGCACCTTGCCGAAGGTGTCCTGGCTAGCCCCTGACCTCCGCGACAGCGAGCACGGGCCAGCGCTCGTCAGCACCGGGCAGGCCTACACCACGAGGGTCATCAACGCGATCATGCGGAGCCCCGACTGGGCCTCGACCGCCATCTTCTTGTCCTGGGATGACTGGGGCGGCTTCTATGACCACGTGCATCCTCCGGCCGTGGACAAGCTCGGCTACGGCATCCGGGTGCCGGCCATCGTGATCAGCCCGTACGCGCGGCGCGGGTTCATCGACTCGCAGACGCTCACGACCGACGCCTACCTGAAGTTCATCGAAGATGACTTCCTGGGCAGTACCAGGATTGATCCGGCCACCGACGGCCGCCCCGACTCCCGTCCTGACGTCCGCGAGAACGCCAGCCAGCTGGGTGACCTGGTCAACGACTTCGACTTCACTCAGAAACCGCGGCCGCCCCTGATCCTGAACCCCTGCCCGCCCGGCACGACGCTGATACCGAAGCCGCTGCCCGACTGCAACGGCAAGGTTCCGCTGCATGCCAATACCTGGGGGAACACGTGACGCCGGGCACCTGGCGGCCGGGCCAGGCGGCCTGGGCCAGCCAGGGTGTGCGAGGCGGGCGGCTCCGGGGGATGACCGCCGCTACGTCAGCCCGCCTCGCGTAGCCGGGGCAGCAGGCTGGCGGCCTGCTCGGCCTGGCGAGCCGGGTTGCGGCCCGACAGGACCAGCACGATGTCGCTGATCCCTACCGCGCCGAACGACCGGGCCGTGCCGAGAAGTTCGTCAACCGCCTCCGGCACGCGCACCTGCACCGAGCGCCGGATCTGCGCCGGGTCGCGGCCGATCTCGGCGCATCGCTGGTCCAGCACGGCCGATACCTCGGCTACCTCGTCTGGCGAACCGCCGGCGGCGTTCCACACATCGGCGTAGCGCGCCGTGATGCGCAGGGTCCGCTGGCGGCCCGACCCGCCGATCCAGATCGGCGGGTGCGGCTGCTGCACCGGCTTCGGCTCGGCGACCGCGTCCCTGAGCTGGTAGTGCGCGCCGTCGAAAGTGGTCCGCGGCTGCGTCCACAGCGACCTGATGACCTCGCAGGCTTCCTCCAGCCGGTCGGCCCGGTCCTTCCTGCTGCCGAACGGCAGGCCGAGCATTGTGTGCTCGTTCTCGGCCCAGCCCGCTCCGAGCCCGAACTCGAGCCGGCCGCCGGACAGGTGGTCGGCGGTCACCGCGGCCTTGGCCAGCACGGCCGGGTGGCGGTACGTGTTCCCGGTGACCATGCAGCCGATGCGCGTCCTGGCGGTGGCCACGGCCATCCCGGCCAGCAATGCCCAGGCGTCGAAGATCGGCCCGTCGTCCCGGGCTCCGAGGGTCGCCAGGTGATCCATGCACCAGCAATGGTCGAACCCGGCCTCGTCGGCGACCTGCCACACGTCGCGGAGCTGGTCGATCGTGGCGTCCTGGCTCAGCTTGAGTCCGTAGCGCATCGTCATGGCCCCTTCTTACCGCACCCGGGCCCGCCCCGGCCTCGCGATCAATAGCCCGGCCGACCTTGCCACCGTACATCACTACATACAAGGATATGGGCGCAAGCCATACGGTCGCCGATGAGGAGCCCGCGTGCCCGTTCACCTGAGTCGGCCCCGCTGTCGTCGCGCCGTCGCCGCACTCGCCGCCCCGCTGGTCCTGCTCGCCCTGGCCACGGCCGGGCCGGCCGCCGCCGCCGCCGGAGCGGCCGCTACCGGCCGTCCGCTGCTACTGATCGACGGCACCACCCTGAACGTCCGCCACCTCCCCGGCGGCAGCCAGGCCGTCGCCGTCCGGGCCGCGGCCGGGCCGCACGGCCTCGTGTCGCTCGCCGTCGGGTCGCGCCGGCAGGAGATCCCGGCCGACGCGCTGCCTTACCTGGGCCGGGGCCTGGATCCGAGCCTGTTCGACCTGGCCGCCCTGCAAGGCGCCGAAGCCCGCGGCCTGCTGCCGGTCCAGGTGTTCTTCAGCGGCCGGGCGCCCCGGCTGCCGGGTTTGACCGTCACCCGGTCCCGGCCGGGCAGCGAGCACGGGTACCTGACCGACGCTGGGACCGCGGCCTTCGGTGCCGCCCTCGCCCGGCAATTCCGGGCCGACCACGCTCGCGGCCGGTACGGGCAGGACGGCATGTTCGCGGGCGGGGTCGACATTGCCCTGGCCGGGGCGCCCGTGCACGCGGCCCGCCCGGCCCGGCCAGGTTTCCGCCTGCACACGCTGACAATGGCGGCCACCAACCTGAACGGGCGCCCCGATACCGGGGACGCCGTGATCGTGATCAACGCCGACAACCCGGCGCGATTCGAAGATCCCATCGAGAGCTTCAACGTCTTCGACCACGGGACCGCCAAGTTCAGCGTGCCCGCCGGGCATTACTGGGCGATCGGCGACTTCTTCTCCTTCACCAGCCACGGCAGCAGCGAACGCCTCGTCGTGCTGCCCCAGTTCACCGTGCGCCACGTCCGCACAGTGCGGCTGTCCGAACGTTCCGCCACCAGCAAGATCGGCTTCACCACGCCGCGGCCCGCCGCACTGCAGCTGTCCAGCTTCACGATGATGCGCGGTTCAGCGGACGGCCACGCGTTCACCTTCGCGTTCATCGACCAGGGAATTGCGCTGAGCGTCAGCCCGACCTCACGCAAGCCCACCGTCGGCACGCTGCGGACCTTCACCGCGGGCCAGCTCACCTCGTCGCGCGACGGATCCAACGCGGCGTACGCCTACAACCTCAACTACGCAGGCCCGGACGGGATCATCCCGGCCCGCCAGCACTACCGGGTCACTCCGGCGAGCCTGGCCACCGTCACCGACCGGTACGTCCAGGACGTGGCCGCCCGCGGTGGCTGGGGCGATTTCGGCGCCTTCTCGGCCGAGCTGCCTGGCTTGCTCTTTGCTTCGGTCGTCCCGTTCTCGCTGCCGGCCAGGCAGGTTCAGTACTACACGGCCGCCCCGTCCCTGGCCTGGTCCGCGTTCTATCAGGAATACAACTCCTTCGCTGTCTTCGGCGCCGGGCAGTACGACGCGTTCCGCGCGTACGGGGGAGGCCAGCGGCTGGAGGAGGACTGGAACGCTTACCCGCTGCACCCGCAGCCCGACGTCCAGCCGCTGGGCGGGACGCTGGGCTCGGTGCTGCCGGCACTGCCCTCGGCGTTCCGCAGCGGCAACACGCTGACCCTGGCCCCGAATCCGTTCAGCGACAACTATCCGGGCCACACCGGCGCCCTGGCCTTCTCCTTCACCACCGGAAAGGCGCTGGCCGACGGCAGCTATGCGGTCTACCAGAACGGCAAGAGGATCGGGCACGGCAACCCGGTCAACGGGATCAGGCCGGTGCCGCTCAGCCCGCAGCCCTCGGGTATCAGGTTCGTGCTGAGCGAGGCCCGCCAGCCGGACGCGAAGTTCCCGCTCTCGACGGCCACGACAACGACCTGGACCTGGCGGTCGGCGCCGCGGCCGGACGCGACCGTCCCGCGGAACTGGGTCTGCGGCTTCACCCGCCTCGGCCGGCCGCTGCGCCGCTGCGCGGTGCAGCCCATGATGACGCTGAATTACCGCGTGCACGGGCTGCGGCCCGACGGCCGGGCGCCGGCCGGCCGGCAGCTGATCGACCTAGCGGCCGGCCATGTCCAGCTCGCCCGGCCGGCCCGCATCACCGGCGCGACCGCCCAGGTGTCCTATGACGACGGCCAGACCTTCCGGCCGGCCGCGGTCACGCGATCAGGCGACGGCCGGTTCCTGGTCAGCTTCAGCGCCCCGGCCGGGGTGGACGTGACGCTGCGGGTCAGCGCCACCGATGCGGCCGGCGGATCGATCACCGAGACCATACTGCGCGCCTACGGCGTCGCGTCCTGACCCAGCGAACGGAGCAGGCAGATGACGGTCCACCACCGGCTGGCCCTTGCCCTCACCCTGGCGGGCATCGGCGCCGGGGCATTGGTCGCGGCCGTCCCGGCGACCGCCGCGCCGGTCAGGCCGGCTCGGACGCACGCGACGCTGCGACCGGCCTGTGGCCCGGTGCCGTCCGGCTATGAGCGGTGCCTAGTGGTGTTCCGGCCGGAATATTCGGTGAACCGGGCGATCGCGGCCGCGCGAACCGGTCTCGCCGTGACCCCGAAGGGCTGGGGGCCGCGGCAGCTGGAACGGGCCTACAAGCTCCCGGTGAACCGCCGCTCGCACCAGCTGGTCGCGGTGTCGATCGCCTACGACACGCCCCGGCTGGCGCATTATCTCGCGGTCTACCGCCAGCATTACGGGCTGCCGCCGTGCACCGTACGGAGCGGCTGCTTGCGCACGGTCAATCAGAAGGGCAAGGCCAGCCCGCTGCCGCCGTCGGGGGTGGGCTCGGGCTGGGACCTCGAGGCGACGCTGGACGTGTCGATGATCTCGGCCGCCTGCCCGCACTGCAAGATCCTGGTCGTGGAGGCCGACGACTCCGGCGTCGCGAACCTGGCCACGACCGAAGACACCGCCGCCCGGCGCGGTGCCCAGGTGATCAGCAACAGCTACGGGGCTAGGGAGAACGGGTACACGCAGCACTTCGCCCGGGCCTACCGGCACCGCGGTCACGTGATCACGGTCTCCTCCGGGGACTTCGGGTACACCGCCGCTACGTTCCCCGCCAACCTGACCAGCGTGACCGCGGTCGGCGGGACCGAGCTGCATCCGGCCGGCAACCGCCGGGGCTGGACCGAGCACGTATGGAACGTTGCCTCGGCCGGCGCCGGCGGCAGCGGCTGCTCCGCCTACGTCCCCCGGCCGCCCTGGCAGCATGGCCGCGCCTGCCCGGGCCGTACCGTGGCCGACGTGGCCGCGGTGGCCTGGAACATCCCGATCTACAACAAGAACTACGGCGGCTGGGTCACCGTCGGCGGGACCAGCGTGTCCGCGCCGTTGATAGCCGGGATCTACGGGCTGGCCGGCAACGCCGCCGCGATCAGGCCCGGTTACGAGTACCGGCACGTCCAGGCCTTCTTCGATATCACCAGGGGAAACAACGCCTGGTTCGTGCCCGAGCCCAAGGCTGTCTGCGCCGACAGCTACCTGTGCGTGGCTGCGAAAGGCTACGACGCTCCCACCGGCCTGGGCACCCCGGACGGCACCGGCGCGTTCTGAGCCGGCGGCGGCGCGTTCGGAGCCGATTCAGGTCATGGCCGTTCCCGCGCGGCGGTCAGGATGGTCCCGAGCAAATCGCGGGTGTGCGGTTCGTCGAGGGTCTCGCTGACCCATGCTTCGGAGTCGGCCCGCCGCGGTGAGCGCGGATGCGGGATCTGCAGCGCAAGCTCGGCCTGACCTATCTGTTCATCTCCCACGACCTCGCCGTCGTCCGCTACCTGTCGACCCGCATCGGCGTCATGTACCTGGGCAAGCTGGTCGAGGTCGGGCCGGCCGACGAGGTCTACCTGACCCCCGCCCATCCTTACACCCAGGGCCTGATCGACTCCGCGCCGGTCGCCGACCCGGCGACCGAGCAGGCCAAGGCGCGGTCCGGCGTCCGGGGGGAGCTGCCCAGCGCGCTCAGGCCGCCGTCCGGCTGCCGGTTCCGCACGCGCTGCCCGCTCGCGCAGGAGATCTGCGCCGAGGCCGAGCCGCCGCTGCGGCCGTTCAGCCCTGGCCGGCATCTCGCGGCCTGCCACTTCCCGCTGCAGACGCCGATGTCGGCCGACGCCAGTCCGGTCATCGAGACCCCCGCCCCTTAACGCCGGTAGTACGCCACGTGGTGCGCCGGGACCGGGTACGGAGTCGACCCGCTGCCCTTGTTCTCCGACCGTGCTCGCGCTACGTCAGGTAGGTAGCGTCCCGGTCCCGGCGGGTTGACCGCCGCCAGCGCGCAGTTAACTTCAATGTGAAATAAGGCCTGAAATAAGCCCACGGCCATTCTGCGGCGGCGTACAAAAGGGATGGGTTCGCCATGGCTTCTGGGCCGCTGGCCCGGCCGGCCGGAACAGGGCCGCGGCGACCTTGCTGTCACAAGGTCAGCCGGCCACCGCGTCGTCGACCGAGAACGGCAGCTATCCGGCCTCGGCCGCCGTCGACGGCAACACCGGCACCCGCTGGTCGAGCGCGTTCTCCGATCCGCAATGGCTGCAGGTCGACCTCGGCTCGGCCGTGACGATCTGCCAGGTCACCCTGAACTGGGAGGCCGCGTACGCGAAGGCGTTCCAGATCCAGACCTTTAGCGACGGCACGAACTGGACCACGATCTACTCCACGACGACCGGCACCGGCGGCACGCAGACGCTGAACGTCACCGGCTCCGGCCGGTACCTCCGCATGTACGGCACGGTCCGGGCGACCCCGTACGGCTACTCCCTGTGGGAGTTCGGCGTCTACGTGACCGGCTCGGGCGGGGGCGGGGGCGGCTGCCCGGTTCAGTTGAACACGCCCAACCTCGGGCCGAACGTCTACGTCTTCGACCCGAGCATGTCCAACGCCTCGATCCAGTCCACCCTGGACTCGGTCTTCAGCACCCAGAAGCTCAACCAGTTCGGCCCGCAGCGCTATGCACTGCTGTTCAAGCCCGGCATTTATAGCGTTGAAGCCAACATCGGGTACTACGCGTCCATCGCCGGCCTCGGCCAGAATCCCGACGATGTGACGATCAACGGCGACGTCACCGTCGACTCCTTCGACGGCACGGGCAACGCCACCCAGAACTTCTGGCGCTCGGCCGAGAACATGGCGATCAACCCGTCGGCCGGCTCGGACCGCTGGGCCGTGGCCCAGGCGGGCCCGTTCCGGCGGATGGATGTGCACGGCGGGCTGGAGCTGTACCCGGCTAGCTACGGCTATGCCAGCGGCGGCTATATCGCCGACACGGAGGTCTCCGGCCAGGTCTCCTCGGTGTCCCAGCAGCAGTGGTACTCCCGCGACAGTACCTTCGGCAGCTGGAGCGGCTCGGTCTGGAACATGGTGTTCTCGGGGGTCAGCGGTGCCCCTGGGCAGAGCTTCCCGAGCCCGCCGATGACGACGCTGGCGAGCATCGAGCCGTCCCTGCGCACGAATGCGTCTGGTCCTAGCTGGGCGAACGGCCCGACGCCGGGAACCTCGGTGCCGATGAGCCAGTTCTTCGTGGCCACGCCGTCGATGAGCGCGGCGACCATCAACACCGTGCTGTCGCAGGGCTGCAACCTGCTGTTCACCCCCGGCAAGGCGACCGACAGCCTGGTCGTGAACGCCAACGACACGATCGTGGACGACGTCTGGGCCTGGCGGGCCGATCACGGTAATTCGGAAGCGGTCGGCTGGACGACAAATACCGCCGACAACGGCATGACCGCGAACGGCAACAAACGTCGAGGCGACCGGGCTGTTCGTCGAGCACTACCAGAGGCAGCTACTGCTTCTTCAACGTCAATCCGGCGGTCAGCTCGGCCAGCGCGTTCACCTCGCCGACGACCAGCGGGGTGGCCTGGCATGACCTGCTGACGGTTTCCCCCGGCGGCGTCGGAACCATCACCCACGTCATCAACACCACCGGCGCGGCGACGCCGTCCAACACGACGCCGAGCGACGTCACCAGCTATCCGTAGGCGATTGCCGTGCGGTAGAACAGGCTGCATGGACCGCGAGCCGGTCACCATCCGCAGCGGCCGGCCCGGTGATCTCGATGCGCTCTACCGTGTGTGCGTGCAGACGGCCGACAACGGCCAGGATGGCACTGCCTTGTTCAGCCACCCTGAGCTGCCGGGACAGGTATACGTCGGTCCCTACCTCACCTTCGAGCCCGCGCTGGCCTTCGTCGCCGAAGACGCCGCGGGCGTGGGCGGCTACATTGTGGCCGCGCTCGACAGCCGGGCCTTCCAGGATCGCCTCGAGCAGGACTGGTGGCCCGGGTTGCGCGACCGTTACCCGGAGCCGTCGCCAGCGGCCGCCGAGCATCTCTCGCTGCAGGAGCGGCGAGCCATCGGCAACATCCACCGTCACTTCGGTGCCCCGGACGCCGTCATCGAGCGCTTCCCTTCGCACCTGCACATCAACCTGGTCCCGCGCTTGCAGGGCCGCGGGACCGGACGGAAGCTCGTCGCGGCGCTGACCGCCCGCCTGCGCGCGGACGCATCGGCCGGGCTGCACCTCCTGGTCGGGGAGTCCAACGCCCGGGCGATCGGCTTCTACCGGCACATCGGCTTCACCGAACTGCCGACCGGAGGGACGCCCATCTTCACGATGGGACTCGCGGATCGTGCCCGCCCGCCGGGGCGCCAGGAGTGCGGGCGGCTATGAGCGGGCCGGCCGGAGCGGCCTCCTTCGACCTGGTCATCCGGGCCGCCCGGGTCGTCTGCGCGGGCCAGCTCGCGGCCCGCACGATCGGCGTCAGCGGCGGCCGGATCAGCGCCGTCGGACCACCCGGCCTTCCGGCGACAGCGCCGCGGGTGCTGGAGTTCGGTCCCGAGGTGGTGGTGCTGCCCGGGCTGGTGGACTCGCACGTTCATGTCGGCGAGCCGGGGAACACGCAGTGGGAGGGTTTCGCCACCGCGACCAGGGCGGCGGCGGCCCGCGGCATCACGACGCTGGTCGACATGCCGCTGGACAGCGTGCCGAGCACGGTCACGGTCGCCGCCCTGGCGGCCAAGCGGGCCGCCGCGGCGGGTCAGTGCCACGTCGACGTGGGCTTCTGGGGCGGCGTCGTCCCTGGCAACCAGGCCGAGCTCGGGCGGCTGCACGATGCGCGGGGGTGCCTGGTATCAGTGCTTCCTCGCCGACTGGCTCCATGATGCGGTGGACTTTTTCGAGCTATCGACGAAAAAGTCCACGCGCTGGCCCGGCCGTCCTTGTCGCGCGGCGGCTGGCGGCCGGCCGGAAATTGGCTGGCCGCTGGCAGTGCGCGCACGCTAAGTTCTCGGCCCGTGGATGATGCTGACGGGTACTTCGGAGAGCCGGTTGCCGCGGGATACGACGACCCGGCCGACCCCATGAACCAGCCGGCGGCGGTCGATCCGGCGGTCAGCCTGCTGGCCGGGCTGGCGGGCAGTCGCGGGGCGCTGGAGCTGGCCATCGGAACCGGCCGGATCGGGTTGCCGCTGTCGCAGCGAGGGGTGCCGGTGCACGGCATCGAGCTGTCCAGGGCGATGCTGGCCAGGCTCCGCGCCAAGCCGGGCGGTGACGCCGTCCCCGTGACGATCGGCGACATGACGACGACCAGGGTGGAGGGCACCTTCTCGCTTGCCTACCTGGTCTTCAACACGATTAACAACCTCACCACCCAGGAAGCGCAGCTGGCCTGTTTCCGCAATGTCGCTGCGCACCTGGCTCCCGGCGGCTGTTTCGTGATCGAAACGGCGGTGCCGCCGCTGCGCGAGTTGCCGCCCGGGCAGCACATCCGCGGATACCGCGCCGGTCCCGGCCGGATCGTCAGCTACAGCTTCGACCACGCCACCCAGAACTACCGCGGCCACTACGTGGAGTTCACCGGCGGGACGGGGGAGTACCGGACCATCCCGTTCCGCTACGTGTGGCCGTCCGAGCTTGACCTGATGGCCGAGCTGGCCGGGCTCCGGCTCGCTGACCGCTGGGCCGGCTGGAGCCGGGAGCCGTTCACGACCGACAGCGGCTCGCACGTCTCAGTGTGGGCGGCCGTCCCCGTTACCTGAGCCGCGACTACTTGGAAGCTAGTTTCAATAGGTAACGAGTCGTATGGACTGACTCGTTACCTATAAGATTCTGGGGGCTCTGCAGGCCTCAGCCGGGCTGTTTGCTGCCGGTAGGGGTCAGCGGCTTCGTCGTCCTGAGCAGGGCCGGCAGCTTCTTGATCTCTTTCGCGTAGGCAGCCCGGTAGCGCTGGACGTCGGCCGTGAGCGCCTGCTGGTTGGCGCTGACGAGTTGCTGTTCGTAGCTGGACAGGACCGCGAAGTAGATCCCGGCCAGGTCCGACGTCTGCGTGCAGGCGGAATCGGTCACGGCGGCGGCGATCTGGGCCTGGTTCGCGGCCGCACTGACGGTAGTCGAGATGTTGATCGGCCGTAGACGGCCGCCGTCGCCGTAGGCCTGGCGAAGCTGATCGGGGAACACCGCCCCTGGCTGGCTGTAGTGGTAGCCGTTCCCGGCCATGCAGGCTGTCCATCGCGTGGTGGCCTGCTTCACCGCCGGGTGACTGGCCACGTCGTTCGCGATGACGTTGTTCAGCGTGCCGATCGTGGCCAGCGGCCCGGCCTGGTTAATCCGTTGCCGCGGGCCGGAATCGCCGCCATCCTGGGCCGATGACAAGCCCGGCGGACGTACTCAGTCACGGCCAGGTCATCCTGCGCCGCTGGCGCCAGGATGACCTGGCCGCCTTGCTGGCCGTGATCCTGGAGTCGCAGGAGCACCTGCGGCCGTGGATGCCGTGGGCGCAGGGTTACGACGCGGACCGGGCCGCCGAATACCTGACCGGGTGCGCTGCCCAGTGGGTCTCAGGCGGCGCGTACTCCTATGCGATCACCGTCGGCGGCCAGATCGTCGGCAGTGCCGGCCTGCACAACCGCGTCGGCGACGGCGGCCTGGAGATCGGCTACTGGGTGCACGGCGACTGGGCCGGCCGCGGCATCGCGACCGATGCCGCGGCAGCCCTGACCGACGCCGCGCTCGGGCTGGCGGGCATCGACCGGGTGGAGATCTACCACGATGCCGCCAACGTGGCCAGCGGGCGCATACCGGCGAAGCTGGGTTATGCCCGGCTCGGCGAGCGGCCAGCCAGGGAGCTAGGGCCGCCCGCGCCTAGCGAAACCGGTACCGAGGTGCGCTGGCAGCGCTCCCGCTGACCCCTTACCGGTCCGGTCGGCGACGAACTCGGCGGCGACAGCCGCTATGCCCGCCGCGTCGAGCCGGTAGTGGGCGTACAACGCAGCCGGGGGACCGAGCAGCGCGTAGCAATCGGGGGTGCCGTGGCGCCGGAACCGGGTTCCGGTGCCGGCGTCGGCGAGCACCTCGGCCACCGCGCTGCCCAGGCCGCCGGTGACGTTGTGCTCTTCGACGGTCAGGATCGCCGCGGTGTCGGCCGCGGCGGCCAGAACCTCTTCGCGGTCGATCGGGCTCACCGTGTGCATGTCGACCACGCGCGCCTCGATGCCGCGGCCGGAGAGCATCCCGGCCGCCTGCAGGGCCGGCCAGACCTCCGAGCCCGTCGCGAAGATGGTCAGGTCCCCGCCGTCCCGCAGCAGCCTCGCCCGGCCAAACTGGAAGTCCGCAGGCACCTCCGGGTAGACCTCCGGATCGCGGCCGCGGCCCAGCCGCAGGTAGATCGGATCGGGATGGTGGAGCGAGGCCCGCAGAGCCGCGCGCAGCTGGTTGCCGTCGCAGACGCACGTGACCGTCAGCCCGGCAATGCTGCGCATGATCGCGATGTCTTCCAGCGAGTGATGGCTCGACCCGTAGTAGCCCATGCTCATGCCGGAATGATGGGCGAGAATCCGCACGGGCTGGCCCGGGTAGGCGATGTCGGTCCTGATCTGCTCGCAGCCGAGCAGCGCGGCGAACGCCGCGAACGTCGCGGCGAACGGGACCTTTCCCGACGCCGCCAGGCCGGCGGCGATCGTGAGCATGTTCTTCTCCGCGATCCCGACGTTGAAGAACCGGCCGGGATGCCGGGCCGCGAAGTCCGCGGTCCGGTTGGCCGAGGCCAGGTCCGCGGTCAGGACAACGATCCGGCTGTCCGCCTCAGCCAGGTCAGCGAGTTCCTCCCCGGCGACGAAGGCCGGAATGGAGGGGCCAGCGATGCCAGCCGCGGTGGCGTCGGTCTTGCCGCGGAAGATCGCGCTCTGGTCAAGTCCCTCGTGCCGGGCGGCGGACTCGCCGGAGGTCATGCGGTCACCTCGGCGCTACCGGCCAGCTCGGCCAGGACCTCGTCCCGGTCCGCGTCGCCGAGCCGGCCGACGTGCCAGTCCAGGTTCAGTTCCATCCGGGCGACGCCGCGGCCCTTCACCGTGTCGGCGATGATGACCGTCGGCCGGGGCGAGCCGGAGGCCGGGAGCTTGTCGAAGGCGCCGAGGATCGCGCCGAGGTCGTGACCGTCGATGCGCGTGGTGTTCCAGCCGAAGGCCGCGAACTTGGCGTCCAGCGGTTCGATGGCCATCACGTCCTCGGTGAAGCCGTCGATGCAGAGCTGATTGCGGTCCACGATGCAGACCAGCGAGCCGACCTCGAAGTGGCTGGCCGCCATGACCGCCTCCCAGATCTGGCCCTCGGCCAGCTCGCCGTCGCCGACCATGCAGTAGGTGCGGTACGGCCGGCCGTCCGCCCGGCCGGCCAGCGCGATGCCGAGCGCCACCGACAGCCCGTGGCCGAGCGAGCCTGAGCTGAAGTCGACGCCGCGGACCTTGCGCATATCCGGGTGATCGCCGAAGGCGCTGCCCAGGCGGGTGTAGGAGTCCAGGTCCGCGGCGGGGAAATAGCCGAGATCGGCCAGGACGGGATACAGGCCGATCGCGGCATGGCCCTTGCTGAGAATGAAGCGGTCACGATCCACCCAGTCCGGCCGCCGGGGGTCGAGCCGCAGCTGCCGGTAGTACAGCGCCGCGAGGAGCTCGGCGGCGGAGAACGTGCCGCTGTAGTGGCCGGCCCCGGCAATCTCCGACAGCCTGACCGTCTCGGTGCGTATGAATAGCGCCCGGTCGGCCAGCCGCCGGATCAGGGCGGCGCGGTCCTCGGGCATGGCGTTCTTGCGGTCGCTCATCGGTCATTTCCTCCCGCCGTGGCTGCCTACAGTGCAGCACCTATGCGTAGTGGCACGCCACCCAGTGCGGGCTGCCCGCGCCGCCGATGTCCCGCCATTGGGGTACCTGCTCGCGGCAGCGGTCGCGCGCGAGCGGGCACCGGGTACGGAAGACGCACCCCGACGGCGGGTTGAGCGGGCTCGGGACCTCGCCCTCGGCCAGGTCGGCGGCTCCGAGCGGATCGGCCGCATCCAGTACCGGGACGGCGTCGATCAGCACCCTGGTGTAAGGGTGCGCGGGCGCGGCGAAGAGCCGGTCCCGCGGAGCCTGCTCGACCGGGCGGCCGAGGTACATGACCAGCACGTTGTGGGCCAGGTACCAGATGGCGGCGAGATCGTGAGAGATGAACAGGTAGGAGATCCCGAGCTCGTCCTGCAGGTCAAGCAGCAGGTTCAGGATCTGGGCCCGCACGCTGACATCCAGGGCCGTCACCGGCTCGTCGCAGATGATCAGGCGGGGCTCTACCGAGAGCGCCCTGGCCAGCGCGACCCGCTGGCGCTGGCCGCCGGACATCTCGTGCGGATAGCGCCCGGCGGCGTTGCGGGGCAGGCTGACCGCGTCCAGCAGCCAGCGGACGCGGGCCCGCCGCCCGGCATCGTCGTAGAGCTTGTGCACCTCCATCGGTTCGAGCAGCAGGTTCTCGACGGTCATCCGGGAGTTGAGGGAGGCGGTCGGGTCCTGGAAGACGAGCTGGACGTTCCGGCGAAGCCGCTGCTTCAGCCTGCCCGGTGCCGTCCCGAGGTCCTCGCCGGCGAGCCGGACGGTGCCTGCGCTCATCGGCACGAGTCCCTGGACGGCCAGGCCGAGAGTGGACTTGCCGCATCCGGACTCCCCGACCAGCCCGAGCGTCTCCCCGGCGCCGATTCGCAGGCTGACGTCGGAGACCGCGCGCAGCTGCAGGCCCCGGCGGCCGGCCCGGACGGTGTAGTGCACGGTCAGGCCGGACACCTCGAGCAGCGGGGGGTCCGGGCTCACCGCGGCACCGCCGTCGCGACCCGGCACGCGGTCGTGTGCCGCTCGCCGACCGGAACGAAGTCCGGGATGCCGTGCAGGCAGTCGTCCTGCCGGACGGCGCAGCGCGGGTAGAAGGAGCATCCTGTCAGCGGCTGCAGCAGGTCCGGCGGGCTGCCCGCGATCGAGGCGAGCCGCTGCCCCCGCTCGCCGACGCGCGGCACCGACGCCAGCAGCGCCTTGGTGTAGGGGTGAGCCGGTGATTGCAGGATCTGCCTGACCGGACCCTCCTCCACGATCCGGCCGGCGTACATCACGACGATCCGGTCGGCCATCGCCGCCACCACCGCGATGTCGTGGCTGATCCACAGCAGGGACAGCCCGTGTTCCTGCCGCAGCCGTCTGACCAGCCGGAGAGTCTGCGCCTGGACGGTGACGTCCAGCGCGGTGGTCGGCTCGTCGGCGACTAGCAGTCTCGGCGTGATGGCCAGCGCGGCGGCAATCGTCGCGCGCTGGCGCATCCCGCCGGACAGCTGGTGCGGGAACTCGTCGATCCGGCGGGCGGCGTCGGGGATCCGCACTTCCTCAAGCCCGCGCAGCGCGGCCGCCCGGGCGTCCTTCCTGGACCCGCCGTGGTGATACCGGGGCGCCTCGCTGATCTGATGGCCGATCCGCATTAGCGGATCCATGCAGGTCAGCGGGTCCTGGAAGATGACACCGGCCGCGCGGCCCAGCGCCTGGCGGCGCTGCCGGGCCGAGGCGGTCACGAAGTCGACCCCGTCGAGGACGAGGCGGGTCGCGCTGACATGGGCCGGCGGCTCAGCGAGCAATCGCAGCGCCCCGAGCGCGGCGGCCGTCTTCCCGCAGCCCGACTCGCCGACGATGCCGACCGATTCGCCCTGGCGGATGTCGAGATCGACGCCGCGCACCGCCGCGGCCGTGCCGAGCGGCGTCCGGTACTCCACGTGCAGGTCACGGACCGAGAGCAGCATCTCACCGGCCGCAGGCACAGGCGGCCCGGGCGCTGGCGGCATCGGCGGCTCAGGCACCGGCGGCCGTTTCCCCGGCCGGTTCGCGCCGTGACGCCAGCAGGGAGCGGAGCATCCCGCGCCGCCGGTAGGGCGATCGCGGGTCGAGCCAGTCGCGCAGCGAATCACCGACGAAGTTGAACGCCAGCACCACCGTGAGGATGGCCAGGCCGGGGAACAGTGCCGTCCACCACTGGGCGATCTCGTTCTGGGCCTGGGAGATCATCGAGCCCCACTCCGGCGTCGGCGGGACGGCACCGACCCCGATGAAGCTGAGGCCGGCGGCCAGCAGCACGGCCTGCCCGACATCGAGGGTGGCCTTCACCGCCAGCGACGGCGCGGTGAACGGGAGAATGTGCCGGCCCAGAATCCTGGCCGGCGAGCAGCCCACGGACCTGGCCGCCATCACGTGCAGGTCGTTCTTCACCTTCAGCACGTCCCCGCGCGCGAGCCTGGCGTACTCGGGCCAGGTCACGGCGCTGATGGCGATCACGACATTGCGCAAGCTCGGGCCGAGGGCCGCGGCGATCGCGAGGGCGAGGACGAGGGCGGGGAAGGCGAGCACGACGTCGCCGATGCGCTGCAGCGTCTCGTCGATGGCGCGGCGGGACAGCGCCGCGACGCAGCCGATCAGCGTGCCAGTGACCGCCGAGATCGTCACCGCGATGGCGGCGAGCGGCAGCGACACCCGGGCCCCGTACATCACCCTGGTCAGCACATCGCGGCCCAGTTCATCGGTACCGAACCAGTGCGCCGCGCTGGGTGGCGTGAGCGCGTCGGCGATGTTCTGGTGATTAGGCGCGTAGGGCGCCCACCACGGCACCGTGACGGCGATCGCGACCCAGGCGAAGGCCACCGCCGTGCCGACCACCAGCTGCGGGTCGCGGCGAACCCGGACCGGCTTCTCCCGGCCCCGGGTCAGGCTGACGGCGTCGGCCACGGCCGCCATGTCAGCGCACCGACCTGATCCGCGGGTCGACGACGGCGTAAAGGATGTCGATCAGGGCGCCGCTGAGTACGTACACAACGCCGACCAGCAGCGTCACGCCGACCACGGCTGAGTAGTCCAGGTTCTCCGCCGTCTTGACCGCATACAGGCCGATGCCAGGCCAGTCGAAGACGCTCTCGGTCAGGACCGCACCAGCGAACATGCCGCCGATCGCCAGGCCGAAGACGGTGAGGATAGGGACGAGGCCGTTAGGCAGCGCATGCCGGATGATGATGCGCCACGGCGGCAGACCCCGGCTCCGCGCGGCGACCAGGTAGTTGGCGCTCAGGACATCCAGCAGCGACGCCCGCGTGATCCGGGTCAGCAAGCCGAGGAAGTAGGCGCCGAGCACGGCCGCGGGCAAGATCAAGTGCCACAGCGCGTTCCAGAACGTGCCGAACTGCCCTGCGACCAGGGCATCCACCGTGTACAGCCCGGTGAAGTGCGGCGGCGGCGCCAGGTCAGCACTCAGCCGGCCCTCCGGACCAGGAAACCAGTGCAAGCGCAGGTAGAAGACCTGCAATGCGATGACCGCGAGCCAGAACACGGGTACTCCCGAGCTGATCAGGGCGATCCCGCGCAGGACGTAGTCCGGCCACCGCCGGTAGGTCAGGGCCGCCAGTACCCCGGCACTGATGCCGGCGACCGTGGTGATGATGAGGGCCGCGAGGCCGAGTTCGACGGTGGCCGGGAAGTACGCGGCCAGGTCACGGCTGACCGGCTGCTGGGTCGTGAAGGAATGGCCCAGGTCCCCTTCGAGCAGGTGCTGGATGTACGACGCGAAACGCACGGGCAGCGGCCGGTCCAGCCCGTACCGATGCCTGTACGCGGCGACGACGGCGGGCTTGCTCGCCTCGTGCTGGCCGAGCAGCCGGACGATCGGGTTGCCGGGGAGGTAGTTCTCCAGCGCGAACGTGACGAGTGCGAGGCCGAGCAGGGCAGGGATGGCCACCGCGATCCGCCGGATGGCGAACCGCAGCAGCCCTGCCTGTCCCAGCCGTGTCACGAGTGCGTGGCTCTCACTTCTTCTTCAGCGCCGCGAGGTTGAGCAGCTTGTTCGGGCTGTACTGGACGCCGGACAGGTCCGACCGGGAGACGAAGATGCGGTTCGGCTGGATGAGCGGGATGAACGTGGCGTCGGCCTGCATCTTGCGTACCAGCTCCGCGGCCAGCGCCTCCCGCTGGCTGCCGGTGGTCTTGAGGTACTGGTTGAACAGGGCCGCGCTGCCCGGGATGTTCATGTGGAAGAACACGCTGTTCAGCCCGCCCGTGATGCCGAACACCCCGAAGTAGTCGGCGGAGTCGAGATAATCGGGGGCCCAGATGCCGGTCGTGACCGTGAGCTTGCCCGCGAGCAGCTGGTTGACCCAGGTGTTGTAGTCGACCGGGTGCAGGCTCACGGAAATCCCGACCGCGGCCAGCTGGCTCTGCAGCGCCTGCCAGAGCGTGACTAGCGGGATGCCGTACTGGACGTTGTTCGCGAACGTGGCGCTTAGCTTCAGGTGGGTCACCCCGGCCTGCCGGAGCAGCGCCTTCGCGGGGGGCCCAGTTGTGGCCGCCAGGGTGGGCAGGGGAAATCCCTCTCAGCCAACACGCACGACGGACAGCGGCCGCC
>JBPCKO010000178.1:0-22206 GCA_051004215.1 Streptosporangiaceae bacterium | reverse complement strand
ATCGCCAACCACGCGGCCCGCCGTACGTTGTCGTACGTCGCCAGCTCCCCGGTCTCGAGAATCACCTTCAGGTGTGCCGGACCAGCAGCCTGCTTGATCGCGACGATCTCCTCGAACACCTGCAGGTGGCGGCCGGACAGGAACGCGCCGCGGTCGATCACCATGTCGATCTCGTCGGCGCCCGCGTCCACCGCGTCCGCGACGTCGGCCAGTTTGATCTCCAGCGACGCTCGCCCGGAGGGGAACGCGGTCGCGACCGACGCCACCGCCACGCCGCTGCTGCCAACCGCTGCCTTGGCCACGGCGACCAGGTCCGGGTAGACGCACACGGCCGCCACCGGCGGGACGTCAGGCTCGCCCGGTTCGGGCTGCATCGCCTTCGCGCACAGCCCGCGGACCTTGCCCGGGGTGTCCGCGCCCTCCAGCGTGGTCAGGTCGACCATCCGCACCGCGAGGTCGAGCGCGGCCAGCTTGGCGTCCTTCTTGATCGACCGGGTAGCCAGGCCAGCGACCCGGCCCTGCACGCCGACCTGGTCGACGCCCGGAAGCCCGTGCAGCACCTGCCGCAGCCCGGCATCGGAGGTCGCCACGTCGGCCAGCCACGATCCGCCGCCCGGCCAGGCGACACCGCCTTCGCGCGTCGTCCCGCTGCTCACGTCCACTGCCACGGCACCGACGCTACCCGGCCCCGCCCGACTTGAGTAGCGGCCCCGGCTCGGCACCCGCCCCCGGCTGCGAATTCAGGGGCCGGATCAAGCAGGTCCGCTGACGCCCGCCCCGGCCCGTTCCCCTGGCCGACGGCGTCCGGGACCGGGCTCAGGTGCGGTGGCCGGACACGGCTGGCCGGACGGTGACCGGGGGCGCCATGGCGGCCGCGAAGCCCGGCTTGATCACGGTGTTGATCAGCGCGAGCCGCTCGTCGAACGGCGCGAACGCGCTCTTCATCGCGTTGATCGTCAGCCACTGGATGTCCGACCAGCCGTACCCGAAGGCCGCGCCCAGGGCGGCGAACTCCGACGACAGGCTCACCTGGCTCATCAGCCGGTTGTCGGTGTTGACCGTGACCCGGAACGACAGCGCCCGCAGCAGCCCGATCGGATGCTCTTTGATCGAGCCGGCCGCGCCGGTGTTGACGTTCGAGGTGGGGCACATTTCCAGCGGGATCCGCCGGTCCCTGACGAAGCTGGCCAGCAGGCCCAGGCGGGCCGTGCCGTCCGGCTCGACCGTGATGTCGTCGATGATCCGGACTCCGTGGCCCAGGCGCTCGGCGCCGCACCACTGCACCGCCTCCCAGATCGAGGGCAGGCCGTACCCCTCCCCCGCGTGGATCGTGATGTGGAAGTTTTCCCTGGCCACGTACTGGAACGCATCCAGGTGGCGGCTCGGGCGGTTCCCCGCCTCGGCCCCCGCGATGTCGAATCCGACCACGCCTGCGTCCCGGTACCTGACCGCGAGCTCGGCGATCTCCAGGGACCTGGCCGCGTGCCGCATCGCGGTCAGCAGGGCGTAGACCCGGATCCCGCGGCCCGCGCTGCCGATGGCGAACCCTTCGAGTACCGCCTCGACCACCTGGTCCAGGGTCAGTCCGCGCTCGACGTGGAGTTCTGGCGCGAACCTGACTTCGGCATAAACCACGCCGTCGGCCGCGAGGTCCTCCGCGCACTCGGCCGCGACCCGGCGCAGCGCCTCCGCGTTCTGCATCACGCCGACCGTGTGCTTGAACGTCTCCAGGTAGACCTCGAGGTTGCCCCGCGCGGCCGCCGCGGCGCTGATCAGGACGCCCAGTTCGTCCGGGTCGCTGGTGGGCAGGCCGGCGTAGCCGCTCGCCTCGGCGAGTTCGACGATGGTCCGCGGCCGCAGCCCGCCGTCCAGGTGGTCGTGCAGCAGGACCTTCGGTACCCGCTGGATCTGCTCAAGCGTCGGCGCCATTGCTTCGCTCCTTACTGCTCAGGACCGTCCCCCGGTCAGGCGACCCGCTCGATCACGACCGGGCCGGGCTCCGGCGGCTGCGGGCCGATCTCGATGCCGCCGTCCAGCGCCTGCCTGGCCCGCTCGAACCGGGCCGGGTCATCGGCCCGCAGTTCGAGCAGCGGCTGGCCCGCGGACACCTGGTCGCCCGGCTTGGCCAGGCAGATGATGCCCGCTCCGGCACTTACCGGATCTTCCTTACGTGCCCGCCCGGCGCCTAGTCGCCACGCCGCGGTGCCAACCGCGAGCGCGTCCAGGTCCCGCAGCCAGCCGTCCGCGCCGGCCTCGACGACCTGCACATGCCGCGCGGCCGGCAGTTCGGCGTCGGGATCGCCGCCCTGCCCGGCCACCATCTTCCGGTAGGTCTCCAGGGCCCGCCCGTCGGCCAGCGCCTGCTCCGGATCGGCGTCCAGGCCGGCCAGCGCGAGCATTTCCCTGGCCAGCGCGAGCGTCACCTCGGTCAGGTCATCAGGGCCTTCGTTGCGCAACACCCCTACGGACTCCTGTACCTCGACCGCGTTGCCCACCGCCCGGCCGAGCGGAACATCCATCGCCGTGAGCAGCGCCACGGTCCGCACCCCCGACTCGGTGCCCAGCCGCACCATGGTCTGGGCCAGCTCGCGGGCCCGGTCCAGGTCGCGCATGAACGCCCCCCGGCCGACCTTGACGTCCAGGACCAGCGACTCGGTTCCTTCGGCGATCTTCTTGCTCATGATCGAGCTGGCAATCAGCGGGATCGACTCCACCGTCCCGGTCACGTCCCGCAGCGCGTACAGCTTGCGGTCAGCCGGGGCCAGGTCCTCCCCGGCGGCGCAGATCACGCAGCCGACGGTGGACAGCATCTCGACGAATTCGTCCCCCGACAGCCCGGCCCGCCAGCCAGGGATGGACTCCAGCTTGTCCAGGGTCCCGCCGGTGTGGCCGAGCCCGCGGCCGGATAGCTGCGGCACCGCGGCGCCGCAGGCGGCGACCAGCGGGGCCAGGATCAGCGAGACCTTGTCGCCGACTCCGCCGGTGGAGTGCTTGTCCACGGTCGGCGCGGAAACCGCGGACAGGTCGAGCCGGCGGCCCGAGGCCACCATGGCGTCGGTCCAGGCCCGCAGCTCGTCCGGCGTCAGCCCGCGGAAGAAGACCGCCATCGCCATCGCGGACATCTGCTCGTCGGCGACCGTCCCCTTGGTGTAGGCGTCGATCAGCCAGGCAATATCCGGCCCGGCCAGCGGCCGGCCGTCCCGCTTGGCCCTGATCAGGTCGACCGCGTCAGGCACGGCTATCCCGCCGCTCGGCCAGGTCGGTGCCGGTGAACGCGCCGGGCAGCAGCTCGCCGAGCGTGCGCGGGCCGCCGTCGGCGTCGATCAGCAGGCCGGGACCGCCCGCCTCGAGCAGGAGCTGGCGGCACCGGCCGCACGGCACGAGCGGGGCGCCGTCGCCCGCGACCACGCTGACCGCGACCAGCCGCCCGGCCCCGGCCGCGTGCAGCGCGCTGACGAGCCCGCACTCGGCGCACAGGGTCAGCCCGAACGAGGCGTTCTCCACATTGCAGCCGGTCACGACCCTGCCGTCGGACGTCAGCCCGGCCGCGCCGACGCGCAGCCGGGAGTAGGGCGCGTAGGCGTTGGCAGCGGCTTTGGTGGCGGCGGTGCGCAGCGCCGGCCAGTCAATGCTCATAAGGGCTCCCCCGGGTGTTATGCTCAAATTGACCGCTTTTCGAGTTATCAGCGTTATTGTCCGCGTATCGATTTCACAACAGCACCGTACTGGCAGGATTACCCGCTACCGCAACACCCGTGACGGTTATACATTCCTGATCATCCCGTGGGGGACTCCGGGTTCTTTGATGCGCCCCGGCCGGCCGGGCCCCGGGTAACAGGCTGGCATTCGCGGCGGCCGGAGGCCGCCCGGTAGAGGAGGTACCGTGAGAGGGACATTGAAGGTCGTCACCGCGCTCAGCGCGCTGGCGCTCCTCACATCGGCGTGCGCGAGCGCGGGCTCGGGCTCCGGTGGCGGGTCGGGCGGGGGCGGAAACTCGTCGAGTTCCACGGCCGGCGCCACCAAATTCACTGCGTGCATGGTCACCGACACCGGCGGCCTGGACGACAAATCGTTCAACCAGTCGTCGTGGGAGGGCTTCCAGGCCGCGAATAAGGCCGACTCCAGCATCGCGATCAAGAACCTGCCCTCGACGTCGACGGCGGACTACGCCAGGAACATCTCGACGTTCGTGGGCGAGAAGTGCGGGATCATCGTCACCGTCGGCTTCCTGATGGCGAGCGCGACGCAGACGGCGGCCAAGGCCAACCCCTCGCAGAAGTTCGCGATCGTGGACTGCTCGTACGCCTCCTTCTGCCTCCCGCTGAAGAAGGGCGCGAAGCCGCTCACCAACATCGACCAGCTGACCTACAACACCGTCCAGGACGCGTTCCTCGGCGGCTACCTGGCCGCGGGCATGACCAAGACAGGCAAGGTCGCCACCTACGGCGGCCAGCCGTTCGGCACCGTGACCATTTACATGGACGGCTTCTGGGACGGCGTGCAGTACTACAACAAGGTGCACCACAAGAACGTGACCGTGCTCGGCTGGGACGAGAAGACCCAGAAGGGCACCTTCGCTGGCAACTTCACCGACCTCGGCAAGGGCCAGCAGATCGCCGACACGTTCATCAACGAGGGCGCGGACATCATCTTCCCGGTGGCCGGCGGCGTCGGCCTGGGTACCGCAAAGGCGATCCAGACCGCGAACAACAGCGGCAAGTCCGTCAACATGATGTGGGTCGACACCGACGGCTGCGTCAGCGCGGCCTCGTACTGCAAGTACATGATCACCAGCGTCGAGAAGGGCATCACCACCTCGGTGAAGGACGCGATCATGTCGGCCGTGAACGGCTCCTTCAAGGGCGGCGCTTACGTGGGCACGCTCAAGAACGGCGGCGCCGTGCTGGCTCCGTACCACACCTTCACCAGCAAGGTCCCGGCTGCCTTGCAGACCGAGATCAAGAACCTCCAGGCGCAGATCGAGTCCGGCAAGATCGTCCCGGCGACCAAGAGCCCGGTCTGACCTAGACGATCGGTAGCAGCCGTCTGAGCCGGTTGGCTGCCTGGGCCCGGCCCGGGCAGCCAACCGCGCCCGCGGGGAGGGGGGGCGGCCGGTGAAGCTTGAGCTGCGGGGCATCACCAAGCGCTTCGGCGCGCTTGTCGCCAACGACCGCATCGACCTGGTGGTGCAGCCCGGCGAGATCCGGGCCCTGCTCGGCGAGAACGGGGCCGGCAAGACCACCCTGATGAATGTCCTGTACGGCCTCATGCAGCCGGATGAGGGCGAGATCCTGATCGACGACAAGCCGGTGCAGATCCGCTCGCCCAAGTCCGCGATCAACGCCGGCATCGGCATGGTGCACCAGCATTTCATGCTGGTACCGGTTTTCACCGTGGCCGAGAACGTCACCCTCGGCTCGGAGCCGGTGCGGCACATGCGGACCCCGGCCCTGAAGCTCGGCGGGCTGACTGTACCCTCGCTGAGCTTGCCGAGCATCGGCCTGCTCGACCGCCGGCGGGCCCGCCGCGACGTGCTCGAGCTCTCCGAGCGGTACGGCCTGCAGGTCGACCCGGACGCCTACGTCGAGGACATCCCGGTCGGCGTCCAGCAGCGGGTGGAGATCATCAAGGTGCTGCTGCGGAACGCCAGCGTGCTCGTGCTGGACGAGCCGACCGCGGTGCTGACCCCGAACGAGACCCTGGACCTGTTCCGGATCATGCGCGAGCTGCGCGAGGGCGGCCGGTCGATCATCTTCATCTCGCACAAGCTCAAGGAAGTCCAGGCGATCGCCGACACCATCACGGTCATCCGGCGCGGCGCCGTAGTTGGCGAGCGGGTGCCGTCGACCAGCGGCGCCGAGCTGGCTGCGCTGATGGTCGGCCGCTCGGTCCAGCTGCGGGTCAGCAAAGGCGAGGCCCATCCGGGTGATGTCCGGCTGGCGGTGCAGAACCTCACCGTGCCCGGCGAGCGGGCGAGCACGGTCGTGCAGGACCTGTCGTTCGAGGTGCGCGGCGGGGAGATCCTCGGCATCGCCGGCGTGCAGGGCAACGGGCAGACCGACCTGTGCGAGGCGCTGATGGGCCTGCGCCCCGCCACCGGCACTGTGCTGCTCGACGGCAAGAACATCGCGCACTTGTCGACCAGGGACCGGCTCCGCACCGGGATCGGCTACATCCCGGAGGACCGCCAGGAAGACGGCCTGGTCCAGGGCTTCACGGTCGCCGAGAACCTGATCCTGGACGTCTATGACCGGCCCCCGTACGCCTCAGGGATCGCGATGGACCCGGCCGTCGTCCGTAAGGCCGCCGCGACCCAGGTCGCCGACTATGACGTCCGGACCACCTCGGTGCAGACGATGGCGGGCACGCTGTCCGGCGGCAACCAGCAGAAGGTGATCCTGGCCAGGGAGCTGAGCCGGGACAACACGGTGCTGCTGGCCAGCCAGCCGACCAGGGGCCTGGACGTCGGCTCGATCGAGTTCGTGCACAAGCAGATCGTCGCCCAGCGAGACGCGGGCGTTGCCGTCGTGATCGTGTCGTCCGAGCTAGACGAGATCTACGCGCTCTCTGACCGGATCGCGGTCATGTACGAGGGCAAGATCGTGGGCTTCAGCGCACCGGACATCTCCGAGGCCGAGCTCGGCCTGATGATGGCAGGCGCCGGCGCGGCCGCCGCGCACGCCCAGGTCGCGGCGACGCCGCCGGAAGAGGTCGCGGCGCAGGCACTCAACCAGGAGCCCGAGCTATGAGCGAGACCACGGGCAGTCCTTTCCAGTCCGATCCCGGAACCGCCGACCCCGCCGCAACCGGAACCGCGGTGGAGACCGGCGAGCCGGGCGACGGCAAGCCGGCCCCTGGTCAGTCCCGGATCAAGCTCACCGGGAACGCGATCATCGAAGCGATCGTTTACGGCAGCCCGTTCGTGATCACGGTGCTCGCGATGTTCCTGGCCCTGGTGGTCAGCGCGCTGCTGATCGTGTTCAGCGACCCGAACGTGCTGCACGCCTGGAACTCCTTCTTCGCCGCCCCTGGCAACGCGCTGTCGACGACCTGGTCGTCCATCGCCAGCGCGTACTCGGCGCTGTTCGAGGGCGCCATCTTCAGCCCGGCTACGATCTCGGCGGCCTTCCACGGCGGCTCGATCGCGGCGATCTTCTACCCGCTCTCGCTCACCGCGTTCGAGGCGACGCCGCTGATCCTGACCGGCCTGTCGGTCGCGATCGCGTTCCGGGCCGGGTTGTTCAACATCGGAGCGGCCGGCCAGTTCATCGGCGGCGCGTGCGTGGCCGCCTGGCTCGGCTTCGACTTCCACCTGCCGGCCGGCATCCACATCGTCGTGTGCGTGATCGGCGCCTTCGTCGGCGGGGCCATCCTCGGCTGGATCGTGGGTTTCCTCAAGGCCCGCACCGGCGCCCACGAGGTGATCATCACGATCATGCTCAACTACGTGATGTACAACCTGCTCAACTACCTGCTCTCCACGCCCTCGGCCCTGCAGCAGCCGCACCAGACCAACTCGACATCCCCGGCCATCGACAACAACGCCGTGTTCCCCCACGTCGGCGGGCCGCCGCCGCAGGTGAATGTGGGTTTCCTGATCGCGGTGGCAGCCGTGTTCGCGGTGGCCTGGCTACTCAGCCGGAGCACGATCGGCTTCCAGTTCCGCACGGTCGGGGCCAACCCGCGGGCCGCCAAGAGCGCGGGCATGAGCGTTGAGCGAAGCTGGATCCTGGTCATGCTGATCTCGGGCGGCCTGGCGGGCCTGGCCGCGTCGACGATCATCCAGGGCGGCGGCCCGCCGCCGCCGCTGAACCCCAACATCTCCGGCACCTACGGCTTCGACGGCATCAAGGTCGCGCTACTCGGCCGGGCCAGGCCGTTCGGCGTGCTGATGGCCGGGCTGCTGTTCGGCGCCCTGCAGGCCGGCGGCACGGTGATGCAGGCGGCCACCAACCCGCAGGTGCCGGTCGACATCGTCGAGGTCATCCAGGGCCTCATCGTGCTGTTCGTCGCGGCTCCGCCGCTGATCAGGATCATCTTCCGGCTGCGGGCCGCGCGCACGACCGGCATGGAGGCCACGGCGAAGGGGTGGAACGGATGACCACGCTGACCGTGCCAGTCCGGCTGCCGGTGACGCTCAGCCGGCGGTATCTGGCCGCGGGGTTCTTCGTCTTCCTCGGCCTCGTCGACATGGCCGCGTTCGGCCTGTTCTCGCACGCCGGGAACGCCACCTTCCAGCTGTCCATCACCGGGGCCGGGGTGCAGGTCCCCAATATCACCGTCCCGGCCGCCATCGTCTGCTACGTGATGGGCGCGATCTCGGTACTCCTGGGCGTCTGGCGCGCCTTCGGCGAGCCGGGCAAGGTGGCCCGGCGGCTGAGCATCGGCGGGGCGCTGACTTGCTTCCTGATCGCGCTGCTGTGCTGGGCCGATGCCGGCAACGCCACCGCGGTCAACCTGATCAGCCTGGCACAGCAATCGTTCATCTCGGGGATCCCGCTGATCTTCGGCGCGCTATCCGGGTGCCTGTGCGAGCGGTCCGGCGTGATCAACATCGCGATCGAGGGCCAGCTGCTGACCGGCGCGTTCTTCGGCGCGCTGATCGCGAGCATCGTCGGCTCGGTGTGGCTGGGGCTGATCGCCGGATCGCTCACCGCGGCGCTGCTCGGCCTGATGCTCGCGGTCTTCGCGATCACGTTCCTGGTCGACCAGATCATCCTCGGCGTGGTGCTCAACGTGCTCGCGCTCGGGCTAACCGGGTTCCTGTACGACCGGCTGATGGTGCCGAACCAGAACCTGAACCAGGGATTCACGTTCAGTAACGTGAAGATCCCGCTGCTCGGCGACATCCCGATCATCGGCCCGATCTTCTTTGACGCCTCGATCTTCCTGTACATCGCCTACGTGCTGATCGTCGTGATCCAGGTCGGGTTGTTCAGCACCAGGTGGGGACTGCGGGTGCGGGCCGTTGGCGAGCATCCGACCGCCGCGGACACCGTCGGCATCCGGGTGCTGTGGACCCGCTACCGCAACGTGGTCCTGGGCGGCGCGGTGGCCGGCATCGGGGGCGCGTACATCACCGTCGGATCGACCGGCTTCTTCGCCAAGGACATCAGTTCCGGCCTCGGCTTCATAGCGCTTGCCGCGATGATCTTCGGGCGATGGACGCCGCTCGGCTCCGTCGCGGCGGCGATGCTGTTCGGGGTCAGCGACAGCCTCGCAATCGTGCTGTCCTCGCTGAACCCGCAGATCCCGTCCGAATTTCTGCTGATGATCCCGTACCTGGCCACGATCTTCGCGGTCGTCGGCCTGGTCGGAAAGGTCCGCGCCCCGGCCGCCGACGGCCAGCCCTACGCGAAGGCCTAGAGCGAGCCTGCGAGAGTATGCACGTGACCCACGACCCTTATGCTGCCGCGCGGGCGAGCGCGGCCAACCTGGCCTCGATTACCGGGCGCGAACACCACGACGTCGCGGTCGTGCTGGGCTCCGGCTGGCGGCCCGCGGCTGATGCGATCGGCGCCACCGAGGCCGAGTTCCCGCTGGCCGACCTGGGCGGCTTCGCGCCGCCCACCGTGCCTGGCCACGCTCCGGTCGCCCGCTCGGTCGCAGCCGGCGACCTGCGCGTGCTGGTCTACCTTGGCCGCACCCACCTGTACGAGGGGCACCCGGTCGAGGCGGTCGTACACGGGGTCCGCACCGCGGTGGCGTCCGGCTGCTCGGTGATCGTGCTGACCAACGCATCCGGCGGGATCAACGAGACCTACCGGGTCGGCCAGCCGGTGCTGCTGAGCGACCACCTGAACCTGACCGGCCGGTCCCCGCTGACCGGGCCGGAGCCGCCGGAGGGGTACGGATCACGGTTCGTCGACCTGTCCGGGCTGTACTCGCCCCGGCTGCGGGCGCTGGCCCGCCAGGCCGACCCGAGCCTGGCCGAGGGCGTCTACGCCGCCCTGCACGGCCCGCATTACGAAACGCCGGCTGAGATCCGCTGGCTGCGCGGCGCCGGCGCGGACATGGTCGGCATGTCGACCGCGCTGGAGGCCATCGCGGCCCGCCACCTCGGCGCCGAGGTGCTCGCGATCTCGCTGGTCACCAACCCGGCGGCCGGCCTGTCCACCGCAGCGCTGGACCATACCGAGGTGATCGCGGCCGGGCGGGCCTCCGCCGCCCAGGTCGGCGCCCTGCTGGCCAGGATCTTGCCCGGCATCCGGCCGGCCGGCCACGACGGCCCTGGGCAGGCCGCGGGGAACGCCTCGTGATCGGCGCCGACCTGCGCGACCAGGTGCAGGCCTGGATCGCCGACGATCCCGACGAACGCGACCAGGCCGAGCTATCCGCGCTGCTCCGGGCGGCCGACGGCGAGGCGGACGGGCCAGGCGAGGACGCCAGCCGGGCCGCGGCCGAGCTGAACGACCGGTTCGGCGCCCACCTGGAGTTCGGCACCGCCGGGTTGCGGGGCGCGGTCGCGGCCGGCCCGAACCGGATGAACCGGGCCGTGGTCCGGGGCACCACCGCCGCCCTGGCCGGCTGGCTGCTCTACATCGACACCGATGCCGCCCTCACGGGGGTGGTGATCGGCTGCGACGCACGGCACCGGAGCGAGGAATTCTGCCTCGAAGCCGCCCGCGTGCTGGCCGGCGCCGGTATCGCCGTACGCCTGCTCCCGCCGCGCCTGCCGACCCCCGTGCTCGCGTTCGCGGTCCGGCACCTCGGTGCGGCCGCCGGCATCATGATCACGGCCAGCCACAACCCGCCGGCCGACAACGGCTACAAGCTCTACCTCGACGACGGCGCGCAGATCGTCCCGCCCGCCGACCTGGAGATCGAGGCGGCCACCCGCGCGGTCGGCCCGTTGTCCGACGTGCCGGTCGCGCCGCTCGATGACCCCCTGATCACCCGGCTCGGCGACGAGGTCACCTCCGCCTACCTGGAGGAGATCTGCGCGGCGTCCCCCGCGCCCAAGGGCGCCGCCTGGCTGCGGTTCACCTACACCCCGCTGCACGGCGTGGCCGGGGCGGTGGCCCTGCGGGCGTTCGAGCAGGCGGGCTTCCCGGCCCCCGACCTCGTGGACGCGCAGTTCGAGCCCGACCCGGACTTCCGCACCGTGGCGTTCCCGAACCCGGAAGTGCCTGGCGCCCTCGATCTCGCCCTGGCCCAGGCTCGCCGGACCGGCGCGGAACTGGTGATCGCCAACGACCCGGACGGGGACCGGCTGGCCGTCGCCGTGCCCGACGACACCGCGGCCGGCGGCTGGCGCACGCTGACCGGCGACCAGGTCGGCGCGCTGCTCGGCGCGTACCTGCTCGGCCGGGACGCCGCCCGCAACGGCGGGTCGGGCCCGGGCCGCCAGGACGGCGGCGCGAGCAGGCCGCTGGTCGCGAGCACGATCGTGTCGGCCACCATGCTGGCCAGCATCGCCCGGGCGGCCGGCGCCGCCTACGCCGCGACGCTGACCGGGTTCAAGTGGATTGCCAGGGCCGGCGCCCTGAAACCCGAGACCAGGTTTCTGTTCGGCTACGAGGAGGCGCTCGGCTACACCGTCGGGACCACGGTCAGGGATAAAGACGGGATCGGCGCGGCGCTGGCCGTGCTCAGCCTGGCCACCAGGGCCAGGGCGGGCGGCGATTCGCTGCTGGAGGCCTACGATGCGCTCGAGGCCGCGCACGGCGTGCACCTGACCGGGCAGATCACCGTGCCGACGACCGAGCCGGTGCACGTGATGTCCCGGCTGCGGATCGCGGCCCCGGCCGAACTGGCCGGCCAGGTGGTCACCTCGACCTCCGACCTGACCGGCGGCACCGGCGATCTGCCCTCCGCCGACGTGCTGCGGTACTGGCTGGCCGGCGCGCGGGTGGTGATCAGGCCTAGCGGCACCGAGCCCAGGATCAAGGCCTACCTGGAGGTGGTCGAGCCGGTGATCGCCGGGCGCCTCACCGAGGCGCGCCGGGCGGCCCGGGCCAGGATGGATCCGCTCCGCGAGGCGGTCCGCGAGCTCCTGAACGGCTAGCCAGCCCTGCCATAGCGCCCGCTGGCCGGCTCGTGGCAAGCTCAGTCCTATGACCAGCGACCATGAGCACCCGCATCCGCACGGCCACGACGACCACGCCCACGGGAGTCCGGCCCACGGCGAGGAGGGCCACGTGCACAGCGCGGCCTGCGCGGTTGCCCACGGTACGGTGCCCGCTCCTGATCAGGACCGCACGCTGGTCGCAGTCTTCGCCAACCCGGTCTCGCAGTACCTGCTGCGTTATGCCGCCGACGCGGGCTACCAGGCGGTCCTGGTCGAGCCGGACGCCGAACTGGCCAAGGACGCCGCCGGATCAGGGATCGAGGTGCACTCCGGTATCGGGGCGGTCCCGGACGAGCGGAGTGACGTCGTGGTGACCGATCACCACCGGGAGGAACTCGGGGTCATGCTCAGGGACGCGCTGGTCACGCCGGCCCGCTGGGTCGGCATCATGGGCAGCCCGCGGGCCGAGCCGCCGCACATCCAGGCCCTGGCCATGCTCGGGGTCGCGCCGGACGAGATCGCCCGGGTGCACCGGCCGATCGGGCTCAACATCGGATCCAGGACCCCGCCCGAGATCGCCATCGCGACGCTGGCCGGCCTGATCGCCGACCGGAACCAGCGCCCCGGCGGCTTCTACTTCGACTGATCCGCCGCGCGCGGCTGTTCGCGCGCCGACCCGGCAGGAGGTGCCCCCGATGACTCAGCAGGCGAGTCACTCGCCGGGTTACTCCGGCACGCCGCTGCCGCGCAAGCTCGGCATCGGCGAGGACGACGAGGTCGTCATCGTCGGCGCCCCCGACGGGTTCACCGACCGGCTGGCCGCCGAGGTCGGGGACAAGGCGGAGATCGCCACCCACCTCCGCGCGGCCGCGAAGTTCGACGTGATCATCGCGTTCGTGACCTGGCGGGTGGACCTGGAGAGCCAGCTCGGCCTGCTGCGGGCCAGGATGGCCCCGGCCTGCGGCCTCTGGGTCGCCTGGCCCAAGCGCGCCTCGAAGGTGCCGACCGACATGACCGAAAACGTGATCAGGGAAGTCGCGCTCCCGACCGGCCTGGTCGACAACAAGGTGTGCGCGATCGACGAGATCTGGTCGGGACTGCGCCTGGTGATCCGCCGCGAGCTGCGCTAGCCCGGCCGCTCCGGCGGACCGCGCCCGCCCGCGCTAGTCCAGCAAGGGCTCGCCGTTGAAGAAGCCGAGCTCTTCTCTGTACAGCTCGAGCCCGACTCCGTTCGGGTCGCGGAAGTACATGCTCTCTTCCACGCCCCGGTCCGGTCCGAGGTAGTCCACGCCGGCCTCGTCGAGCTTCTTCTTGGCCGCGTCGAACTGGGCGGGCGACACCGAGATGGCGAGATGCTGGACCCCGCCGATGGTCTCCATCCAGTCCGGGTGGTCGTGCCCGGGGAAGTCGAAGAACCCCAGCAGGTTGCGGTCGCCGATGTCGAAGAAGAAGTGGTTCGAGCCCTTGTAGTCGCGGTTCTCCACCAGCTCGACCAGCGGGAAACCGAGGAATTCCTGGTAGAACTTGATCGTCTCCTCGGTGTCCCGGCAGATCAGGGCGAGGTGATGGACTCCCTGAACCGTCGTCGGTGGCCTGCTCCCCCTCGGCTTGAGGTACTTCTCTCGCAGCTCGCCCCGGCGTGCGCGAACCTGCTCGAGTTCCTTGCCCTCTGGCTCTGGCATCACTGTCTCCTGGCTTTGCCATGACGGGACGCCCGTCCCGCACGACACCAGTTTCCCCCACTCGTCAACGGTCACCCCCGCCTCTCGCCCGTCAGCCGAACTGCCAGATTGAGTCAATTGACAGTTACTGTCAGAACACTCTAACTTATTTATGAAGGTAACTTTTACTAGAAGGTGACTGTCATGATATCAGGTGAGTCGCGCCGCTGGTGGGCGCTGGCCTCGCTGTCGCTCAGCGTGCTCGTGGTGGCGCTCGACCTGTTCGTGCTGACGCTCGCCCTGCCCACCGTCTCGGCCGACCTGCATGCGTCCTCGGCCGACCTGCAGTGGTTCGTGGACGCCTACAGCCTGGTGCTGGCCGCGGCGCTGCTGCCCGCCGGGCTGCTCGGCGACCGGATCGGCCGCCAGCGGCTGCTGCTCTGGGCGCTCGCGGTCTTCGGCCTGGCCTCGCTGGCCTGCGCCTACTCGACCTCGGCGGCGGAACTGATCGCGGCCCGGGCCGTGCTCGGGCTCGCCGCCGCCGTGATCTTGATCGCCCTGGTCGCCGTGTTCGCGCTGATGCCGGAGTCCAAGGGCGACGGCCGCCCGGGCGTCGACCTGGTCGGGATCGCCGTGTCCAGCGCAGGGCTGACCAGCCTGACCTACGGGCTCATCGAGGCAGGCCAGAACGGCTGGACCAACCCGACCGCGATCGTCACCATGATCGCCGGCGCGGCAGCGCTGGCCGCCTTCGCGCAGTGGGAGCGCCGGGTCAGCCGGCTATCCGCCACTGCCCGCCGCGTCGCCGCGGTCCAGCCCACCCCCGGCCACTAGCCCAGCCAACCGCCCGGCCACCAACCCAGCCACTAGTCGACCTGAGCCTGTTCGGCTCGGCCGGGTTCACCTGGGGCACGATCCTGGCCACGCTCGTCTCGTTCGCCCTGTTCGGCCTGGTGTTCGCGATGCCGCAGTACTTCCTGGACGTGCGCGGCCTCGACTCGCTCGCGGCCGGGGTCCGGATGCTGCCGATGATCGGCGGCCTCGCGGTCGGCCTGGTCATCGGCCAGCGCCTGCAGACCCCGCGCAAGTCCGCCCGCCGCGCCGCCACCCCATCAGCTCCGCCGCCCGTGCCGGTCAGCCCGAAGATGCTGGTGGCGACCGGGTTCGCGATCATGGCGGCGGCCCTCGCGATCGGCACCGGCACCTCGCTGGCCAGCGGCTCAGGATTCGCGGCGGCCTGGTTCGCCGCCACCGGCCTCGGGCTCGGCATCGCCATGCCGACCGCCCTGAACGCCGCCCTGGGCGCGCTCTCCCCCGCCCGCAGCGGCTCCGGCTCGGCCCTGATCACCGCGATGCGCCAGGTGGGCGGCACGATCGGGGTCGCGGTTCTGGGCACCGTCATGGCCACCGTGTACCGAGCCCACCTGCACCTGCCCGCCCTGCCCGCGCCGGCGGCCCACCTCGTGAGGGCCAGCGTGGCCGGCGGGGTCGCAGTCGCCCGCGCGGCCGGCTCGCCGCCGTTGCTGGCCCTGATCAGGTCCGCCTACGTGCACGGCCTGGACGTCATGCTCTGGGTCTGCGCCGGCATCGCGATCGCGTCGGCGCTGCTCGCGCTGGCGTTCCTGCCGGGCCGGGCGACGGCCGACCCCGAACCCCCCGCGACGGCCGGACCAGGCGAGGCGCCCGCCCTGGCCGGCCCCCCGGACCAGCCCACCCTGGCCGCCCCCGCGGACCCGCCAGCCCCGGCCGCCCGCGCCGGGCCCGCGACATCGCCGGGGCCGCGGAGCAGAATGTCACCATGAACGAGGCACCTGCCGTGCCGCGGCCCGGCCTGCGGGAGCGCAAGAAGGCCAGGACGCGCGCAGCCATCAGGGAGCACGCCCTCCGGCTGTTCCGCGAACAGGGCTACGAGGCGACCACGGTCGACCAGATTGCCGAGGCCGCCGAAGTCTCGCCGAGCACGTTCTTCCGCTACTTCCCGACGAAGGAAGACGTCGTCCTCCAAGACGACATGGACGTCCTCATGGCCAGCGCCTTCGAGGCCCAGCCGCCTGGCCTGCCGCCGGTCACGGCCTTCCGCGCCGCCATCAGGGAGGCTCTCAGCACCCTCGGTGACGACGACCTCGCCGCCCTGCGCGAGGCCGCCGAGCTGTCGCTGACCGTGCCCGACATCCGGGCCAAGGCGATGGACGAGTTCGCCAGGACGATCACCCTGCTGGCCGAGGCCGAGGCCAGGCGCTCCGGCCGGGATCCCGACGACTTCGCCGTCCGCAACGTGGCCGGCGCGATCATCGGCGTGATCATGGCGGCGACCATGCCGTGGTCAGACTGGACCCACGCCAACGTCGGTCCCGACATGTTCGCCCGCATCGACGCCGGTCTGGCCCACCTGGAGTCCGGCCTTCCTCTCTGACCGTCATGATCACCGTAGGCGGGAATGTTGCGTGTTCAACTAATGTTGTAGACGGCGGAACGTAGGGTGGCGGGAGCGGGCCGGACCAGGCCCACGTCCGCCCTGGTGGGAGGATCACGACATGCCTGCTGTGACCGTCGACGACATCTTGCTACTGCCCAGGATCGCCGAGCCCGACCAGGCCGTGTCGCAAGACCGGCCGGTGCTGACGGTGACTACGGCGCCGTCCGGGTACGAGGGCGAGGGCTTCCCGGTCCGCCGCGCGTTCGCCGGCGTCGACCTGCGCGCACTCGACCCGTTTATCCACATGGACCAGATGGGCGAGGTGGATTACGCGCCCGGTGAGCCGAAGGGCACCGCCTGGCACCCGCACCGCGGCTTCGAGACCGTCACCTACATCATCGACGGGACGTTCCGGCATCAGGACTCCAATGGCGGCGGCGGCCTGATCACCAACGGTGACACTCAGTGGATGACGGCCGGCGGCGGCATCCTGCACATCGAGGAGCCGCCCGAGGACCTGGTGATGAGCGGCGGCCTGTTCCACGGCTTCCAGCTCTGGGTGAACCTGCCCAAGTCGATGAAGATGACCGCGCCCCGCTACCAGGACATCAGGGCCGGCCAGGTCGCGCTGCTCAGCTCGGCCGACGGCGGCACGCTGGTCCGGGTCATCGCCGGCGAAGTCGGCGGCAACCCAGGCCCCGGCGTCACCCACACCCCGATCAGCCTGCTGCACGCGACGCTGCAGCCGGGCGCCCAGTTGCGGCTGCCCTGGCGGGCCGACTTCAACGCGCTCGGCTACGTAATGGCCGGATCGGGCACCGTCGGCACCGACAAGCGGCCGGTTCGTACCGGCCAGCTGGTCGTGTTCGGCCCGGGCGATGTGCTCACCTTCGCCGCGAACCAGCGGGCCGACGGCCCGGGCGACGGCATGGAACTGCTCGTGCTCGGCGGCCAGCCGATCCGTGAGCCGGTCGCGGCCTACGGCCCCTTCGTGATGAACACCAGGGCCGAGCTGGTCCAGGCCTTCGAGGACTATCAGGCCGGCCGGCTCGGCTCGATCCCGGCCCAGCGGACCGAGATCCCGGCCGAGCCGCACCCCGGCCACGACGTGCTCTGACCGATCTCGAAGCAAAGCGGCGACCACGCTCCTCTGCCCCAAATGAGCGCCGCTGCCCCAGCGCGCCTGTGCTCGAGCGCACCTCGGCCCGAACGAGCGCCTCTGACTGTGTGGGTAAACTTGTTATCGCTATAGCCGGATAACTCTACCCATACAGTCAGATCGAAGAGGGCGGAGGGGCAGGGACGCCGGAGCAGCACGAACGCGCGGAACAGCACGAACGCGCGGAGCAGCACGGGCGGGCGGCAGTCAGCCGGCGACGGGCGGGTGCCGGCGGCCGACATCAGGCCCGGCGCACTTCGAACGTGAAGCATCCGAACTCGAGCGCTCTGGCGTGCACCAGCGCGACGCGCGGGTTGGCGAACACCTCGCCGAGGACCCCGCCCGCGGCCGCCTCGTCGCGAAGCTCCCCCGGCTCGGCCAGCCGGCCGCCCAGGATCGAGCCGTCAGCGGCGTACGCGCGCAGCACCCGGCGCGAGCCGAGGTACGCGGCCGGGAAGCTTTCGCCGCCCGGCCCTGGGCACGCGCCCGGATGGATGAAGACCGGGCCGGTCTCGTCATAGGGCCCTGGATCGGCGCCGGTCTCGGCCGCCCACCGGCGCAGCGGGGCGTAACTGACCAGCGCGATCGGCTCGCCCGGGCGGCTCAGCGACAAGCAGCAGCGCAGCGGGCTGCCGCCCTCGGCATCGGAGACCGGACGCGGCGGATTCCCTGCGTCGTCGGTCGTTCTGAGCTCGGCGAGCACGCCGGCCGGGATAGCCCGCACCTGCCACGTCGTGGAGTTCTCGATCGTCGTCATGCCCTCCAGCCTGCCGCCGGCCGGCGAGCAAAGCTGGCAGGAATCCGACCTCACGCCTCCGGGCCGGCCAGCCGCCGCAGCGCCCCCCTGACGACCTGCGGGTCGGTCGTGGTCCAGTACGGCGGCAGCGACGCGCGCAGGAACCCGGCGTAGCGGGCCGTGCTCAGCCGCGGGTCGAGGACGGCAACCACGCCGCGGTCGGTCATCGTGCGCAGCAGCCGGCCCGAGCCCTGGGCCAGCAACAGCGCGGCCTGGGTCGCGGCGACCGACATGAAGCCGTTGCCGCCGTGCGCGGCCACGGCCCGCTGCCGGGCCGAGGCGAGCGGGTCGTCCGGGCGCGGGAACGGGATCCGGTCGATCACGACCAGCCGCAGCGACGGCCCGGGCACGTCGACGCCCTGCCACAGCGACAGGGTGCCGAATAGGCAGGTCGGCTCGTCGGCCGCGAACTGGCTCACGAGCTGCGCGGTCTGGTCATCACCCTGGCACAGCAGCGGGACGGCGAGCTTGTCGCGCAGCTCGTCGGCCGCCTGCCTGGCCGCCCGCATCGAGGAGAACAGCCCGAGCGTGCGGCCGCCGGCCGCCTCGATAAGCTCGCGGATCTCGTCCAGGTAGGCCGCGGCCAGGCCGTCCCGCCCGGGCGGCGGCAGGTGGCGAGCGATGTACAGGATGCCGCTGCGCGGGTGGTCGAATGGCGAGCCGACGTCCAGGCCGGTCCAGGCCAGCGTGTGCCGGGGCTGATCGCCTTCACGGAACCAGCGCGGGCCGGTCCCTGAGCCCGGGCCCGAGCCAGGCCGGTTCGCGGCCGAGTCCGGACCAGCCCGGCCCGCGGCCGAGTCCGAGTCCGAGCCAGCCCGGCCGGCGGCCGAATCCGGACCAGCCCGGCCGGCGGCGGCGGCGTCCGGGCCGATGGCCTGCTCGGCCAGGGCCGAGACGGGTCCCTCGGCTGGTTCGGACTCCGGCCCCTCGGGAGCGCCTGCCAGGCCCCACTGCCTGGCCAGCGGTTCGAATGAGCCACCGAGCACGAGCGTCGCCGACGTCAGCACCGTGGTCCGGCGGCCGAACAGCCGGCTCGCCAGCAGCCCGCCGACCCGCAGCGGCGCGACCCGCAGCGTGGGCGGCCGGGTGAACTCCTCGCCCGCGGGCTTGTCCATCCAGACGACGTCCGCGCGCTCGGCGATCGGCGGCCCGAAGGCCTCGAGCATCCGCACCGCGGCGTCGCCGACATCACCGATCGCGGCGAGGGCGGCCCGCTTGGCGGCCAGCCGCTCCGGTTCCTCCTCGCTGGCCTTGGCGGCGGAGCGGAACTCGGCCGCGCAGCCGATCGCCGCGTCCCGGACCATGGTCAGGGAAGCGGCCAGGTGCTCGTCGAGGACGTCAAGCCGGCCGGCCGGGATCTCGGCCAGCGCCAGCTCGGCCCCGTAGCCGGCGTCGCGGAGCCGGTCGATGGCCTTGTCCCCGATCATCTTGCCGCACCGCCGCGCGGCCGTCTCGACGGCCGGGGCCGACAGCTCGTCCGAGGCGACCGAGGTCACCCGGTCGACCAGGTCGTGTGCCTCGTCGATGATCACCACGTCGTGCTCGGGGAAGATCTCGTAGTCCTCCAGGGCATCGATGGCCAGCAACGCATGGTTCGTCACGACGATGTCCGCTTGCCCGGCCTCCTCCCTGGCCAGCTCGGCGAAGCATTGCGAGCCGAACGGGCAGCGCTGCACGCCCACGCATTCGCGGGCGCTGACCGAAACCTGGCGCCAGGCCTGATCAGACACGCCGGGCACGAGCTCGTCCCGGTCCCCGGTCGTGGTGGCATCGGCCCACTCGTGCACCCGCTGCACCTGGCGGCCGGTTGCCGACACCAGGCCGGGATCGAACAGGGCCTCGCCCTCGTCCTCACCAGGGCCGCCGCGCAGCCGCTGCAGGCACAGGTAGTTCCGGCGTCCCTTCAAGATCGCGAACACCGGTTCGCGGCCCAGCAGCGGCGCGATCGTGGCGGTGAGCCGAGGCAGGTCACGGTCGATCAGCTGCCGCTGGAGCGCGATCGTGGCCGTCGACACGACCACGGTCGCGCCGTGCTCGACCGCGTGCCTGGCCGCCGGGACCAGGTAGGCCAGGGACTTGCCGGTGCCGGTGCCGGCCTGGACGGCGAGGTGCTCCCCGGACTCGATGGCCGCCTGCACCGCCTTGGCCATGTCGACCTGGCCCGGGCGTTCCGCGCCGCCGATGCCGGCGACCGCGGCCGCGAGCAGCACGGCGACATCGGGGCCAGGATCGGGGGGCATGCCTGCCAACGCTACCGCCTCTGGCGGCCGGGAAAAGGTCCTAGCAGGTGACGTCGGCCCGCCGCATCCTGGCCCAGGCGACGGCCAGGAAGATCACCGTGTAGACCGCGAACGAGGCGAGCCCGTGCAGTACGCCGGCCCACGCGATCGGGGTGCGCAGCAGCGTGTCGAACGCGAGCCAGAAGTGCGTCGGCAGGTACGGGTGGATGACGGCGACCTGGGAGACCGCGTCCAGGATCTGGCTCACGATGACGATCACCAGCACCGTGGCCATCACCGCGATCGCGTGCTGGGTGAAGGTGGACAGCGCGAGGCCGATCGCGCTCAGCGCGGCCAGCGCGACGACCACGTAGCCCACGATCAGCGCCAGCCGGCCGAGGCCGGCCGCCAGCGACACGGTGTCGCCCGACAGCAGCGTGACCGGCCCGATCGGGAACAGGAGGGCCCCCAGCGCCAGCGCGAGCACGGCGATCAGCAGGTACGCGACCAGGCAGAACACCACGATGGCGAGGTACTTGGTGAGCAGCAGCCGAATCCGGCCGGCCGGGACGGTGAGCAGGGTCCGCAGCGTGCCGAGCCCGGCCTCGCCGGCCACCGAATCGCCGGACACCACGGCCACGGCCAGCGGCACGACCACGGGAAGCAGGACGTAGATCGCGAACAGCGACAGGAAAACCCCGTTGTCGGCGATCTGCCCGATGAACACGGCGGGCCCCCCGCCGCTGCCCGCGCCCGGCGGCGGGGTGTTAATCCGCAGAACGATCCCCAGGAACACGGGCGCGGCCGCGAGCAGCGCCAGCAGGGCCAGGTTCCGGGGCCGCCGAAAGATAATTCGCAATTCCGAGCGGAACAACCGCACCCAGTGCTGCAGCGGGGCGGCGGCTGCGGCCGTCCGGGGCGCGACGGCGGCGGCCGGGCTAGCCGTTGACATCGAAGCCCTCTCCGGTCAGCGCGACGAACAGGTCTTCCAGGCTCGGCCGCACCGTCGCCAGCCCGGCGACCGGCACCCCGGCCTGCACGAGCTCGGCATTGAGCTTTTCCGGCGCGTGGGCTCCGAGCGCGGCGGTCACCTGGCCGTCGGCGGCGGCGATGTCGGCCAGGCCGAGCGCGCGCAGCACCTCGGCGGCCGTCGGCTCGTCGGTGGTCAGGATGGCGATCTTCGGCTCGCCCCGGCTGCGCAGGTCCGCGAGCGTGCCCTGGAACACCAGCCGGCCGGTGCTCATGACGCCGACGTGGGAGCAGATCTGCTCGACCTCGGCGAGCAGGTGCGAGGAGATGAAGACGGTGGTGCCGCCGGCGGCGATCTGCTTGACCAGCGCCCTGATCTCCCTGGTCCCCTGCGGGTCCAGGCCGTTGGTCGGCTCGTCCAGGATCATCAGGTCCCGCGGCCTGAGCAGGCCGGCCGCGATGCCGAGCCGCTGCTTCATGCCGAGGGAGTAGGCCCGGTACTTCTTGTCCGCCGCGGCCAGCAGCCCGACCTGGTCGAGCGCGTGATCGATCCTGGCTCGTACCGTCGCCAGATCCGCGCTCGGATCGGCCGCGTCGCACCTGGCCAGGTTCTGCCGGCCGGTCAGGAACGGGTAGAACGCCGGGCCCTCGACCAGGGCGCCGACCCTGGGCAGCACCGAGTACAGCCCGTCGGCCGCCTCGGTCCCGAGCAGGCGGAACGAGCCGCCGGTCGGGTAGACGAGCCCGAGCAGCATCCTGATCGTCGTGGTCTTGCCCGAACCGTTCGGCCCGAGGAACCCGTACACGCTGCCCGGCGGCACGGCCAGGTCGATGTGGTCGACGGCGAGCTGCCCGCTGCGGAACCGCATGGACAGGCCGCTGGTCGCGATGGCCAGGCCGGCCTCGGGGGGGGGGGGAAGGGGGGGGAACGGAGGGGGGGGGAGGCCCAAAGAGAAGCAGAATGAACCGGAACCCG